>DASSTR010000044.1:0-13416 GCA_035707825.1 Solirubrobacterales bacterium
GAATTCCGGGGAGGCCTGCATTGGCCGCTGACACGCAACGCGTCGAGATCGGCTTCGAGGGCGGCCAGGTCGTCTCGGCCCGGCTCAGCGAAGACGAGCTGAAGGACCTGCGCAAGGAGGTTGAGAAGGGCGGCTGGTACGACGTCAAGACCGAGGACGGCGTTCTCTCGATCTACCTCGGCAAAGTCGCCTTTCTGCGCATCGACTCCGGCGAGCACCGCGTCGGCTTCTCTCTCAACCGGCCCGACTGATGCGCGCACGCAGGCTGCTCGCCGCCGCCGGCCTGCTGACATTTGGGGCGGCCCTGTGGTGGCGCAAGAACCCTTCCGCCTGCCCATATGGACAGCGCTTCTGGGTCGAAGCGCCGCATCCGATCATCACCCGCGACAGGCTGCGATCCGTCCTGCGCCCGGAGCCCGGCGAGCGGCTGCTGGAGATCGGGCCGGGCACGGGCTACTACACCCTCGACATGGCCGCCTGGGTGGCGCCCGAGGGTCGGGTCGAGATCTTCGACCTCCAGCAGGAGTTCCTCGACCACACCGCCGGCCGCGCCGCGGCGAAGGGCCTCGACAACGTCGTCCCGACGCGGGGCGACGCGACGGCGCTCCCCTACGAGGACGACTCGATGGACGCCGTCATCCTCACCGCGGTGCTGGGAGAGATCCCCGACACGGCGAAAGCGCTGACGGAGATAGGCCGGGTGCTGAAGCCGGGCGGGCGCCTGGTCGTCGGCGAGCTCTTCGGCGACCCACACTTCACGACCCTGGCCAGCCTGCGCCGCCAGTGCGAGGCGGCCGGGCTCTCCTTCGAGGAGCACTCCGGCAACTGGTTCGGCTACTTCGCCCGCCTCGCCCCCGGCGACGGCTAGCGCAGACCGCGCGAAGCGGACCGCTCTAACTCAGTAGCGGGGCTAACTCAGTAGCGGGGCGGCAGGTCCCGGCGTTCCCGGGCGACGAGGGCATCTCGTTCGTCGGCGGTGACTTCGCGACGACGGGCGCGGTCCGACCAGATCGCCTCCTGGAAGAAGGAGAGGATGAGGCCGGCGACGCCGGCGATCATCAGGATCAGGCCCACCGTGTCGATGCTGACGCCCTGGACGTGGACATTGGTCGCGAAGTAGAGGATCGCCCCGACGACCATGAGAAAAATTGCGGCTGCGATTGTCATGGCGCTCCGCTACCCCGCCCCGCAAGGCGACAAACCCCTCACCTAATTCCCCGCCGGCGCGGGGCCGCTCCCCTGGCAGCGCGGGCACCAGTAGGTGGTGCGGTTGGCATCGCCCTGCCCCCGCATGGCGATCGGCGTGTCGCAGCGCTTGCAGGGACGGCCGGCGCGGCGGTAGACGGCCCCCGGCCGGCGCCCGGTCGACACGGCTTCGACCATCAGGCGGCGGGTGGCGGCAAGCAGGCTCTCGAGCTCCTCTTCTGAGAGATCGCCGGTCGCCCCGAATGGGTCGGCCCGTGCCGCAAAGCAGGCCTCGCTCTTGAAGATGTTGCCGATGCCCACGACGAGCGTCTGATCGAGCAGGGCGTCGCCGATCGCGCGCTCAGGCACGGAGCGCAGAGCACGGGCAGCGGCTTGCAGGTCGAACTCGGCAGCGAGAATGTCGGCTCCGAGCCTCGAGAGCGCGGGGTCGAGCTTCAGCTCGGCCTTCCTCAAGACCCGCAGGGTGGGCCCGCCGAACTGGACGGCGCTCCAGGCGCCGGAGGAGAGCACCGCCCAGGCGCTCCGCGCCGGTCGCCGCCATCGCTCGCCGCGGCTGTACAGATGCCAGGAGCCGCTCATCCCCAGATGGCTGTGCAAGACCCGATCGCCGAAGTCGAACAGCAGGTGCTTGCCGTGTGCCTTGACCGCGAGCAGCATCCCGCCGTTCAGCCGCTCGACTTCGGCGGCGCGGCCACGGCGGTTGGGGCTCTCGACGGCGACCTCCTCGCCGCCCAGCGCATCGCCGATCCGCCGGGCGAGGCGCAGGATCGTGTCTCCCTCCGCCATCGAGCCCGGCTCCGCTCAGCCGAGTGAGGTCCAGAGGCGGTCCTCAGCATCCGCGACGTCCCGCGCCGCGCCGCCGATCCGTCCCCAGAGCTCGGGATCGGGATCGTCGCGCTCGCTGGCGGCGTGGAAAGCGCCGGCCAGCTCGCTCCAGCGTTCGGAGGCCTCGCGGGCGAGTGGCGCCTCAGGCCGGCCGGCCTCCTCGAGGAAACGCGAGTACATCAGCCGGAAGGCGCCGCCGCCGGTGCCGCGGCGCTCGATCACCTGGTAGCCGAAGCGCGCGCACCACTGCCAGTCCTCGGCCACATCCGGCCACGATCCGACCTCCTCGGCGAGGCGTCGCACCGCCCCGAGGCCGGCGAACTCGCCGAACTCGGACTCCAGCATCGCCTTCGCGGCCCGCTCGATGGCGGCCGGGATCGCGTCGCGCAGCCGCTCCTGGTCGACCGCGCCGGAGACGGTGAACATATGGCCCGAAAGGGGGTAGGCGGGATGCCCGCTGTGGCGGGCCCTGTCGAGGTTCTCCAACCGCGTCGTCTGCAGCTCCTCGAAGCCGGTGTCCGAGAGGTAGGCGACCTCCTCGTCGTAGCCGGCGAGGACGACCGCGTGGCCGGGGAAGTGAGCCGAGTTGCCGTAGTGGTCGAGGTAGTAGAGGTCGGTGAGCAGGAGCGCCGGGCGGCCGGCGTCGATCGCCTCCCGCGCCGCTTCCCAGGCCTCGCTGTCGCCCTCGGCGAAGGTGCGCATTTGCAGCGCCGCACCGGTCAGCTCGTCGAAGTTCTCCTCCAGCCGCGCGGTGCGGCCGTTGAACCAGCGGCTGGGCGAGGCGTCCTCGAGGGTGACGTAGTAGAAGCAGGCTCCGGCGCCGAGGCCGAAGGCCATCTCCTCGCTGATCTCGACGCCGTGGAAGCCGAGCAGGTTGCGCAGCGCGGTCGAACCGCAGTGGTGACCGGGGACATGCGTATAGCCGGGAACCGAGGGCATGGGGGGATTCTGCCCCACGCACCGCCGCGACCTGCGTTCAGGGGCGACCCGTATGCTGCGGCGCCGATGAGCCCGGAGGCAAAGAGCCCGCCCGAGACCCGCGAGAACGCCGACCTGCGGCTGCTGCGCGCGATGCGCACGCGCGGTCACTCGCCTGGGCTGGAGGGCGCCGCGATCGCCCTCGGCCGGATGGGCAACAACGGCTCCCTCTGGGCCGTGCTCGGCCTGGTGCTGGCCCTGATCGATCCCGACCGGCGGGAGTCATGGCTGATCTGCGCCGCCCTGGGCCCGATCGCGATCGGGCTCAACTATGGGATCAAGCTGCTGGTGCGCCGGCCCCGGCCGATGCTGGAGGGGCTGCCCCCGCTTGGCGGCGCGCCGAGCTCGCTCAGCTTCCCCTCGGCACACGCGACCTCCTCGTTCGCGGTGGCGACGGCGATGGTCCGGGTCGACCCCGCGATGGCGGGGGCGTTCGCCGTCGCCTTTGCCCTCGCGCTCGGCCGTCCCTACCTCGGCATGCACTACCCATCGGATGTGCTGGCAGGCGCTCTGCTCGGCATCGTTCTGGGCCTGATCGTGCCCCTCTCCTTATGAGAAGTGGGACGAGCATCGGAACCGGAACGGGCCTGAGGACCGGGAGGGGCTTGAGGACCGAGAGGGGCTTGAGGACCGGGAGGGACGGGGCGCTATGAAGGTCGGGATAGTCGGCCTTCCAAACGCCGGCAAGTCGACCCTCTTCAACGCTCTGACCAAGGGCGGCGCGCAGACCGGCGACTACCCCTTCACGACGATCGAGCCCAACGTCGCGATCGCCCAGGTGCCGGACGAGCGCCTGCGGCAGGTCGGCGAGACGGTGGGCAGCTCCGAGCTGGTGCCGGCGACGATCTCCTTCCACGACATCGCCGGTCTCGTCAAAGGGGCCTCCGAAGGGGAGGGGCTCGGCAACCAGTTCCTGGCCTCGATCAGGGAGACCGACGCGATCTGCCATGTAGTGCGCTGCCACACCGAATCCGACGTCCCACATCCCGACGGCCGGGTCGACCCGCTCGCCGACATCGAGACGATCGAGACTGAGCTGGTGCTCGCCGACTACGAGCAGGTCGAGCGGCGCCTCGGCCGCGTCGGCAAGCAGGCGAAGTCGGGCGACGAGGAGGCGGTCGCGGAGCACGGCTGGCTGCAGGCGGTGCATGAGGCGCTGGCCGCCGGGCGCCCCGCTCGCTCGATCCCGATTCCCGACGCCGCCCCACAGGCGGCGCAGAACCTGCAGGCGCTGACGACAAAGCCGATGCTCTACGTCGCCAACGTCGACGAGGGCGATGCCGAGGCCCCGGAAGCGGTCGTCTCGCACGCCAACGCGGCCGGCGCCGGCGTCGTCGCCGTCAGCGCCCGGATCGAGGGCGAGCTGGCCGAGCTCGATCCCGCCGAAGCGGAGGAGATGCGCGCTTCCTATGGCGTCGAGGGGTCGGGCCTCGCGCGCCTGGTCCGCGCCGCCTACGAGCTGCTCGACCTGATCACCTTCTTCACCGCCGGCGAGGGGAAGGAAGCCGTCGCCAGGCCGCTGCGGCGCGGCGCCTCGGCGTTGGAGGCGGCGGGGACGATCCACACCGAGATCATGGAAGCGTTCGTCAAAGCCGAGGCGATCGGTTGGAGCGAGCTGGTCGAGTGCGGCGGCTATGCCGCGGCTCGCGATCGGGGATTGCTCCGCATCGAGGGGCGCGACTATGTCGTCGCCGACGGCGACGTGATCACGATCAAGGTCTAGAGGCCTGCAAACCGGCGCATTTCGGGATCCTCGGTCGGAGGCTCGCTCACGCACCCCGATGTGCGCTCGCCTCGCCATCCTCCCTGTGTCCCCCGACCTGCTTGGTTTTCGGCCTCTAGGGTTTTGGCATGGACGAAGGGGCGCGGTTTCCAGGGGTCGCCGCCAAGGCCGGCCACTACGAGAGCTTCTACATCAAGGCCTGCCGGCCCGGCGGCGGCCGCGGGCTGTGGATCCGCCACACCGTCCACAAGCGCCCCGGCGCCGAGCCGAAGGGCTCCGTCTGGTTCGTCTTCTTCGACCGCGAGGCGGAGGGGCCGCGGGCGACCAAGCTGACCGTGCCGGCCGCCGGGCTCTCGGCGCCGCAGGGGTCGTGGATCAAGGTGAGCGAGGCGGAGATCGGCCCGGGCCGGGCCGAAGGCGCGGTCGAGACCGATGACCTCACCGCCTCCTGGCGGCTCGGCTTCAGCGGCGATGCCGAGCCCTGCAAGTACCTGCCGGCCGACTGGCTCTACGGCGCCCCGGTCCCGCGGACCAAGTTCGTCGCTCCCTATCCGGAGGCGCGCTTCGACGGACATCTCGAGCTCGACGGGGATCGCATCGAGCTCGACGGCTGGCCGGGAATGATCGGCCACAACTGGGGGACCGAGCACGCCGAGCGCTGGGTCTGGCTCGAGGGCACCGGCTTCGAGGGCGCCGAGGGCGCATATTTCGACGCCGGCGCGGCCCGGATCAAGGTGGGCCCCTGGACGAGCCCCTGGGTGCCGTCCGGGGCGCTGAAGCTCGACGGCAGGGTCCATCGCCTCGGCGGCTTCGGCAAGGTGCGCTCAGCGAGGATCGAGGAGTCCCCGACCGCCTGCGAGTTCACGCTGCCCGGCGCGGGCATCGTCGTCCGCGGCAGGGTCTCGGCGCCGCGGAAGGACTTCGTCGGCTGGGTCTACGCCGATCCGAAGGGCCCGACCCACAACACGGTCAACTGCTCGGTTGCCGATCTGGAGCTGACCGTCGAAGAGGCGGACCGGCCCGCTCGCCGGCTCACGCTCGCCGCGGGCGGGGCCTACGAGCTGGGCATGCGGGAGACCGACCACGGCATCCCGATCCAGCCCCATCCGGACGGCTGAGCCCGATGGCTGGGACCGGTGCGCGCCGCTACTGGTGGATCTGGGCGGCGGTGATTCCCATCCTGCTCTGGGCGCTGACGCGCGCCTTCGGCCTCGAGCGAGGCTTCCCGCTGGTGCCGATGATCGCCTACACCCCCTACGTGGCGGTGATCGCCCTGCTGGTCAGCGGGGTGGCGGTGGCGCTGCGCAACTGGGCTGCGGCGGTGGTCGCCGGGCTGGCCACCGTCTGCCTGATGGCGGCAGTGTTGCCGCGTGCCTTCGGGTCGGGGGAGACGATTCCGCCGGGCGCCACCGAGCTGAATGTGCTCTCAGCCAACATCCACTACGGCGGCGCCGACCCAGTGGCGCTGGTGGCGCTGGTCCAACGGCGCGAAGCGGACATCCTCTTCGTGCAGGAGCTGACGCCGGGCTTCGCCCGCAAGCTCGCCGAAGCGGGGATCCGCCGCCGGCTGCCGCACTCCGTGCTCTCGGTGCGCCCCAGAGCCGCCGGCGCCGGCATCTACTCGCGGCTGCCGCTGCGGCGGCTGTCCGAAGTGGCGCCGTTCGGATTTCGCATGGCTCGCGCCGAGGCCCGGCTGCCCGACGGCCGCCTGGTACGGGTCGTCGACGTCCATCCCTACACGCCCAAACGCCAGCTGATCGACCGCTGGCGCGAAGGCTTGGAAAGCCTGCCCTCAACCGGCGCCGGCGCTCCCTGGCTGCTGGTCGGCGACTTCAACGCGACCCTCGACCACGCCGAGCTTCGCGACGTGATCGACCGGGGCTACCGCGACGCCGCCGACGAGACGGGCGAGGGCCTGACGCCCACCTGGCCGAGGGGGAGCGTGCTGCTTCCTGCGGTGACGATCGACCACGTCCTGGCCGACAGGCGCTTCCTGATCGGCGACTACGGGCTCGACTCGCTGCCGGGCAGCGACCACCGCGCCATCTTCGCCCGGCTGGCGCTGACACCAGAGCCCTGAGTTTGCCCGCCCGCGGCCGGCGGCGGTGCCGTCCCTGCGCCCTGCGGTTGCCCGCCCGCGGCGACCTTTTCGAAGCTCATCCAGCGGTCGTAGGCACCGAGCGCCGCAGCCAGCTGGTCGCCGCGGATCCTGCTCACGCCGCCGCTGCCGTAGAGGCGCGCCCAGACGATACGGGGCGAGGCGCCGCGCCGGGTGATGACGATCCGCTTCAGCCGCCCGTTCAGATAGCCGCCCAGCTTGGCGCTGATCTGCGGCCCGGAGAAGCGCAGGGTCCATTTGTGGAGCGGGCAGTAGTAGTCGTAGGGATCGGGAACGCCGACCAGGTAGGGGATCGCCGCGCCGAAGAAGACGTTCTGGACGCTCTCGGTATGGCCCCCCGAGCAGGCCGAGAAATAGGTTTCGGCGATCTCTCCCCCGTACATCACCACCTGGCTGCGGGTGGCGTCGGCGGCCTGGTTGGTGGCCGCCGTCTCGCTTGAGATTCCTTTGTAGACCTGGCTGCGGGTGTCGTTGTAGAGGTTGAACCCGTTCCCCTCAACCTGGACGCTGAGCGCGTAGGAGCGCGCCGCAACGGCCTGGGCGCGCAGGGCGGCCTGCGGCCAGGAGGAGGGAGACTCGTTGGCGATCACGCCCTTCACGTATTGATTGATGGGCAGGGCGTTGATCGCGTTCAACGAGCCGGCGTCGCTGTCTGTCGGCGTCACCTCGAGGGCGCCCCTATACGGAGTGCCGGCGATCTGGACCCTGCCGTTGCCGGCGGCGCGCAGCCTCCGGCCGCAGTCGGCAAGCGGCCTGCCGGCGCTGCTGCGCAGCTTCACGCTCGAGCCGGCGCGATGCGCCTCGTAGGCGCGGCCGGCGTCGAGTGTCTTGCCGCAGGCGCTGGTCGCACCGCTGAAGCCGATGTCGCCGCTGGAGATGTCGACCAGCACCCGGACCTGCTGCCCGTCGCTCAGCTCCCCGATCGAGGTCCCCGAGTAGTAGTGGCCGAGGATGAAGCGGTAGCCCTTGCCGTGGACGGCGTACCCGTAGGCGCCGTACTGGCTCATGCCGACCCCATGGCCGAAGCCGTGGCCCCTGACCACCCACTTGACGCCCGCCGCGCAGGCCGGAGCGAGAGCGAGCAGGCCGAGCAGCGAGATCAGGAGGGCGGGGAGGGCTTTTCGGCGGGTGAGGAGCATCTCTCGCTGAACAGATTCGGGGGACGGGAGTAGCGGCCTGCTCTACTCTGGGATAACCCAACCGAGAGGAGGACGGCATGGCGACGCCGACGGTGCAAGCGGTCGACCACAAGCTCCTCGCCGCCGGCGAGTGGGTTGAGACCGGCGCCTGGGACGAGGTGCGAAGCCCCTACGACGAGAGCCTGATCGGGCGGGTCGCCGAGGGCGACGCGGCGCTGGTCGACCGGGCTGTCAGAGCCGCCCACGAGGCCTTCGAATCGGCCGACTTTCCCCAGCACGCCCGCGCGGAGGCCCTCGACCGTGCCGCGACGCTGGTCGGCGAGCGCCTCGACGAGCTCGCCCTGGCGATCGCCGCCGAGGCCGGCAAGCCGCTGAAGACGGCCAAGGTCGAGGCGGCGCGCTGCGTCGACACGCTGACCTTCTCCGCCGTCGAGGCGCGCAAGCTGACCGGCGGCACGGTGCCGATGGATGCCTCCACGGCGGGCGCCGGCAAGCTCGGCGTGATGCTGCGCGTGCCCTTTGGGGTGGTGGGCGCGATCAGCCCCTTCAACTTTCCGCTCAACCTCGTCGCCCACAAGCTCGGGCCGGCGATCGCGGCGGGCAACTCCGTCGTCCTCAAGCCGGCGGGGCAGACGCCGATCTCGGCTCTGAAGCTGGCCGAGATCCTCGTCGAGGCCGGCTTGCCGGAGGGATGGCTCAGCGTCGTCCCGGGACCCGGCAGGGAGGTGGGCAACGCGATCGTCGAGCACGAGCTGACCCGGGCGATCACTTTCACCGGCTCCTCCCAGGTGGGCTGGGACATCCGCAGTCGCGTTCCCCAGAAGAAGGTCAACCTCGAGCTCGGCTCCAACGCGCCGCTGATCGTGCACGCGGACGGCGACTGGGAAGCGGCCGCCGACAAAGCCCAGCTGCACGCTTTCTCGCATGCCGGCCAGAGCTGCATCTCGATCCAGCGCATCCTCGTCCACGAGGACGTAGCCGACGCGTTCACCGCCCGGCTGGTGGAGAAGGCCGGGACGCTGCGGGTCGGCGATCCGCTCGATCCCGAGACCGACGTCGGCCCGCTGATCTCCCGCGGCGACCGCGACCGGGTCAAGGAATGGATAGACGAGGCGGTTGCCGGCGGCGCCGAGTTGCTGACCGGGGGCGAGCTGGTCGACGAGGAGCGCTGCCTGGCCCCGACTCTGCTCGCCTCGCCTCCGCGGCAGGCGAAGGTCTGGTGCGAGGAGATCTTCGGCCCGGTGGCGACGATCGACCGCTACAGCGACTTCGCCGAGGCGCTGCGGATGGCCAACGACTCCAAGTTCGGCCTCCAGGCGGGTGTCTTCACGGCCGACATCGGCCGTGGCCTGGAAGCGGCCGCCGCGCTCGAGTTCGGCGGCGTGCTGATCAACGAGGTGCCCACCTTCCGCGCCGACCAGCAGCCCTACGGCGGCGTCAAGGACTCCGGCAACACCCGCGAGGGCCCCGCCTTCGCCGTCCAGGAGCTGACCGAGGAGCGCTTCATCACCCTGCAGGGCTGACGCTTCCGACTTTCACCACACCCCGGTGTGGTCGATCTCGGATGCGCTACTCGTGCGGCCGGGCCATGCGTCGATGGTCGAGGGCCTCCTCGAGCACCGAGGGCTCGACCCCCTGCTCCAGCGCCACCTCGCGCAGCGAGCGCCCCGACTCGGCGGCCGCCTTGACGATGTCGGCGGCGCGGTCGTAGCCGATGTGGGGGTTGAGAGCGGTCGCCGTCGCCAGGGTCGACTCGGCGTGGCGGGTGGTCATCTCCTCGTTGGCCTCGATCCCGGCGACGCATTTCTCGTTCAGCAGCCGCGAGGCCGAGGCGAGCAGCTTGATCGAATCGAGCAGGTTGCGGGCGATCAGCGGCACACGCACGTTGAGCTCGAACTGGCCCTGGCTGCCGGCGACGGTGATCGCGGCGTCGTTGCCGATCACCTGGGCGCCGACCTGGATCACGACCTCCGGGATCACCGGGTTGACCTTGCCGGGCATGATCGAGGAGCCCTTCTGCAGCTCCGGCAGGCGCAGCTCGGCGAGGCCGGTGCGCGGGCCGGAGCCCATCAGGGCGAGGTCGTTGGCGATCTTTGTCAGCGATACGGCGTAGACCTTGAGCATGCCCGAGAGCTCGACCAGCGCATCGCGGTTGCCCTGCGCCTCGAAGGCATCGAGCGGGGCGGAGATCGCCAGCCCCGTCTCGGCCGCCAGCCGCTCGCGCACCTTGCCGGCGAATTCCGGATGGGTGTTGAGCCCGGTGCCCGTGGCGGTGCCGCCAAGCGGGATCTGGCCGACGCGGCGCAGCGTCGCCTCGACCCTCTGGATGCCGAGCCGCACCTGGGCCGCGTAGCCGTTGAACTCCTGCCCGAGGGTGACCGGCACCGCGTCCATGAGGTGGGTGCGGCCGGCCTTCACCACGTCGGCGAACTCGTCCCCCTTCGCCCCCAGGGCGGCGGCGAGCCCGTCCATCGCGGGCAGCAGGTCGTGCGTCACCTCGCCCAGCGCCGCAAGGTGCACGGCCGAGGGGAAGACATCGTTGGAGGACTGGCCCATGTTGACGTGGTCGTTGGGATGGGCGTCCTCGCCGGCCAGCTTGGCGATCACCTCGTTCGCGTTCATGTTCGAGGAGGTCCCAGACCCCGTCTGGAAGACGTCGACCGGGAACTGGTCGTCGTGGCCGCCGCCGGCCACCGCGCTGCCGGCCGCGGAGATCCGCTGCGCCAGCTCGCCGTTGAGGCCGCCGAGCTCGCCGTTGACCTCGGCGGCGGCGGCCTTCAGCCGTCCGAGCCAGCGCACGACCGGTACCGGCACCTTCTCGCCGGACACCGGGAAGTTGTCAACCGCCTTGGTGGTCTCGCCACCCCAGAGCTGCTCGGCCAAATCGCTCGCCTCCATCGAAAAGGGTCTTGGGCCGTGCAGGGTATAGAGGCTGTCTCGAGACCCACCCGGACCTCGAGATGCACACCTATTAGCTACATCTAGCCGCGTGCCTGGCCGGCGTCGAAGCCCTGGCGGTAGGTGCGCAGGAAAGAAGGCGGCAGGGGCCTGTTCTCGGGGTTGTAGCGGGCGGCGAAGGAGAGCCTGCGGATCAGCTCGGCGTGGATGCCGTTGGTGTCTTCGGCACCGCGCTTGGCGGCGCCAAGCAGGTAGCCGAGCTCCAGGGTCGACTTGCCACCGGGGTCTTCGCGGGCCTGCGCGTTGAGCCGGGTCGCCGCGAGCACCATCGCTTCGCCGACCGTGGCGAGCTCGCCGCCCTTCTGGTTCTCGACCAGGCAGTCGCTGATCGGGACCTCGCCGCTCAGCTCCACTTCGCCGGGCGCGTCGTCGAGGGCGCCTATGTAGGCGCCCGCCCCATCGAGGCACGCAACCGGAGTCTCCTCGTCGGTGCTTCCGCAGCCGCTGGCCGGCAGCAGTGCCAAGCAGCAGGCGGCGAGGGCGGCAAAGGCGCGCATCCCTGCATCCTATGGACGCGAATTGGTCGGTCAGTCGCCGCGCGGGGCGACACCGCCGCTGTGCGTCACCGAGACGCCGCCGGCCGGGCCGCGCGAGGCGGCCGCCCGCGGCTGGGCGGGCTTCCGCGCCGCTTCGGAGGCGGTGACGGGGAAGACTTCGACCCATTCGGCGAGCTGGAACTGCGGCGCCGGCGCGTGGTTCCAGGAGAGGTGGAGGTGGTTGCCGCAGCCGTGCCCGGCGTCGCCGTCATAGCCGACCCAGCGAAACGGCGCGCGGGGTCGGTTCTGCACCGGCTCGGCCCAGTGGGCCAGTCGGGTGATGCCGCGCCAGTTGGCGTCGCATTTGCTGCTCCAGATGCGCGGCGAGAGATCGACGGCCAGGCCGTTGTAGTGGTCGGAGTTCTTGACGTGGCAGCCGCGGCAGCCGACGTGTTCGCCGTCCGGCAGCGGTCCCGAGTAGCCGTCGCTGACGACGATCGGGAAGTGCGCGGAGATCCAGCGCAGGTCGGGAAGGATGCGGCGGTCGACCATGTCGCCTTCTTCGTGGGGAATGGAGGCCGGGATCGGGACGATCAGGCTGCTGGCGTAGACGAGCCGCGTCGAAGTCGGGCCGAGCCGCATCGAGGGCTGTCCGGGGGCCGCGGACGCGGGCGCCGCGAGCAGGCAGCAGGCAAGCGCGGCTGCGGCGAGCGCGATCGCCATACCGGGGCGAATGCGGCGCCACGGGGCCGGGCGGCTTGTCCGTTCCTCTGCCATGTCTCCCGCTTATCGACAGCGTTGGGGGGGTTGCTTGAGAACGGCAGGCGAGCGGTAGGGTTGCGCTCGCGATGCCGACCGTTCAAGAGGCCAGTTTCGATCTCTTTCGCGCCCACGGGATGACGACGATGTTCGGCAACCCGGGCTCCACCGAGCTGCCGATGCTGGCCGACTTCCCCTCCGACTTCCGCTACGTGCTGGGCTTGCAGGAGGCGGTCGTGGTCGGGATGGCCGACGGCTTCGCGCAGGCCTCGGGCAACGTCGCCGTCGCCAATCTCCACACCGCGCCTGGGGTCGGCAACGCGATGGGGGCCATCTTCAACGCCCAGGCGAACCACTCGCCGGTGCTGATCACCGCCGGGCAGCAGGCGCGGGCGCAGATCACGATGCAGGCCAACCTGACCAATCGCGACGCGACCCGGATGCCCCATCCCCTCGTCAAGTGGGCCTTCGAGCCGCCCCGCGCCGAGGACGTGCCGCTTGCCCTCTCGCACGGCATCCACCTTGCCGCGCTTCCCCCGCAAGGGCCGACCTTCGTCTCGCTGCCGATGGACGACTGGGGCGTCGAGGTCGACGCCGTGGACACCCGCGAGGTGGTGGCCCGCCGCGTCAACGGCCGCGCGGTCGCCGATCCGGACGGCGTCCGCAGGCTCGCCAAGCACCTCGACGAGGCCGCCAACCCGGTTCTCGTCGCAGGCCCCGATATCGCCAACGGGGGCTGGGACGCCGCGATCGGCCTGGCCGAGCGCCAGCGCCTGCCGGTCTGGGCAGCCCCCGCCACCGGCGGCGGCAAGCTCGGCTTTCCCGAGGACCATCCGAACTTCCGCGGCGTGCTGCCGCCGGCGATCGGGCCGGTCGCGCAGACGCTCGAGGGCCACGACCTGATCCTGGTCGCCGGCAGCTCGGTCTTCCCTTACTACCCGCACATCCCGGGGCCGCTGCTGCCCGAGGGGGCGATGCTGATCGCGATAACCAGCGATCCCGACGAGGCCGCCCGCGCGCCGATGGGATACGCGATCGTCGCCGACGTGGGGCTGACGTTGAAGGCCCTGCTGGAGGCGGTGCCGGAGTCCTCGCGCGAGGCGCCCGAGCCGAACCCCGGGCCGCAGGAAATCCCGGCCACCGACCCCCTCAACGCCTCCACGGTGCACTCGGCGCTGGCGGAGGTCTTTCCCGAGGACGGGATCGTCGTCCTCGAGTCCCCGGCCAGCACCC
>DASSTR010000045.1:0-14275 GCA_035707825.1 Solirubrobacterales bacterium
CGCCAGCCGGTAGGTGCCGACGACCTTGATCTCGTACTCATAGCCGGCGGCGTCGAGCGCCTTGGCCGCTTTCGCGCAGGGATGGACGGCCGCCGGCCCCCGTTTCTTCTGCCCGCAGGTGTAGAGGATCATCGGGCGAACCGTACCGGCTGCGACCTCTCGCCCCCGCGGCCGGAGGGAGATGTCGTCGACGGCGGTTAGGAGCGCAGCGCTTCGAGGCGCTCGAAGATCGTCGGCACGTGCGTCAGGTAGGCGCCGTAGTCGAAGACGGCATCGAGGTCGAGGTCCGGCGCCGCCTCGGCAAGCAGGTTGCGGAACTCGGTCCCGGTGTCCCAGGCGCGCTGCGCGTTCTCCTGTACGACGCGGTAGGCGTCGTCGCGGGTCATCCCCGACTCGACCAGGGCCGTGGGGGCGCGCTGGCTGAACAGGGCGCCGTGGGTCAGCCCGAGGTTCTCCTGCATGCGCTCGGTGCGGATCGTCATCTCGGCGGCGACCTTGGCGGCGAGGTCCTGCATGTAGTCGAGCGCCGTTGTCGCGTCGGGGAGGATCACCCGCTCGGCGCCGGAGTGGGAGATGTCGCGCTCGTGCCAGAGGGCGATGTTCTCGAGGCCGGCCTGCGCGTAGCCACGCAGGACGCGGGCGAGGCCGGTGATGCGCTCGGTGCGGATCGGGTTGCGCTTGTGGGGCATCGCCGAGGACCCCTTCTGGCCCGCGGCGAAGGGCTCCTCGACCTCGCGCACCTCGGTGCGCTGCAGATTGCGGACCTCGGTCGCGAAGCGCTCCAGCCCCCCGCCGGCGACCGCTATCCCGGCCATCAGCACCGCATGGCGGTCACGGGGGATCACCTGGGTGGCGACGTCCTCCCGCTGCAGGCCGAGGCGCTCCATAACCCGCGCCTCGACTGCGGGGGGCACGGAGGCATAGGTGCCGACGGCGCCGGAGAGCTTGCCGAAGCCGAGCTGCGCGAAGGCCTCTTCGAGGCGGGTGAGGTTGCGGTCGGCCTCGAAGGCGAAGCCGGCGAGGCGCAGGCCGAAGGTGGTGGGCTCGGCGTGGACGCCATGGGTGCGGCCGACACAGAGGGTGTCTCGGTGCTCGATCGCCCGCTCGATCAGGGCGTCGCGATAGGCGCGAGCGCCGGCGATGACGACCTCGCCCGCCTCGCGTAGCTGCAGCGCCAGCGCCGTGTCGAGGACGTCCGAGGAGGTGAGCCCGTAGTGGACCCAGCGCCCGTGCTCACCGACCGAAGCGGCAACGACGTCGACGAAGGCGGCGACGTCATGGTCGGTGACCCGCTCGCGCTCGGCCACGGCCTCCACCGTGAACGCCGCGTTGGCCCGGCATGCCTCGGCGGCCTCCTTGGGAACGACCCCCTCCTCGGCCCAGGCCTCGGTGGCGGCGAGCTCGACCTCCAGCCAGCACTCGAGCTTGCGCTGCTGGGACCAGACGGCCCCCATCTCCGGGCGCGTATACCTGGAGATCATCCGCCGCCCCCGGACGCGGTGAGAGCGGAGGACGTCGCGGAATACGTCACGCGTTGATTATCCGCGCCGCCAGCACACCGGCGTTTTTGGCGCCGTCGATCGCCACGCAGGCGACCGGGATCCCCGGCGGCATCTGAACGGCGGAGAGCAGGGCGTCGAGGCCCCCCAGGCTCTTGCCGAGGATCGGAACGCCGATCACCGGCAGGTCGGTGTGGGCCGCGGCGACGCCCGGCAGCGCCGCCGACATCCCGGCGCCGGCGATGATCACCTTCAGCCCCCGCATCCGCGCGTTCGTGCAGTACTCGCGGACCATCTCCGGATCGCGGTGGGCGCTCATCACGCGCACCTCGTAGCGGATGCCCGCTTCCTGCAGCGCCTTGCCGGCCGGCTGCATCTTCGGCTTGTCGTTTTTCGAGCCCATGATGATCCCGACCAGGGGCTCGTCGACGTTGATTTCCTCAAAGGCCTCCTCGACCTCCGGCATTGTCGCCGACGTCGGCTGGGGCTCCTCAGAGATCTCGCTCATCTCTTCCTCTCTCTAGCTGGGGACGCGCTCGACGGCGCGGGCGGCAATGTCTGTACGGACCTGCATTCCCTCGAACGAGATCCGCTCGACGGCATCGTATGCACGATCGCGCGCCGCGGCGGGCGTCGGCGCCAGAGCGGTGACGTTGAGGACTCGGCCGCCTGCGGTGACGACCTGCCCGTCGCGCGCCGCCGTGCCCGCGTGGGTCACCTCGGCGAGCTCCGCCGCCCCGGCGAGCCCCTCGATCGCGTCCCCCTTCGAGGAGGACTCCGGGTAACCGGCGGAGGCGAGCACCACGGTGACCGCCCAGTCCTCGCTGAACTCCGCATTCACGCCGGCGAGGCCGCCGGGCTGGCGAGTGGCGAGGCAGAGCTCGAGCAGGTCGCTGCGCATTCTCGGCAGCACCGCCTGGGTCTCGGGATCGCCGAAGCGAGTATTGAACTCGAGCACCTTCGGGCCCTCGGGGCCGATCATCAGGCCGGCGTAGAGGACGCCGTGGAAGGGAAGCCCGCGTCGCGCCATCTCCGCCACGACCGGGCGGTGGACGGCGTCGACGATCTCCTCGACCTCGGCGGCGCCGAAGCCGGGGACCGGCGAGTAGCTGCCCATACCGCCGGTGTTGGGCCCCTCGTCGCCGTCGAAGATCCGCTTGTAGTCCTGCGCCGGCGCCAGCGGCACCACGTTCTCACCGTCGCAGAGGGCGAGCAGCGAGAGCTCCTCGCCTTCGAGGAACTCCTCCAGCACCACCGTGGTCTCACCGAAGCGCTGCTCGGTGAAGAAGACGTCGATCGCCTCCCGCGCCTCGCTCTCGCCGGCGCAGATGATCACTCCCTTGCCCGCGGCGAGGCCGTCGGCCTTCAGCACGACGGGATAGGAGGCGGCGGCGAGATGCTCATCGGCCTCCTCGCGGCTGTGCAGCAGCGCATGGGCCGCGGTCGGCACGCCGGCCTCCTGCATCACCTCCTTGGCGAAGGCCTTGGAGCCCTCCAGCTCGGCGGCTGCCCCGCTGGGCCCGAAGGCGGGGATGCCCGCCTCCTCGAGGGCGTCGACGGCCCCGGCGACGAGGGGCGCCTCGGGCCCTACCACGACCAGGTCGACGTAGCGTTCCGTCGCCACGGCGACGATCGCGGCGACGTCGCCGGCGTCGATGTCCGGCAGGCACTCGGCGTCGGCCGCGATCCCGGCGTTGCCGGGCGCGCAGAGCAGCTCCGGGGAGTGTGGCGAGCGCCCGAGCGCGCGCACGATCGCGTGCTCGCGCCCGCCCCCACCGACGACGAGTACTCGTATGTTCTCGCTCAAGCCGCCCCCGGACGCGGGAGCGGACGCCTGTCCATATCTGACTCTTCAGGCATTCGCGGGAGCAGAGGAGGCGGCGCCTTTATAGCGACCCGGCCAGCTCCTCGGCCGGCATCGCGGTGAGCGTCTGGCTCGTCATCGTCCCCCGTGAGCCGAGCTCGACCGAGACCTTGGCCATCGTCTTCTCGTCGGGGGCCTCGACGACGGTCACGAAGTCGTACTGGCCGAGCGTCGCGTACTGGGCGACGACCTTGGCGCCGATCTGTTCGACCTCTTTGTTGACCTCGGCGACCCGCCCCGGGTTGTTCTTCAGCGTCCGAACCCCGTCGGCGGTCAGGTTGGTGAGCATCAGGTAAGTAGGCATATTCAGCTCCTCGTAGCGGGGGTACGAGCCTACGTTATGCAACCAGCTGGACCTTCGGCTGGCTATTCGGCGTAGTAGCCGGCGTGGATGTGGTTGCAGTGGTCCGGCAGCGAGAACGCCGGGCCCGGGCCGTCGAGGTCGAAGCAGTAGATCAGCTCGGTGGGGTGCATCGGCGCCGGCAGGTAGGCGAGCGTGCGGCCGAGGTTGGCGCAGGGCGCGTCGACGCCGGTGTCGGTGCAGGAGACGCCGTCGACCGCGGCGATGTCCATGGCCCGGCCGAAGAAGTGATTGGAGACGTTGCCGCTGGTCGTGTATTCGGAGTGGTCGGAGCGCAGCGCCGAGATCGTCAGCTGGTGTTCCTGGGTGATGGCGCCGATCAGCCCGACGATGCGCGGGTCGATGTAGCCGTGGGTGAGGTCGCGCAGCTCGAGTTCGTTGGAGAGGGTGAGGTTTTCCCAGTTGATCGGCGCCACGGCCGCGTTCGGCAGGGCGATCTGCCAGTCCACGGTCGCGACCCGGCAGCCGCCGCTCAGTTCCTCGGCGTCGGCGAGCACGGCCTGCACGTACCAGGCGGCCTGGTTGTGGGCGAAGATCCCGGCCCGCAGGCTGCCGCGCGACCAGATCAACCGCGCCAGGGTGGCGGCGGAATCGGCGGGGTCGGCGCGCTGTATGCGGCCGTCTTCGTTCCCGTCGACGGCGTACTCGCTCCACTCGCTGCCGTCCAGCCCCAGCGGGCCGTACTGCCGCATCTGCTGCTCGCTCATCCCGCGGCCGAAGTTCGACTCCAGCCGGGCCACGCCGGCCAGCGCCCAGACGCCGCGGCGGCCGAGTTCGTAGCGGGCGGTCGCGTCCTCGAAGGCGGCGAGGTAGTCCTGCGGCACGTTGTCGGCCCAGGCCGGCGCCGGGTGGCACTCGAGGACCTGGAGCTGGGGGGTGAGGCTGAAGGAGCCCGGCACGGCGGCGCCGCCCAGGGTGCCTCCGTAACAGGCGGCGTTGGCCAGCACCTCGGCGACGTACCAGTCGGCGTGGTTATAGGCGTAGATCGCGTCGTAGACGTTGGCCGGCATCCCGGCGGCGTTGAGGTAGTTGGCGGCGGCGAAGATCGCGTCTTCGGGGTTGTAGGGGTCGCGCACTCCGTCCCCGTTGGCGTCGACGCCGTAGCCATCCCACGTTTCGGGCATGAACTGCATCCAGCCGATCGCCCCCGCCGAGGAGACGTTGAGGTTGGTGCCGAAGGCCGTCTCGATCGCGTTGATGCCGGCGAGGATCGCCGGGCCCTGTGGGCCGAGGCCGTAGGCGGCCGCGGCGCGCTGGTAGATCGGGATCAGGACCGGGGGCACCCCGGAGGTCGCGCAGCTGGAGGTGGGGATGGCGGGGACCTGGAAGAGTTCGCTCGGTTCCGGTGCGGGGACGGCGCCGGCCGATTCCGCGCCTTCGTCCTGACCGGCCCCGGGAGAGGACGGCTGCTTGGGGTTCGACTCGGCCTCGATCGTCGGCCCCACCACGGTGCCGCCGCTTCCACTTCCAGAGGAGGGCGCCGGGGGCGGGCCGATGGCCGGTCCCCGTTCGATCACCGGCGGCGGGGCGGCGGCTTCAGCGGCTTCCGTGGCTTCGGTTTCCTCGCCCATCGCCGGGCCGGCCAGCAGGGCGGCGAGGCAGAGGAGCAGAAGTGCGTATAGGGAGAGCGCGAGCCCGCGCCGGGCGTTCATCATCCGAGCGCTTCCGTCACTTTCCACTCGCCGGTCTTCTCATTGCGCTGGATGTCGACGCGCAGCTCGCTGGTCACTCCCAGCCGCAGCAGGGAGATGCTGTAGGTGAAGGTGTTGTTGCCGAGGGCCGGGCCGGCGACGACGTTGAGGACTTTGGCCTTCGGGACTTTGACGTCGGCGGGCAGCCGCGGCGGCCGCTTGAGGAGCGAGTGCGCGAACTGGGGAGTCGCCGTTTCGGCGAAGACGGCGCGCAGGACGTCCGGGTTGCCCCGCCCCGTCTCATAGAGGACGAAGGCGCCGGCGAATTTGCGGACGACCTTCGCCGCCGCGGGCCCCGGTTTCGCAGTGGCGGCAGCGGCCGGAGTCGAGGCGGCGGAGTCGGGCAGGGCGGCGGCGCTGGCGGCGCTCGATTCAGCGGCTGCCGGGGAGGCGGTCGCTTTGGAGGAGGCGGCCCCCGCGCCGGCGCCGCCGGCGGCCTCGGGGGTGAAGTTGGGTGTGGCGCCCCGCAGCACCGGCGCTTCGGCCGGCGGTGGGGTGGGACTTGGGGCCGGAGCGGGAGCGACTGCCGCCACCGGTTCGACTGCCGCCGGCTGCCCGTCGCCCGATCCCTGGGCGAGCAGGGCGCCGCCGATCACCGCGGCGGCCGCGATGGCCGCGACGGCGGCCGTCGCCCCCGCGCGCAACGGCGTGCTCCAGTGGTCGGTCCGCTCCTGCAGTGGCCAGACCAGCCAGCGCTCGCTGGCCCAGGCGAGTTGCTCGAACGGCCATTTGATCGCCGCGAGCGCGGCGCGGAGGACATCGGCGCCGCCCCAGACGATTCGCTCCTCGACGGCCCAGGCGACGTCGACCAGCGAGCTGCGCGCAGGCGCAACGCCCTGATTGATCGGATTGTCGATTTGCCTTCGTCCCAGCATCGCGATTGGACCGCCAAAAGCTTAAGTCGGATTTTCTCCGACCTTTCTTTAAAACGGCTAAATGGACACCGGACCGCAGCGCCCAGGACGAATTATCCGCTCTCGCCGGTCACTACTGAGTAAGTGCGGCGTTAAGACCGCGTCTTTTCAGCCGGCCGCCGGCTGTTTCGCGGCGCCCGCCTTCGCCTTTTCGAAGGACAACTCGCCGTCGGCGGCGTCGACCCGGACGGCGTCCCCGTCGGAGAACTCCCCTTCGAGGATCTTCAGCGCCAGCCGGTCGACCAGCTGCTTCTGGATCACCCTCTTCAACGGCCGGGCGCCGTAGGTGGGGTCGTAGCCGAGGTTGCCGAGCAGCGTCCGCGCATCGTCGGAGAGCTCGACCTCGATGCCTCGCTCTCGCACCCGGCCGACGAGCTGGTCGACCTGCAGCTCGACTATGCGGCCGATGTCCTTCTTGGAGA
Source organism: Solirubrobacterales bacterium (assembly GCA_035707825.1). Taxonomy (GTDB): domain Bacteria; phylum Actinomycetota; class Thermoleophilia; order Solirubrobacterales; family 70-9; genus VRUE01. Next base: position 6,752 of record DASSTR010000045.1, read on the forward strand.
GGCGGTGGAAGATCACCGTGTCGTCGATCCGGTTGAGGAACTCCGGCTTGAAGGTTTCGGCCAGCACCTCCTCGATCTGCTCGCGGATCCGCTCGTCGACCGACTCGGCGACGATGCGGTCGCTGCCGACGTTGGAGGTCATGATCAGGACCGTGTTGGTGAAGGAGACGGTGCGGCCCTGCCCGTCGGTGAGCCGGCCGTCGTCCATCAGCTGCAGCAGGGTGTTGAAGACGTCGGGGTGGGCCTTCTCGATCTCGTCGAGCAAGACGACCGCATAGGGGCGGCGCCGTACCGCCTCGGTCAGCTGCCCACCCTCCTCGTAGCCGACGTATCCCGGCGGCGCGCCGATCAGACGGGCCACCGTGTGCTTCTCCATGTACTCCGACATGTCGAGGCGGACGATCGCCTGCTCGGAGTCGAACATGAACTCCGCCAGCGCCTTGGCCAGCTCGGTCTTACCGACTCCGGTCGGACCGAGGAACAGGAAGGAGCCGATCGGCCGGTTGGGGTCCGAGAGGCCGGCGCGGGAACGCCGCAGCGCGTTGGAGACCGCCTCGATCGCTTCGTCCTGGCCGATCACCCGGTCGTGCAGGCGCTCCTCCATGTGGATCAGCTTCTCGACCTCGCCCTCCATCAAGCGGCTGACCGGGATGCCCGTCCATTTGGCGACGACCTCGGCGACGTCCTCCTCGGTCACCTCCTCGGAGATCATCGATTCGCCGGCGGCCTGGAGTTTGGCGAGCTTCTCCTCGTTCTCGGCGACGGTTTTCTCGAGCTCGGGGATCTCGCCGTAGCGGAGCTTCGCCGCGCCCTCCAGGTCGCCCTCGCGCTCGGCCCGCTCAGCCTGCCGGCCCGCCTCCTCGAGCCGTCCCCGAGCCTCATTGATCGCATCGAGGGCGCCCTTCTCGTTCTGGTGGCGCGCTTTCATCTCGGCAGAGCTCTCGCGTAGCTCGGCCAGCTCGCCCTCCAGCGCCTCCAACCTCGCCTTCGAAGCGTCGTCGCTCTCCTTCTTCAGCGCCTCGCGCTCGATTTCGAGCTGCTTTTCGCGCCGGTCGACCTCGTCGATCTCCGTCGGCACCGAGTCGTTCTCGATCTTCAGCCGCGAGGCCGCCTCGTCGATCAAGTCGATCGCCTTGTCGGGCAGGAAGCGGTCGGCGATGTAGCGCTCCGAGAGCGTCGCCGCTGCGACGACCGCGGAGTCGGTGATCTTCACGCCATGGTGGTTTTCGTAGCGCTCCTTTAGGCCGCGCAGGATCGCGATCGTGTCATTGATGTCGGGCTCGCCGACGAGGACCGGCTGGAAGCGCCGCTCCAGCGCCGCGTCCTTCTCGATGTGCTTGCGGTACTCGTCGAGGGTCGTCGCGCCGACCGCGCGCAGCTCGCCGCGGGCCAGCATCGGCTTCAGCAGGTTGGCGGCGTCGACCGCCCCCTCGGCCGCGCCGGCGCCGACGATCGTGTGCAGCTCGTCGAGGAAGAGGACGATCTGCCCCTCCGCTTCCTGCACCTCGTTCAGCACTGCTTTCAGCCGCTCCTCGAACTCGCCACGGTATTTCGAGCCGGCGAGCAGCGAGCCGATGTCGAGCGCGATCACGCGCCGGTCGCGGAGGCTCTCGGGGACGTCGCCGTCGACGATCCGCTGCGCCAGTCCCTCGACGATCGCCGTCTTGCCGACGCCGGGGTCGCCGATCAGCACGGGGTTGTTCTTGGTGCGGCGGGAGAGGACCTGGATTACGCGGCGGATCTCCTCGTCGCGGCCGATCACCGGGTCGAGCTTCCCCGCCTCGGCCTCGCTGGTCAGGTCGCGGCCGAATTTCTCCAGGGCCTGGGCGTTGTCCTCCGCGTTGGGGGAGGTGACGTGCCCGGGCCCCTGCACCTCGGCGACCGCCTTCTCCAGCCCCTCGCGGTCCGGGAGCAGGTCCGCTACACCCGAGCCCGAGTCGGCCAGGGCGAGCAGCAGGTGGCCGACGGAGATGTAGCTGTCGCCGTGCTTCGCCATCTCCTTCTCGGCGCCCTGGAGCACCGCGATCAGCTGGGAGGAGGCGCGCACCTCGGTTGCCTCGGCGAGCTTCGGCAGGTCCTCGACTTTCTGGACCGCCCTCGCGGTTGTAGCAGTGGCGTCGACGTCGAGCTTCTGCAGGACCGGGACGGCCACGCCGCCCTCCTGGCGCAGCAGCGCGACCAGCAGGTGGGCCGGTGTCACCTCGGAGTTGCGGCGCTCGGCGGCCAGGGCCTGCGCCGCGGCAACCGCTTCCTGCGATTTGATCGTGAATCGATCCGGCTGCACGTCAGCCGATTCTAGGACGATTGCCCTAGCCGGCGGCTTCGGCTCGCCACATCCCCGTCACCGCCCAGATCGAGAGCAGCGCGATCAGCCCGAACGCGACCCCGTAGGCGGCGAGGAGCTGAGCGCTGAGGCCGGCGAGCAGATCGCGGTTGGTATTCAGCACCAGGGTCAGCGGGTTGTACCTGGCAACGTGCGAGACCCAGCCGGCAAGCAGCGCCTGGGGCACGTAGACAGGCGTCATGAAGAGCAGGATGAAGACCGGGAACTGCATCAGCGGCCCGGCCTGCAGCGTTCGCAGGCGCAGGGCGATGCCGCAGGCAAAGAGCAGGGCGAAGACGTTGATCGTCAGCGAGAGCGCGTAGAGGGCGGCCACGTCGATCGCGCTCCCGCCGACGTCCATGCCGGCGATCACGACCGCGACGAAGGTGACGACCGTCCAGGTGAGCAGCACGCGGACGATCCCCGTGATCGCGTAGCCGACCACTATCGCCGTCCGGTGGCGGGCCGCGAGCATCATCCGCCGCCCCATGCCGAACTGGAAGTCGGCGGCGATCGAGAAGCCGGTGAAGACGCCGCCGAGGGCCGAGGACTGCAGCAGGACGAAGCCGAAGACGAACGTGGTGTAGCCCTGCGGATACTCGAAGGCGGGGGTTTCGGAGACCGCGGAGAGGCCGCCGGCGAAGGCGGCCAGGAAGAAGAGCGGGAAGATCAGCGCCGGGAAGAGCAGGGCAGGGGTGGTGAAGGCGCGATAAAGGCTGCGCCATGCGACCCCGAGCGCCGTCGAGACGTAGCTGCCGCGGCCGCCGCTCATGTCCGCACCATCCTCTGGCGCAGCGCCAGCGAGGCGACCGTGATTGAGCCGGCGATCAGGGCGATGGCGATCCCGAAGGCGAGGGCAAGCGCTTCGCCGTCCCAACCGTAGACGAAGACGCTTCGGATTCCCTCGATCAGATAGCTGACCGGGTTGATCGTCGCCACGGTCCGGAACCAGTCCTCGGAGATCAGGTTGCGCGGCAGCGAGATCGAGCTGAAGAAGAGGAAGACGAAGAGCAGCGGGAACATCCCCTGCACCGCCTCGCCCGAGCCGGTGCGGATCGCCATCCACATGCCGATGCCGCCGAAGCCGATCGAGATCATGATCGAGAGCAGGAAGAGGACCGGCACGCCGGCGGCGCCGGCCTCGAAGTGGGCGCCCGCGAGCAGCCCGACGGCCAGGTAGACGGTCGCCTGGACCAGACCGATTACGACAAGCCCGCCGAGCTGGCCGGCGATCAGCGACGAGCCCCGCATCGGGGTGAGGGAGAGGCGGTTGAAGAAGCCGTTCTCGATGTCTTCGGCAAGGGCCTGACCCGAATTCATCGTCGCGAACAGGGCGCCCTGGATGAACGGCACCGCGAGGACGAAGGTCAGGTAGGAGTCGGTGGGGAAGCCGGGAATGTCCGTCGCCGCGTGCAGCCCGGCGCTATTGACGGCGAGCAGGAAGAGGGGGAAGACGAGGCTGGGGACGATCATCGCCGGCTGGCGCAGGGTGCGCAGGACAGCGCGGCCGCCGAGCGAGCCGACCTGGACGGCGAGCGCGCTCACGCCTGCGCCTGCGCCATCTGCGGCGGCCCGCCGTCGCCGTCTCCGGCGCCCTCGAGGTGGCGCCCCGTCTTCTCGAGGAAGACGTCGTCGAGGCTCGGCGCGTGCAACTCGATGTTGGCGATGCCGAGGTTCTCGCCGTCGAGCGCGCGGACGACGTCGGTGAGCTGGTCCGGGCCCCCCGAGAGGCGAACGGCGACCGCCTCGCGCGAGGCCGGCACCCGCTCCCCGAAGCGCTCGAGCACGGCCAGCACCCGGTCGCTCTCGGCCGCCTCGCGCGGCGCGATTTCGAGGCTGGGCCTGCCGATCTCCGCCTTGAGCTCGTCGGGAGTGCCTTCGGCGACGATCTTGCCGCCATCGATGATCCCGACCCGGTCGGCGAGCTGGTCGGCCTCCTCCAGGTACTGGGTGGTGAGGAAGACGGTGACCCCCTCGTCGCGGGCGAGCCGCGACACCTCGTCCCACAGCGCCGCCCGGCTCTGCGGGTCGAGGCCGGTGGTCGGCTCGTCGAGGAAAAGGACGCGCGGGCCGTGGACGAGAGCCAGCGCCAGGTCGAGGCGGCGTTTCATCCCTCCGGAGTAGCCGCCCACCTTGCGATCGGCGGCGTCGGAGAGGCCGACGCGCTCGATCAGCGCGTCGCCGAGAGCGACCCGTTCCGCGCGCGGCAGCCCGTGCAGGGCGGTCTGCAGCCGCATGTGCTCGCGCGCGCTCAGGTGCGGGTCGAGCGCCGCTTCCTGCAGGGCGGCGCCGATTACGTCGCGCACCCGCGGCCCTTCCGTAACGATGTCGCGGCCCGCGACCCGGGCCGTCCCGGCACTGGGCGGCAGCAGCGTCGTCAGCATGTGGACCGTGGTCGACTTGCCGGCCCCGTTGGGGCCGAGGAAGCCGTAGACCTCACCGGGGTCGACACGAAGGTCGATTCCGGCGACGGCTCGCGGGCCGTTCTTGAACTCGCGTTCGAGGCCCTCGACCTCGATGCTGTTGGCTTGCTGCAAAGGGGACTCCTCCCGACGCTGGGAATGCCGTGACGGCTGACGGTAGCGATCGCGATGTATAGCAAAATTTGAGGACTTCAACTATTGATGTCCTCTGTTAATCTCCCAACAGAGGGATGGCCACCGCCAAATCGACTACCCGCGCCGGCGCGAGCAAAAGCAAGAAGCGGCTCGCATTGGAGGCGCGGACCTGGGAAGGGCTCTCGAACCTCTTCCTGCTTCAGCGGCCGCGGATGATGGCCCTCTGTCGTGAGTTCGACCTCTTCCCGCCGCAGCTGATGGTGCTGAAGGTCCTGGACGAGCCGCGCCCGATGCGCGACGTCGCCACAGCCATGGCCTGCGACAGCTCCAACCTCACCGGCATCACGGACCGGCTCGAGGAGCGCGGCCTGGTCCGCCGCGCAAGCGACCCCGGCGATCGCCGGGTAAAGCTGCTCGTCCTCACCAAGGACGGCGAGGCGTTGCGCCGCGAGGTCGTCGACCGCCTCAACCAGCCGCCTCCCGGCTCGGTCGACACCCTCACCGAAGCCGAGCTGCGCCAGCTCGATGCCCTGCTGCGCAAGGCGCTGGAATCAATCATCTAGCGCCTTGCCGGCCGTAACCCGCGTCGCTCTAGCGTTCGGTCCTCTTGCCGTCGTCGAGGCGCCGCTCGAGCTCCTCGATCCGCCGTTCCAGCGCCATCACCATCTCCACCCCGGCGAGGTTGAGCCCCAGCTCGGAGGTCATCTGCTGGATCCTGCGCAGCCGCTCGACGTCTCGCTGGGAGTAGAGGCGGGTGTTCTTCGGCGAGCGCTTCGGCTCGATCAGCCCGCGCGCCTCGTAGACCCTCAGGGTCTGGGGATGCATCTCGGCGAGTTCGGCGGCGACGGAGATCATGTAGACGCCCCGCTCGTCGTCGATCGACGCTTCGATCCGGGTGCGCCGCACCCGCCTGCCCCCGGCGCCGCTCATCGGGCGCCCTTCGCTCTCGCTTTCGACGCAGCGCTCATCGCGCCGCCCTCCTGAGCAGCTCCGCTCGGGGGTCCGTCCCGTTGAGGGCCTCGGCGAGCTTCTCCACCGCCGCCTCCTGCTCCTCGGTCAGTTCCTTGGGCAGCTCGATCTCGAGCCGGTAGCGGATGTCGCCCTGGCCCCTGCCTCCGGTGCGCGGCGGCCCCTCGCCCCGCAGCCGCTGGATCGTGCCGTGCTTGGTGCCCGGCGGCACCTTGATCTTCTTGGTCCCGTTCAGGGTGGGCACCTCGATCGTCGCCCCGCGCATCGCCTCGGTGACGGTGATCGGCACCGGCACCTCGAGGTTGCCGTCGTCGAGGCGCTTGAAGACCGGCGAGGCCGCCACCCTGGTCGTCACGTAGAGATCGCCCGGCGGCCCCCCGCGGGGCCCGGCCTCGCCTTTGCCGGCCAGCCTGATCCGAGTGCCGTCCTTGACCCCGGCGGGGATGTTCACCTTGTAGCGCTTGGTCTGCTGGGTGACTCCCGAGCCGCCGCAGGTAGTGCACGGATCCTCGATCACCTGCCCTGAGCCGCCGCACTGCGGGCATGGCTGGCTGATCGAGAAGAAGCCCTGGCTCTGGGCGTCGATCCCCCGCCCTTCGCAGCGCGGGCAGGTGACGGGGGCGGTGCCGGGTTTCGCTCCGCTGCCGTGGCAGGTGGTGCAGCGTTCGGCCTTCGGCACCGTGACGCTGACCTGGGTGCCGTTGATCGCCTGGTCGAAGCTGAGGCTGATTTCGGTTTCCAGGTCGCGGCCGCTGGCCTGCTGGGCCTGGGCGCGGCCGCCACCGCGATTGAAGACGGAACCGAGGATGTCGCCGAGGTCGAAGCTGCTGAAGCCGCCGCCCCCGCCGGCTCCGGGGCCGAAGGGTCCCTGGCCGCCGCCGAAGTTGGCGAACTGGCCGCCCTGGTCGTACTGCTTGCGTTTCTCGGGGTCGGAGAGGACGTCGTGGGCGGCGGAGATCTCCTTGAACCTTTCCTCCGCCTCCGGGTCGTCGGGATTGCGATCCGGGTGGTATTTGCGCGCCAGCTTGCGGTACGCCTTCTTGATCTCCTCGTCCGACGCCTTCTTGGAGACGCCCAGCACCTTGTAGAGGTCCTCGGCCAATGCCTCTCCTATTCCGCCACCACCACGCGGGCGGGGCGGATCAGCTGCTCGCCGAGGCGGTAGCCCTTCTGCATCACGTCGACGACGGCGCCCGGGTCGGCCCCGCCCGCCGGCTGGGTCGAGAGGGCCTCGTGCCACTGGGGATCGAACTTCTCACCCTTGGGATCGAGCGCCTCGATGCCGTGACGCCGCAGTGTCTCCCGCATTCCGCGCAGCACGAGCAGGACGCCCTGGGCAAGTGCCTCCCCGCCGTCCGCTTGCGTCCCGCCCCCGGGCGAATCCTCTGCCTCGGGGTCCACGCCCGCGGCGTCGAGTGCCCGCTCGAGGTTGTCGACGGCGTCGATCAGCTCCAGCGCCAGCTCGCCCTTGCCGCGGGCATTGGCAGCCTGCACTTCGGCGGCCATCCGCTTGCGGTAGTTCTCGAAGTCGGCCTTCGTCCGCTTCGCCAGTTCCAGATACTCATCCTTCTGCTGATTGGCGTCAGCTAGCAGCTTCTCGAAGTCCGCCTCTACGGCCTCGGAACCCTCGCCCTCGCCGGAAGCTCTCCCCTCAGCGGCCTGAGCCGCTGATTG
>DASSTR010000046.1:0-63238 GCA_035707825.1 Solirubrobacterales bacterium
GAGCACGCGACGCTCGCGGTAGGAGAGGTTCTCCAGCGCCTCTTTCAACGCCTCTTTGGTGAGCAGGTCCGCGGCGCGGTCGAAGGGGGACTCGGCCTTCTCGTCGGCGATGAACTGGCCGAACTCCGACTCCTCCTCGTCACCGACCGGCTTCTCGAGGCTGACCGGCGCCTGCGCCGACCGCTTGATCGAGTCGACCTCCTCGGGATCGATGCCGGTGACCTCGGCGATCTCCTCCGGGGTCGGCTCACGGCCCAGCTCGGTGACCAGCTTGCGCTCGGCGCGGCCGATCTTGTTCAGCTTCTCGACCACGTGGACCGGGATGCGGATCGTGCGCGCCTTGTCGGCGAGCGCGCGAGCGATCGCCTGGCGGATCCACCAGGTCGCGTAGGTGGAGAACTTGAAGCCCTTGCGGTAGTCGAACTTCTCCGCCGCACGGACCAGCCCCAGCGTCCCCTCCTGGATCAGGTCGAGGAAGGGAAGGCCCTGGTTGCGGTAGTTCTTGGCGATCGAGACGACCAGGCGCAGGTTGGACTCGACCATTTTCTGCTTCGCGTCGAGGTCGCCGCGCTCGATCCGTTTGGCGAGTTCGACCTCCTCCTGCGCTGTCAGCAGGCGGACCTTGCCGATGTCCTTGAGGAACAGCTGCAAACTGTCCGTGGTCATGTCCGGTTTCAGGTCGAGCGCCTGTTTCTGGCGGCGCCGGCCTTTTTTGCCGTCGGCGACGGGCATGGCTTCCGCGGCCGCTTTCTGGGCCGGGTCCATGTCCTCGACGAGCTCGATGCCCGACTTCTCGAGGTGCCCGTAAAGGTCCTCGACGTCGGACTCGTCCAGATCGACCTCAGACACCGCCGAGGCGATGTCGCCGAAGGTCAGCACGCCCAGCTGCTGTCCCCTCGTTATTAGGCCTTTTACCTCCTCAAGCTCTTGAAGCTCAGCTACTAGCATCCTGTCTCTATCGTCCTCTGCGCTCGATGGTTGAGTCCTGCCCTCTTGAAATACCCAGAGCGGGCTAAAAGTCTCGAAAAAGCGGACCGGCAATCCGGTCCGCGGTCCTGAAAAGCCAAGTCTGCGCTGCAATCGCCCAGCTGGGGCATCCAAACCTACTTCAAACGTCTGTTCGTATGGTAGTTACTTCACTTTGTGAAGTCAAGGTTTGATGCGTAATTTGCGGCATCTTCGTCGCTAACCGCGCGACGACTTGCTCCCTTTGGACCGGGAAGGGGCCGAATTCGCCGGCGGGGGGCCTGCCACGGCCTTGCGGATCCTCGTGCCCAGCGACCTCGCCTGGTCGCCGTTCCCCTCGATAGTCAAGCCCTTCTGCTCCCTGAACGCGATCCAGTTGATCCAGGCGGGCAGGTCGCCTGAGATCGACGTGGTTGGCACGGCCTGCATGCGGGTGGTGCAGGAGATGACCTTCCCTGCGTCGACGCGAATGCTCACTCCGCCGAAATCACGCTGGCCTCCCTCCTGCAGGTCGACGACCAGGCGGAAGACCCCGGACATGGACGGGGGCATCTCGAGCAGCGGCACCAGAAGGAGAAACAGCGCCTCGATGTCGGCGCGCTTGATCGGCGCCGCGAGGTCGGGGGCCCATTTGCCCTCCCAGGCAATTCCCAGCGCCAGCGGCGCGGGGGCCCGGCGCAGCCAGGGGGTGGCCTTGAGAAAGGTCCCCGCGGTGCCCGCTTCCCGGTACCGGTCCAGCAGACCGACGTGGCTCATCGCGTCCAGCCGGCGGCCAAGCTTCGGATAGCTGATTCCGGCGACGAACCTCTGAAGGTCCGTCAGGCGCAGCGGTTTCGCCGCCAGGGCGCGGATCGCATAGATGGACCAGCCGCCGATCAGCGCCTGGACGTTGCTCTTCGCGGCTGGAGTGCCGAGTGACATCGGGCCGTGGGGGGACTCCTCCAGCCAGCGGTCGAGCACCTCGCCGACCCGGAGCAGCTGCGCCCCCGCCGGCGTGATCTCGCAGAGCGTCGCGCCGGGGAATTTTTTCTCCCGCGTGCGGCGCACGAGCCGCATGTCTTCGAGGTCCCGCATGTAGACGCGCATCGTGCTCGTCGGCGGTGAGCCAGCGGCCCGGCGGAGGCCTTCGGGGTCGTAGGCCTTCTCCGCCAGCGCCGTCAGGATGCCGAAGCTCACCGGCGCGCCAAGGCAGGAGAGCGCCTGCTCACCGGCAGCCTGTTCTTTGGTCCTCTCCCCCATCCCCCCAGTTCCCAGTCCAGTCCCGCGTCCCGACTCCCAGTCCCGCGTCCCCAGTCCCGCGCGATGAGAATACCTGGCGCGCATACGGCTATTCGCGGCCGCGGTCGCCTGTGGCGGCTGACGGCTCGGTTAGCTTTCTACCGCCGTGCAACCCGACCAGCCCAGGTCCACCGAGGCATTTTTCCAGGCGCCAGCGCTCTGACGAGCAACCTGCAACATCCCCGTCCCTGGCTGCGCGCCTTCTGGAATCGCGCCTACCGGGAGAACGTCACCGGGCTCTCGGCGATGGTCGCCTACAACCTGATGCTGGCGGTGTTCCCCTTCGCGCTGCTGGTGCTCTTCATCTTCGGCCAGGTGCTGAAGATCGGCGGCGTCGAGGCAAGCGTGCTCGACGACCTGCAGCGCCTCTTCCCCAATGCCGAGCAGGGGACGCTGACCGACGTCCTCAATCGGATCGAGGACAACTCGACGACGATCGGGATCGCCGCCTTCGTCGGCTCGCTCTGGATCGGCGCCTCCTTTTGGGGGGCCATGGACACCGCCTTCTGCCGCATCTACCACGTCGAGTGCCGCGGCTGGGTCGAGCAGAAGCGCTTCGCCTTCACGATGCTCATCGTCGTGGTGCTCTTCATCGCCGCGAGCATCTTCCTGCCGACGCTGGAGGGGGCCCTCGTCTCCAGCACGGACACGCTGCCCTTTGGGCTCTCCAGCATCAAGGCGATCGACACCGTCCTGCTGCTCGGCGCGACGGTCGTGATCACCTTCCTGATCTGCTGCGTGATCTTCTGGGCGGTGCCGAAAGGGCACATGCCGTGGCGGGACGTCTGGCCGGGCGCGGTGTTCGTCACCTTCTGCGCCGTGATCGCCAACTGGCTCTTCCCGGTCTATCTCTCCAACGTGTCCAGCCTCTCCCGCTTCGGCTCGACGGTGGGCTTCATCCTGATCACGCTGGTCTGGTTCTACGCGCTCAGCCTGGCGCTGCTCGCCGGCGCGGTGATCAACTCCCTGCGCCACGAGCTCCACGACACCGGCGAACTCCCGTACTCGAACGGGGCGGTCGCGTCAAAGGAGCCCTGCGGCTGCGAAGAGGGCGGCGGGAAGGACTGAGGCGCGCGGCCTCAGCCGTATTTCTCGCCGATGATCGCCCGCAGCTTGGAGCGGTCGTGGCGGGCGTGGACGCGGCGCACCGTGCCCGAGCGGGAGCGCATCACAAGCGATTCGGTCGTCGCGCCGGGGCCGCGGTAGCGGACTCCCTGCAGCACGTCGCCGTCGGTGACGCCGGTGGCTGAGAAGAAGACGTCATCTCCCGAACAGAGGTCGTTCGCGGTCAGGACGCGGTCGAGGTCGTAGCCGGCGTCGAGCGCCGCCTGACGCTCCTCGTCGTTGCGGGGCCAGAGGCGGCCGAGGAGCTGTCCGCCCATCGACTTCAGGGCCGCCGCGGAGAGAACGCCCTCGGGTGTGCCGCCGATTCCCCAGAGCAGGTCCACGGGGGAGCGCTCGCTGACGGCGAGCAGGGCGGCGGAGACGTCGCCGTCGGAGATCAGACGGATGCGGGCGCCGGCCTCGCGGATCTCTCGGATCGCGTCCTCGTGGCGGGGCCGGTCGAGGACGACGACGATCACGTCGCCGACGGTGCCGCCCTTGCGCTCGGCGATCAACTTCAAGGTCTCCGGCAGCGGCCGGTCGAGGTCGAGCAGGTCGGCGATCTCTTCGCCGCCGGCCATCTTTTCCATATAGACGCAGGGGCCGGGATCGAACATCGAGCCCTTCTCGGCGAGGGCGATCACAGCCAGGGCGCTCGGCATGCCCTTGGCGCAGAGGGTCGTGCCCTCGAGCGGGTCGACGGCGATGTCGCAGACCGGCGGGGTGCCGTCGCCGATGCTCTCGCCGTTGAAGAGCATCGGCGCTTCGTCCTTCTCTCCCTCGCCGATCACCACGGTGCCGTCCATCGAGACCGAGTCGAGGACGAAGCGCATCGCGTCCACGGCGGCGCCGTCGGCGGCGAGCTTGTCGCCCCGGCCGACCCAGCGGGCGGCCGCGAGCGCCGCCGCCTCCGTGACCCTCACCAGCTCGAGGGCCAGGTTGCGATCGGGCTTCTGCTTCTGCGAGCTCGCCTCCATTCGCCGAGAGGCTAACCACCGGCGCGCCACGGCGCTCAGCGAACGGCTACTCGGCGGTGCGGATTTCGGCTTGGAGGCGATGCAAAATTGGCACGTTCTGCGCGCTACGCGCGCACTTGCGCTTCCTAGGATCGACCCGTTGAGTTTCAACCAGGAGAGAGCGTATGATGCTCCGTATGAAAGAGCGGGTCACGATTTCAGTTGAGCCTGAGTTGCTGGAGGACGTCCGCGCCGAGGTGGCGGCAGGGCGGGCGCCAAACGTCTCAGCGGCAGTCGAAGAGGCACTGCGAGCGAGCAGCAGACGTCACGCGCTGCGAAAGTCGCTCGATCTGTTCGAGGCTGAGTACGGGCCGATCGGGAAGGAGGCGGAAGAATGGGCGCGCAAGGAACTCGAAAGAACAGACGAAGAGATCTCGTCCTCGACGCGGGCGCGCTGATCGCCTACGAGCGAGGCGATCGGCGAGTAGCGGCGCTGATCAAGAAGGGTGTCCTACTTGCCCGACTCATCGTTCCGGCCAGCGTAGTTGCGGAGGTTTGGCGCGGCGGGCCGACGGCGGCACGACTCGCACACATATTCAATGCCAGCGAGATCGATCCCCTCGACGAGGGTCGAGCCAAGGAGGTTGGGGTGCGCCTTGGCACCCGCGACGCCCAAAATGTCACCGACGCTCATGTCGTTTGCTGCGCGCTCGGACACGACGCCAAGGTCGTCACCTCCGACCCGGACGACATGGAAGCGCTTGCCAAGCCCGGCGAGCCGCTGGCGCTGATCGCGGTCTGAGCGCACCCGCGCTCCGGTTGAGCACCCCGCGCTCCGGTCTGAGCGCCCCCGCGCTCCGGTCTGAGCGCCCCCGCGCTTGCTTTTGTGTCCTCGTATAAGGTCGCCCGATGGGTCAACGCTGGGGATTGACGTTGCCACTGCCGGGTATCTCGCTGGCCGATCACGAGCAGCACGTCAGGGCCGCCGAGGCCGCCGGCTATACCGATCTCTGGAGCGGAGAGACCGCCGGGCCCGATGGCTTCACCCCCCTCGCGCTGAGCGCCGCCTGGACGGAGCGGGCGCGCCTTGGCACCGGGATCGTCGGCGTCTTCCAGCGCGGCCCGGCGCTGCTCGCCCAGGAGGCGGCGGCGCTGGCAAGCGGCTCGCGGGGCCGCTTCGTCCTCGGCATCGGCTCCTCATCGGACCGGATCGTCGAAGGATGGAACGGCATCCCCTTCGAGCGACCGCTGAGCAAGGTTCGCGAGACGCTCGACTTCCTGCAGACGGCGCTTGCCGGCGAGCGCACCGAGACCGGCTTCAAGCTCGAAGCGCCGCCCGCGGAGCGGGTGCCGATCGTGCTCGCGGCGCTGCGCGGCAAGATGCTCGAGCTGGCCGTCGAGCGGGCCGACGGCGCCTTCACCAACTTCCTGCCGCTCGGCGGCCTCTCGAAGGTGACGGGACAACTGCACGGCGCGCCGGAGGGCTTCGAGCTGCTCTGCCGCTTCTTCTGCCTGCCAGGAGAGCGGGAGCAAGTGGAGCCACTGGCCCGCTTCATGTTCTCCTCCTACATCACCGTCCCCGTCTACACCAACTTCTACCGCTGGCTCGGATACGGCGACCAGATCGACGCGATGGTCGCCGCCTGGGAGTCGGGCGACCGGCAGGGCGCTGCCGCGGCGGTGCCCTGGGAGCTGATCGAGGAGATGTTCATCTTCGACTCCCCCGAGCAGATGAAGGAGCGGATCGGCGCCTTCGTCGATGGCGGGATCACCCTGCCGATTCTGACCCCGATCACGACCCCCGACAAGCTCGGCGAGCTGATCGCGGCCCTGGCGCCCTCCTCCTGATGGCCGACCTCAAGACACCCGGGCGGCAGCCGGAGGCGAGCGGGCAGGCGGAAACCGGTGGGCCGACCGAGACGGTTCTCGTCAGCGGCGGCTCCGGCTTCCTCGGCGGCTGGTGCCTGGTCGAGCTGCTGCGCCGGGGCTACCGGGTCCGTACCACGGTCCGCGACGCCGCCAAGGAGCCCGAGCTGCGAGCCCGGCTGGCCTCGGTCGTCGAGCACAGCGACGACCGCCTCTCCGTCCACGTCGCCGACCTCGAAAGCGACGACCACTGGGCAAAGGCGATCGAGGGCTGCGAGTACGTCCTCCATGTCGCCTCGCCGTTTCCGCCCAAGCAGCCGAAGGATCCCGACGAGCTGATCGTCCCCGCCCGTGAGGGGACGCTGCGCGTCCTCGGCGCGGCTCTCGACGCCGGCGTGCGCCGCGTTGTCGTCACCTCCTCGGTGGCCGCGGTGCGGGGCAGCGCCTCGGAATCGGAACCGGCGAAGCCGTTGGACGAGTCCGAGTGGACCGACGGCGACAACCCGAAGCTGGTGCCCTATGTGCGCTCCAAGGCGCTGGCCGAGCGCGCCGCCTGGGACCTGGTCGATAAGCGCGGCGAGCGCGACAGGCTGGCCACGATCAACCCGGGGGCGATCCTCGGCCCCGTGCTCGGGGAGGAGCGCTCCTTCTCGCTGCAGATGGTCGAGCGGCTGCTCAAAGGGGTGCCGGGCGCGCCCCGGATCGGCTTCAGCGTCGTCGACGTGCGCGACGTCGCCGACCTGCACCTGCGTGCGATGACGGCTCCCGAGGCGGGCGGTGAGCGCTTCATCGCGGCCACGCGGTTCATGTGGATGGCCGAGGTCGCCGCGGTGCTGCGAGAGCGCCTCGGACCAGACGCGGCCAGGGTGCCAAAGCGGCAGGCTCCCGACTTTGCGGTCCGCGTCATGGGCATCTTCGACCCCAGTGTGCGCGTAATGACCAGCCAGCTCGGAAAGCGCCTCGACCTATCGAGCGAGAAGGCCCAGAGCCTGCTCGGCTGGTCTCCCCGTCCGGTCGAGGAGACCGTCGCGGACTGCGCCGAGAGCCTCCTGGACTCCACGGCCGCCTGACTCTCCAGGGCCGCGTGACCGCCGGTGGGTCCGGCGGCGCTAAAGGGGCATCTTGGCCCGGGCCTGTTTCCCTTTCGAGTGGCTCTTGTCGGCCGCCTGGCGCGATTTGCCAAACGACTTGCTGAACAGACGGCCCAGCGGCCCAGGCGCCTTGCTGCCGGCGCGCTGACCCGCGGTGAAGCCCTTGTCGGCGCCGTTTCGCAAATGGTCCGACAGCCTTGGCAGTAGGAAGCCAAGCACCAGCAAGAGCACACATAGCGCCACTACTGCGGCTATCAACATCGTTTCACCTCCCTAGAGAAGAGCATCGTTTTTTGCCCTCCCCTAGAAGAGAAGGATGAGGATGATGATGATCAGAATCAGAGCGCCTATACCGATGTACATAGTTCCTCCCTTTCTGTGTTCCAACGTGTTCCAACTGGCTTGTGGCGCTTCGCCTCTACCCGAACTGACGGCGAACATGCCCCCGAAACGCGCGGCCCACCGGCCGGGCGTCCCACCGGCCGGGCCAGCGCGAGGGCCGTCGGCTAGATCCGCGCGGGACGGGCGAGTGAAAGGGCGTAGTCGCCCGCCTCGTCGGTGAACCAACCGCTCAGCTCCAGGCCCGCTTCGCCGTAGGCGTCCTCGAGGCGCTCGCGGGTGAACTTGGCCGAGATCTCCGTCCGCATCTCCTCGCCGTCGGCGAAGTCGACGATCAGGTCGAGCGCGGCCAGGCGCACCGTCTGCTCGGCCAGCGAGCGCAGGCCGATCTCCATCCGGGCTTCCTCGGCGTCGTAGCGGGCGACGTGCTCGAAGGCGGCGAGGTCGAAGTCGGACCCCAGCTCGCGGTTGAGGACGCGCAGCACGTTCTTGTTGAACTCGGCGGTTACTCCGCGGGAGTCGTTGTAGGCGGCCTCGAGGCGGTCATGGTCCTTGACCAGGTCGGTTCCCAGCAGAAGATGATCGTCGGGGCCGAGCATCCTGGCCACCCGGGTGAGGAAGTCGCGCCGGGCGTCGGGATAGAGGTTGCCGATCGTGCCGCCGAGGAAGGCCACGAGGCGCCCGCCGCCACCATTGGGGATCAGCTCGAGATGACGCTCGAAGTCGCAGACCAGGCCGCGGATCGCCAGGCCCGGATACTCCTGGACCAGGGACTCCGCCGTCTCGTGCGTGATCTGCTCGGAGATATCGACGGGTACGTAGGTCCGCAGGCAGCCGGCGTCCCGCATCGCGCTGAGCAGGTGGCGGGTCTTCGACGCCGAGCCCGAGCCCAGCTCGACCAGGGTCGCCGGCTCCCCCGCGACGGCGACCATCTCCGGGGAGCGATGGGCGAGGATCGAGCGCTCCGCCCTGGTCGGGTAGTACTCGGGCAGCTCGGTGATCTGCTCGAAGAGCTGCGAGCCGAGGTCGTCGTAGAAGTACTTCGGCGCCAGCTCCTTGGGCTCGCCGAGGAGGCCGAGGCGGACGTCGCGCGCCATCGCCTCCCCCCCGTCCGCGGCCAGATGAACGGAGATCTCGATCTCGGGCTCGGTGGTCGTCATGCGTCCCTCACGCAGCGAAAGCCGGCAAAGATCTGGCGGCGCTGGGGCAGGTCCCAGTTGCGGAAGCTGGGACGGATCGCATGGCGGCGAGTGGCCCAGGCGCCGCCGCGCAGCACCTTGTACTCGTCGCCGAAGAAGACCTCCGAGTACTCCCTGTAGGGGAAGGCCTGAAAGCCCGGATAGGCGAGGAAGTCGGATGCGGTCCACTCCCAGACGTCGCCCAGCATCTGCACGGCGCCGCAATCGGCGGCTCCGTCCGCGTAGGCCCCCGCCGGCGCGGTACCGAAGGCGAGCTGGTCCAGATTGGCTCTGTCGGCGTCGGTGCCGGCGCAGGCCGCCTCCCACTCCTGCTCGGTCGGCAGCCGCTTGCCGACCCAGCGGGCAAAGGCATCGGCCTCGTGCCAGGAGACGTGGATCACCGGTTGGGTGGGGTCGAGCGACTCGCGGCGGCCCATCGCGGTGCGCAGCCATCCTCCCTCCCCATCCGCCTCCCAATACATCGGCGGCTCGGTGCCCGTGTCCTTCATGAACTCGACGTACGCGCCGTTGGTGACCGGGGTTCGATCGATCTCGAAGGGGTCGAGCTCGACCTCGTGCCGGGAGCGCTCGTTGTCGTAGGCGAAGCCCTCGGGGGGTGCGCCGATCGCCGTGGGCCCGCCCTCGACATGGACCATCTCCGGCCACTCGCCGGCGTCGGCCCCGCGGGTCTCGCCGGCGTCGGCGGCGGGGGTCTCGGCGGCGTCGGCGGCGGGCGCGGGCTCGGTGCGCACCGGCTCGTAGCTCTCGACCATCTGCAGCAGCTGCAGCATCGTCTCGTTGTGCTGATGCTCGTGCGCCAGCAGCATCTCGTAGACGAAGCCTTCCCTGAGCAGGGGGTCCTCGGCGTCCGCGTCGATGTCGACCTGCTCGAGCACCTCGAGCGTGCGCTCGCGGACATCGGAGAGGTAGGAGCGCAGCTCGGCATCGCGGAGGATGGGCAGCTCGCCGCGCGTCTTGCGGGGGTTCTCGATCGCGTCGTAGAAGCGGCCGAGCTCGCCGTGCATCGGCTCGAGGCCGCCGATCGTCTGCACCAGCCAGAGCTCCTCGAAGTTGGCGATGTGGCCGAGGTCCCAGGCCAGCGGGCTGAGTATCGGCGAGTAAACGCGGTTCAGCTGCTGGTCGTCGAGAGGCTCGATCAACTCCAGCGTGCGTTGCCGCGCCTCGGCGAGGCGGTCCGCGATCGCGTCCTTGGAGCTGGCCGTCACCTCGGTGGCGATGACCTAAACCCTAGCGAGGCGTTCCTGTTTGGTGGAGGGCCCGTGAGCGATGGCGGGGCTTCGCCGGCGCGGGCATGGTGGTGCACTGCGGCAGGCGATGGCGGCACCTGTGTCGATCGGGGGCGCCGGTAAGCTGCCGCCGCGATGGAACTCGAGGGCGCGGGGGCGATAGTTGCGGGCGGGGCATCCGGCCTCGGCGAGGCGAGCGCGCGGGCGCTGGTCGCGGCGGGCGCCGCCAAGGTCGTGGTCGCCGATCTCAACGCGGAGAAGGGCGAGGCCCTGGCCGCGGAGCTGGGAGCAGCCGCGGAGTTCGCCGAGGCGGACGTCACCGATCCGGATGCGATCGGGGAGGCGGTCCAGCGGGCCGCGTCGGTCGACGGTGGTCTGCGGGTCTCGATTTGCTGCGCCGGGGTGGGCTGGGCCGAGCGCCTGGCGCACAAGAACGGCCCTCACAACCTGGAGCTGTTCACGAAGGTGATCACCGTCAACCTGATCGGCACCTTCAACGTGCTGCGCCTTTGCGCCGCGGCGATGAGCGAGAACGAAGCTGACGAGGAGGGCGAGCGCGGGGTCTGCGTCAACACCGCCTCGATTGCCGCCTTCGACGGGCAGATCGGTCAGGTCGCCTACGCCGCCTCGAAGGGCGGAATAGCGGGGATGACCCTGCCCGCCGCGCGCGATATGGCCGGGCGCGGCGTCCGCGTCGTCACCATCGCTCCCGGGCTCTTCGACACGCCCCTTCTGGCCGCGCTTCCCGAGGAGGCCCGCCAGTCCCTCGGGGCCGGGATCCCCTTTCCCTCGCGCCTCGGCCGCCCTGAGGAGTACGCCCAGCTGGCTCTCCAGATCATCGCGAACCCGATGTTGAACGGGGAGACGATCCGCCTCGATGGCGCCCTGCGAATGCCTCCCAAGTAGCGGCGGCGCCGGCTCGCCCGCATCACCACTGTCCGGGCCCACACCGCCCCAGCCTGCCTCCCACGGCCTGCGCCGCCCAGCCCGCCCGCACCACTGTCCGTGCCACAGCGCCCGCTCAGCGTGTGTCTTCCGCCTCCGGGTCGCGCCAGACATGCTTGCGCCAGGGCGGTGGGATCGCGAAGCTGGGCGGGGCGCCCGGTAGGCGCACCTGCCAGGTCGGGGCGCCCGGTATGCGCACCTGCCAGGTCGGGGCGCCCGGTAGGCCGGAGGCCGAGTTGGCGATCGGCTCGAGGGGCACCAGGTGTACTCCGCGGCCGGGGGTGGACCGCTTGCTGTTGGGAATGCCGGCGATGTTCCCGGCGTGGCTGCCGCCGGAGACGAGGAGGATGTGCGTCTCCGGTCCCCAGCCGTTGTGGGGGCGAGAGCCGATCGCCTCGGCAATGTCCTTGAGCGGGCCGATCCCGGCGTCCGAGCCCCAGTTGGCCGCTCCCTTGTCGTGGTTGTAGCCATTGTGGGAGGAGGCCCGGGCGTCGACCTCGCCCCCGGGGCGGATGCGCACCTGCGTGGACTCCCAATCGTCTTCGTGGTAGCCCTTGGCGCCGACGACCGGGACACCGCGGAGGGTTGCTGAGTTGGCGTAATAAGTCCAATATTGGAGGTAGAGATTTCCGGCACGACCGCCGGAGCAATCCACCCCTGCGGCCTCCGATGCTTCTGCCGCCTCGGGACGGCAATCGATGACGTGGACGAAGGCCGTGACCGGCAGGCCGCGATCCGTGCGGCGCACGAGACCCTTCTCGGGGCCGTCGCCACAGGCGGTGGCTCGGCAGCGGCGAAAGTCGACCGGCAGGGCGCGGGAGCCGCGCTCGAAGACGAGCGCCGGCATGTGCCGGCGGACCAACCGACCGACTTCGGAGCCGTAGGTGGCGATAAGTGTCGGTTCGTCGCCGCAGTGCTCTGCCTGGGCGACGGCGCAGATGACCTTCGCGGCGATTGCCCGCGCCAGTGAGGCGCCGGGAACCCGTACGCCCGCGGCGACCAGAGCCGCCAGCAGCAGCGAGACGACCAGCAGCAGCCCCACCCACTCGACCGTCGACTGCCCACGTTCCCGCTCCACGCCTCGAAGCTAGGAACCCCCGCGTCATGCGTGTGTGTCAATTGCGCCGAGTTGCCGCCGAAGCTGGGTCAAGAGCGACCGCGCCTGAGGAGGGTGCGGATCTGGCGGACAATCTGAACAGGTTCCTTTTCAAGTCGCAGCCAAGTGAGGTGAAGGACCCGATAACCGGCGATCTGCAGCGCCGCGTCCCACGCCCTGTCGCGCTCGAATGCCGCCCGATGGCCGTGGAATGCGAAGCCATCCAATTCGACGATCAGCCGCTCGCGGGGCCAGAGGGCGTCAACCTCTCGATCCAGCACCGAGGAGTTGAAGACCGGTGCTGGCAATCCCCTTTCGCGGCAGAAAACCGCGAAGCGATCCTCGAGGGGAGAGCGGGTCCTCACCGGCTCCCGCGCAGCCGCGGCCAGCAGGCGGATTCTTGCCGCGCCCTTCCGATTCGTGGCACGCCCGCGGGCTTGCTCCACCGCTCGGAGCTCCAACAGGCCAAGGCGATCCGCCTCTTCCCAGATACGTTCTACGCGCTCTGCGTCCCAGATCCCCGCCAGGTCGAGGAGGGTTCTGGCAACAGAACAGACTGGAATCGCGTCGATCTCGTGCCTGTCTTCGGGATGGACGCGGCTTTCGCGCGCCATCAAGCCTGGTGAACGCCTCCAATTTCGCCCCACGATTTCGATCGGCCCGCGAGGTCGGGTCAGTCCCCATAGAGCGGCGGCACTGCCGTGGCTCAACATTGCCCCGTCTCCACAGGCCAGCGTCGCCGCCATCCAACGACCGCGCATGCTCAGCTTTTCGTGGCCGAGTGCGTAGACGCCGCGATGGAGAGGACGGAGCCATCCCTTGGCGAGCCGGTGCTCAACCATGCTTGTGCTGAATCCCAACTCCAGCAGTTGGCGCCGGGCCACGACACCGTGCTGAATCGTCGCCAGGTCGCCGGCACGACGATCGAGAGCATCGCGTCCCGTCCCGTGCCCATCGCCACCTTCCTGACTTGACCACATACTGTGTGGTCAAGTCAGGGAAGTGACCTCGCGCTCCCCTGCAACCCACCAGATTCATCGGTGACGCCTGGCCGCGCGAGCGGAAGCGGCCCTACGTGGGACGTGGGAGGCGCCTGGTCAGAGGAAAGGACCCTCCTCTAGGAACAGGCGAGAGGCGCCGCTAGAGCTGCTGGATCTCGGCGGGGCCGATGGGGCTGAGGCGCGGCTAGAGCTGCTGGATCTCGGCGGCGATGTCGGCCGCGGCCTGCTTGGCGTCGGCGAAGAGCATCGAGGTGTTCGGTTCGTAGAAGAGGTCGTTGTCGATGCCGGCGAAGCCAGGGCTGAGCGAGCGCTTGATCACGATCACCTGCTGCGCCTCGCTGACCTCGATGATCGGCATGCCGGCGATCGGGCTGTCGGGATCGTTTTTCGCCGCCGGGTTGGTGACGTCGTTGGCCCCGACCACGACCGCGACGTCGGTGCGCGGCATCTCGGGGTTGATCTCCTCCATCTCCTTTAACTGCTCGTAGGGCACGTCGGCCTCGGCGAGCAGCACGTTCATGTGACCCGGCATGCGGCCGGCCACCGGGTGAATCGCGTAGTTGACCGTGACGCCGCGCTTCTCGAGCTCGTCCGCGACCTCCTTGATCGCGTGCTGGGCCTGGGCGACGGCGAGGCCGTAGCCGGGCACGACGACGACGGTATCGGCGTAGGCGAGCTTGATCGCCGCGTCCTGGGCGCCGATCGCGACGTGGGGCTTTTCCTCGCCGCCGCCCCCGCCGCCCCCGCCGGCCGGGGCGCCGCCAAAGCCGGAGAAGAGGATGTTGGAGACCGAGCGGTTCATAGCCGTCGCCATCTCCAGGGTGAGGATCGTTCCCGAGGAGCCGACCAGGGTGCCGGCGACGATCAGCGCCACGTTGTCGAGCGCGAAGCCGGCGGCCGCGGCCGAGAGGCCGGTGAAGGCGTTGAGCAGCGAGATCACGACCGGCATGTCGGCGCCGCCGATCGGCAGCACGACGAGGTTGCCGAGGATCGCCGCGAGGACGAGCAGGAGGATGAAGAGGCCCTGCGAGGGGGACTCGTGGTCGACCGCGAGGACGACGCAGATGGTCACGATCGCGATCAGCAGAACCGCGTTGATCACCTGCTGCCCGGGCGCCGCCAGCGGCCGGGTCGGGATCAGGTCCTGGAGCTTGGCGAAGGCGATGTTCGAGCCCCAGAAGGAGACCGAGCCGACGACGCCGGCGAAGACGATCGGGATCAGCGAGTCGAGCGGGAAGTCCTCGCCGATCGAGATCCCGTGGCGGATCTCCGACCAGGCGATCAGGGCGACCGCGCCGCCGCCGACCCCGTTGTAGAGGGCGACCATCTGCGGCATCTCGGTCATCTGCACCCGGATCGAGGCGATCACGCCGACCGCGGTGCCGATCCCGAGCCCAAGCGCGATCAGGCCCCAGTTGCCCATCCCGTCGAGCAGCAGGGTGGTGACCACGGCGACGGCCATGCCGACCGCGGCGACCAGGTTGCCCTGCTTCGCGGTGGTCGGATGGGTGCCGCGTTTGATCCCGATGATGAAGAGCGAGAAGGCGACGATGTACAGGGCCGTGGCGGCGTCGCCAGCCGGCTTCAGCACCGCCGCGGGAATCTCAACGAGGAGGCTCACGTCATCCGCCTCCCTGTCCCGAACCGGCGTCCTTGGACTGCTTCGGCTTCGGCTTTTTGCTGAACATGCCGAGCATCCGGTCGGTGACCATGAAGCCGCCGACGATGTTGATCGCGCCGAAGGCGATCGCGATCGTGCCGATCACGTACTCGACCCCGTCGTTGGCGAAGCCGACGACGATCAGGCCGCCGAGCATGACGATGCCGTGGATCGCGTTGGTCTGCGACATCAACGGCGTGTGCAGGGTCGTCGGAACCTTCGAGATCACCTCGAAACCGACAAACACGGCAAGCACGAAGATCGTGATCTCAGTCATCAAGCCCATGGCTACTTGGCTGCCCTCTCGTTGCGGATCTCCATGGCTACTTGGCTGCCCTCTCGTTGCGGATCTCGCCGCCGTGGGTGATACAGGCGGCGGCGACGATGTCGTCCTCGAAGTCGAGGCTCAGGTCCCCCTCCTCGGTGACGAGCAGGCCGAGCAGGTTCTCGAGGTTCTTGGCGTAGAGCTGCGACGCCGGCGCCGGCATCTCGCTGGCGAGGTTGCGGGGACCGAGGACCCTGACGCCGTTCTCGACCACCGTCTGGCCGGCCTCGGTGAGCTCGCAGTTGCCGCCGGTCTCGGCGGCGAGGTCGACGATCACCGAGCCCGGCTGCATGCCGCGCACCGCGTCGGCGGTGATCAGCAGCGGCGCCGGCCGGCCCGGAATCGCGGCGGTGGTGACGATCAGGTCCTGCTTGGCGGCGTTCTCGCCGAGGGCGTCGCGCACCTGGGCATTCTCCTCGTCGGTGAGGGGACGGGCGTAGCCGCCCTCTCCCTCGGCGTCGGGAATGAAGTCCAGTTCGAGCGGGCGGCCGCCGAGCGAGGCGATCTGCTCCCAGGCGGCGCGGCGGATGTCGAAGCCGGTGACGATGGCGCCGAGCCGCTTTGCCGTGGCGACCGCCTGCAGGCCGGCGACGCCGGCGCCGAGGACGAGGACCTTCGCCGGCGGGACGGTGCCGGCAGCGGTGGTCATCATCCCGAAGAAGCGGCCCGACTCGCGGGCGCCGATCAGAGTGGCGGCGTAGCCGGCGGCGGCGGCCTGGGAGGAGAGCGCATCCATCGCCTGCGCGCGCGTCGTGCGCGGGATCGCCTCCATCGCGAAGCTGGTGACGCCGGCCTGCGCCAGCGCGTTATTGGTCTCGGCCGCGGTCCAGGGCGCCAGATGGCCGATCAGGACCTGATTGGAGTTGAGGCGGCCGATCTCTGCGGCGGAAGGGGCGGCGACGCGAAGCACGACGTCGGCGCCCCACGTAACTTCGCCCTCAACGACCTCCGCCCCGGCCTCCTCGTACTGAGAGTCGGGATGACCCGCGTCCTCGCCGGCGCCGGACTCGACCTGGACGGTGAGCTTCTCGTTGCGCTTCAGCGATTTGACCACGTCGGGGACGAGCGCAACGCGGCGCTCTCCATCGGCGGTCTCTTTGGGAACTCCAATCCTCATAGCCGGATGCGGCGCGAGAGACTAGCGATTGGCCTATGCGGGTGCGCCGACGCCCGCCAGCGAGGCGAGCCGCTCAAGTGTGTGCAGTTGCTCGGTCCGCTCGACGTGCACGGGCGAAACGATGAGGCGATCGATGCCGGCGCCGCGAAAACGCTCGAGCCGATCGGCCACTTCGGCCTCGGTGCCGACCAGCGAAGTGGCCTCGACGATCTCGTCGGGAACCGCCTCGAATGCGCCGGCGCGGTCGCCGTCCTGGAAGCGGCGCTGCACCTCGTCGGCGACATCGCCGAAGCCGAAGCGATGGGCGAGGTCGACGTAGAAGTTGGTCTTGCGGCTGCCCATGCCGCCGAAGTAGAGGACGAGCCCCGCCTTGACGACGCTCTTCGCCGCCTCGAGGTCGCCGTCGATCGCCACCTGCAGCGACGGCGAGACCTCGAGGTCGGAGCGCTGCCGGCCGCCCTTGGCGAAGCCGGCCTCGAGGTGCTCCCCCCAGGTCTGCTCGAAGGCGTCGACGCTGAAGAAGATCGGGATCCAACCGTCGCAGATCTCAGCCGCCATCTCCACCGATTTGCGGCCGATCGCGCCGACGAAGATGGGGATCCGGTTGCGCTCCGGGTGGAAGTTGAGCTTCAACGGCTTGCCCTCCCCGCCGGGCAGGGGCAGCTGGTAGTGCTCCCCCTGGTGGTCGACCGGGCCTTCGCGGGCGACGATCTCGCGCACCACTTCGATGTACTCGCGGGTACGCCCCCAGGGCTTGGCATAGGGCACGCCGTACCAGCCTTCGGAGACCTGCGGCCCGGAGGGCCCGAAGCCGAAGAGGAAGCGCCCGCCGGAGAGTTTGTCGATCGTCGCCCCCGCCATCGCCGCGGCGGCCGGCGGCCGTGCCGGCACCTGCATGATCGCGGCGCCGAGGTTGATCGTCTGCGTCTGCGGCGCCAGCCAGGCGAGCACGCTGATCACGTCTGAGCCGTAGGACTCGGCCACCCAGACGGACTCGAACCCAGCCCCCTCCGCGGCGCGTACGACCTCGAGCGCATCGTCCCCGGCCGGGCCGATTCCCCAGTAGCCGAGGCTGAGACCAAGCTTCAACTCGTTGCCTTCCATCCGGGAAACCTATCGCTGCCGCCCGGCCCGGTAAACAATGGGGCCGTGAGCGAGGCCACGATCGAGGGACTTTCAGCCGCCGAGGCGGCGGCGCGGCTGCGCAAGCTCGGCCCCCCGCCGGAGACCTCGTCGCGCTCTGTCTCCAGCATCGTCGCCGGCAACGTCTTCACGCTCTTCAACGCGATCATCGCCGGCTTCTTCGTCCTGGATATCGGCCTCGGCCTCTACGCGGACTCGCTCTTCGGCCTGATCGCCATCCTCAACTCCTATATCGGCATCCGCCAGGAGCTGAAGGCGAAGCGGACGCTCGACGAGCTGGCGGTGCTCGTCGCGCCCCAGGCCAAGGTGATCCGCGACGGCGTCGTCATCGGCCTGCACTCGGAGGAGGTCGTGCCCGGCGACGCGATCCAGGTCAGCCCCGGCGACCAGCTGGTCGCCGACGGCGAAGTGCTGCGCAGCCGCGGCCTGACGCTGGACGAGTCGATGCTGACCGGGGAGGCCGACGGGGTGCCGAAGGACGCCGGCGACCGGGCGCTGTCGGGGTCCTTCTGCATCTCCGGCTCCGGCCACTACCTGGTCGACGCGGTGCGGGAGGAGAGCCACGCGGGACGGCTGGCGGGCGAGGCGAAGGCCTTCCGGCACCCGCCCTCGCCGCTGCAGGGGGAGGTCAACCGGGTGATCGTCGCCTGCACCTACGTGATGGCGCCGCTGGCGGCGATCCTGCTGCTCGCCTTCCAGCTGCGCAGCGTCAGCCTCGAAGAGGCGGCGCAGACCGCGACGGCCGGCCTGGTGACGCTGATCCCCGAGGGCCTGGTGCTGCTGATGACGGTCACCTTCATGGCCGCGGCGATGCGGCTGGCCGCGCGCAAGACCCTGGTCCAGCAGATGAGCGCCACGGAGAGCCTCGCCGCCGTGGACACGATCTGCGTCGATAAGACCGGGACGCTGACCGACGGCGAGCTGCGGCTGCTCGGCGTGGTCGTCGCCGAGGGGGCCGACAAGGACGCCGTGCAGGCCGCGCTGGGGCGCTACGCCGCCAGCGCCGGCGACCGCAACCGCACTTTGGAGGCGATCGGCGAACGCTTCCCCGGCAAGGCGGGGAAGGTGAGCGGCGAGGTTCCCTTCTCATCGGAGTGGAAGTGGAGCGGACTGCGGATCGGCGCCAAGACCTACGTGATGGGAGCGCCGGACATACTCGAGCGCACCGGTGCGCTGACGCTCCCAGCCGGCCTCCGCGGCCGCCTCGAGAAGGAGACGAGGCAGGGCCGGCGCGTGGTCGCCTTCGGCGAGTCGGCCGAGCCGCTGCCCGCCGCCTCGCCGGCCGATGGCGCGCCGCCGCTGACGCCGCTGGCGCTGATCGTCCTGGAAGAGACGCTGCGCCCCGACGCCGCCGAGACGATCGCCCTGATGCGCGAGGAAGAAGTCGACCTGAAGCTGATCTCCGGCGACGCGCGGGCGACGGTGACCGCGGTCGCCTATGCCGTCGGCGTGCCGGCCGACGCCGGCGTCGTCGAGGGGCCCGAACTGCCCGAGGACCCCGAGGGGCTGGCCAAGGCGGCGCTGGAAAACACGATCTTCTGCCGCATCGCGCCGGAGCAGAAGAAGGCCCTGGTCGCGGCGCTGCGGGAGTCGGGCCGCTACACGGCGATGATCGGCGACGGGGTCAACGACGTGCCGGCGCTGAAGCAGGCGCGGCTGGCGGTGGCGATGGGCTCGGGAGCGCAGGTGACGAAGGGGATCGCCGACGTGGTCCTGCTCGAGGACGAGTTCTCCCGCCTGCCGGAAGCGGTCGGCGAGGGACGGCGGATCGCCCGCAACATCCACCGCCTCGGCCGCCTCTACCTGACCAAGACGGTCTACGCCGCGGCGCTGATCCTGCTCGTCGCCGTGCCGGGCTTCGCCTTCCCCTTCCTGCCCCGCCACCTGACCCTGGCCGCAATGCTGACCATCGGCATTCCCTCCTTCGTGCTGGCGCTGATGCCCTCCGACGGGCCGCTTTACCGGGGGCGCCTGCTGCGGGCCCTGGCCGCCTTCGCGGTGCCGGCGGGCCTGGCCACGGCGCTCGGCTCGATCCTCTCCTTCTTCCTCGTCGACACCGTCTTCGGCGGCTCGCTGGAGTCGGGACGCACCGCCGCGACCACGACCCTCACCGTGCTCGGCCTCAGCTTCATCCTCCTGCTCGAGCGAGGCCGGGGACGCGAGCACATCGCGATCCAGAGCTACATGCTCGGCATGGTCATCGGGCTGGGGGGCCTCTTCGCCGGGATCCTCGCCCTTCCCCCGCTGCGCGACTTCTTCGAGATGGAGCTGCTCAGCTCGGCGCAGTGGTTCCTGGCCCTGATCAGCGCCGCCCTCGGCCTCGCGGTCGCCAGCGTCCTCTGGCGCCTGCCGCAGATCGAACAGCTCGAAGTGCCCGGCGAGGCGGGCGCCGAAGAAGAGGCCGAGGGCTTCAGCCCGGCGGCAGCACGAACTGGCTGACGATCAGGTTGGCCGCCAGCCGCGGCTCGGCGCCCTCGCGGCGGCGCTCCATCCTGACCTCGATCACGACCGTGCTCTTGCCCGCGTGCAGGGGCTCGGCGCGGGCGAGGATCTCGTCCCCGAGGACGCCGGCCGCGAAGACGTTGAGCTTCAGCTCGATCGTCGTGAAGTTATGGCCGGCCGGGATGCTGCGGAAGGTCGACCAGGCGGCGACGGTGTCGCCGAGCGCGGTCCAGACGCCGCCGTGTACGAAGCCGCCCGGGTGCAGGTGGCGTTTGTCGACGACGATGCGCCCGCGGGCGTGGGAGTCCTCGACCTCCAGCGGATCGATTCCGAGGTCGCCCGGAAAGCTGCCCGGGAGGAAGTCGCGGATCGACTCCGGCGTGATCGCCGAGCTGGGCTGGTGCGGCGCGTCGCTCATCGCGAGCGCACCCTACTTCAGGCGGCGACCGTCTCAGCTGCAGGCGCAGCCCCTGCCGGGATGCTCAGCCCGCGACCGGCGCAGGTGAGCGGGAGAGGTCGTATGCGCCGGGCTCCAGGACCGCCGTGCGGCGCCGGTAGGTCCGCCACTGCCAGGGCCAGTTGCTCGGGTCGTTGCCCTCCTCGTCGACGTACCAGTTGGTGCAGCCGCTGTGCCAGACGGTGCCGGCGAGGGCCTCGCGCAATTCCCGATCGAAGGCCTCCGCGGCCTCGGCGCGGACCTCGATGCGGGCGGCGCCGGCGCGATCCATCTCACGCAGGGCCGCAAGCACGTGCCCCATCGCGCACTCGATCGTGTTGACGACCGAACCGCTGCCGCCGTTGGTGTTGGGGCCGTAGAGAAGGAACATGTTGGGGAAGTTGGGCACGGTGACGCCGAGATAGGCGCGAGGGACCTTGCCCCACTGCCCGGCCAGGGTGCGGCCTTCCCGGCCCGCGATCTCCATCGGCGCGACGAAGTCGTGGCTGGCGAAGCCGGTGGCGAGGACGATGACGTCGGCCGGGCGCTCGGCGCCGGTCGCGTCGCGGATGCCGGACTCGGTGATCGCCTCGACCCCAACGTCGATCAGCTCGACGTTGGGCTGGGTGAGGGCCGGGTACCAATCGTCGGTGAGCATGATCCGCTTGCAGCCGATCTCGTCGTTCGGGGTGAGCTTGCGGAGCAGCTCGGGATCGTCGATCGCCGCCCGGATCTGGCGGCGTCCGATGGCTCGCAGCACCGGCTGCAGCCAGCGCTGACTGGTCATCGCCGCGGCGGCGAACTCCTGGAAGGCCTGGATCGAGGCGCGGTCGAGCCGGTGCAGGAGGGGGAAGCGCTTGAAGAGGGCGCGCAGGAGCGGCGGGTACTCGTAGTCGCCCTTCGGAAGGGTCCAGCCGGGCGAGCGCTGGTAGACGTCGAGGCGGGCGACCCGCGGCTGGATCGCCGGGACGACCTGGATCGCGCTGCAGCCGGTGCCGACGACGGCCACCCGCTTGCCGGCGAGGTCGACGTCATGGCGCCATTCGGCGGTGTGGAAGGCGGGGCCGGCGAAGCTCTGCAGGCCCGGCAGCGGCGGCACTTTCGGCACCGAGAGCTGGCCGCAGGCGGCGATCAGGACGTCCGCCTCGTGCGGGCCCGCCGAGGTCTCGAGCCGCCAGCGGCCGGCCCCCTCGTCCCAGCCGGCGCTCTTGACCTCGGTCCCCGTCCGCACCTTCTCGATGACGCCGAAGCGGCGGGCCACTCCCTCCATGTAGGCCTGGATCTCAGGCTGCTGGGCATAGCGGCGCGACCAGCTGTTAGGGGCGAAGGAGAACTCGTAGAGGTGCGAGGGGATGTCGCAGGCGGCGCCGGGATAGGTGTTCTTCTGCCAGACGCCGCCGATTCGCTCCTCCTTCTCGAAAACGGTGACGTCCTCGTAGCCGGCGCGGCGCAGCATTGTCGCCGCGGCGATGCCTGCGAAGCCGCCGCCGACCACGGCAACCGAGCGGCCGCCGCTATACACGAGGTTGCCCCCCGCTATACGCCGGGCCCCCGCTATGCGCCGGGCCGCCGCTATACGCCGGGCCGCCGCTATACACCGAAGCCCTCACGGCCGAAGTCCCCGAAGGGCTCGTCGCGCTCGCGGACCGCCTCTTTGAAGCCACCCTCAGCGGCGCGGCGGACGAAGCCGTGGCCCTCCTCGGTGTGGCGGGCGACGCCGTCGAAGAAGGTGCCGAGCAGCTGCGTCTGGTGCAGGCCCTGCGCGTAGAGGGACTGGTTGACGAGCATCTTCATCATCACCAGCTGGTTGATCGGCAGCCGGGCGACCCGCTCCAGCAGGGCCTCGAAGCGCTCGTCGAGCTCGGCCGGGGGCGCGGCCTCAGTGGCAAGCCCCCACTCGACGGCCTCGGCGCCGCTGAGCGAGTCGCCGGTCAGCAGCAGCCGCTTGGCTCGCATCGGCCCGACGCGAGCCGTCCAGAGCGCCGTCGTCGGGGAGCCCCAGACGCGGGCGGGCGGGTAGCCGATCTTGGCGTCCTCGGCGACGACGAGCAGATCGGAGCAGAGCGCCATGTCGGTGCCACCGGCGACGCAGTAGCCGTGCACCTTGCAGAGCACCGGCTTCTCGGAGTGGAAGAGGCTCATGAAGCCACGCACGTTTCGCCACATGAACTGGAAGTCGGTGACCGGGTCCCAGTTGGACTCCGGCGCGTGGTTGGCGGCGATCGTGGCCGGGTCGAGCGGCGAGCCGGGTGGCGGCGCGAGCGGGTCAGAGCTCTGTCCGTCCCCGGTGGCCGCATCGCCGAGCTGGCTCATGTCGCCCTCCGCCGAGGCGACCAGGTCATAGCCGCCGCAGAAGCCGCTGCCGGCCCCGGCGAGGGCGATCGCGTGGACGGCCGGGTCGAGGTTGGCCCGCTCCACGCAGGCCGAGATCTCGGCCGGCATGCGGGGCACGATCCCGTTGCCCCGCCCAGGCCTATTCAGGGTGATCCGGGCGACCCGGTCGCCGGCCTCGTAGGTCAGCGTTTGCAGATCGTCGGCCACGCGCCCGACCCTACTAGCCGCCCCGCCAAGGCGCGACGGCTTTCGAGTTGGCTCTTAGCGTCATTAGGGTATCCGCATGACGGCGGCGGTACGGGTTACTGATCAACTTGCCCGCGCCACAGCCGAGTCCCTAGGGGACGGTTTCCATGACGACGAGGTCTGGACCTGGCTGTTGCCCAGGCGGTGGCAACTGCGCCGGGTTCTGCCGCGCTACTACGAGGTGTTGATCCGGCGCGTGTTCGTTCCCCGCAACGCTGCTTGGACGACGGCCGACGCCGCCGGGGGCGCACTTTGGTTTCCACCTGGTACTGCGGAAATGAGTCTCGACGAGCAATTGCGCACCGGCCTCGCGATGCTGCCGGAGGGCGTTGGCAGCCTGCGCAAGGGTGCCCGCTGGGAGCGGCTGATCCACGAGAACCTGCCGCGTGAGCCGCACTGGCGGTTGAACAGTCTCTCGGTAAGAACCTCTATGCAGCGCAGGGGCGTCGGCAGCGTCCTAATCGAGCCCGGCCTGCGGCTGGCGGAAGCCGACGGCGTTGGTTGTTACCTGGAGACTCAGCGACGCGCCAACATCCCCTTCTACCGGCGCTTTGGCTTCGAGGAGGCCGGCGAGATCGGACTGCCTGGCTCTCCGCCGGTGTGGCGCATGTGGCGCCCGGCCTAGGTTGCTCCCCTACCTCGGCCGAGACGGCAGGTCGCTTGCCTCAGACGCGCTCGACGATCATCGCCTTGCCCTGGCCGCCGGCGACGCACATCGTCTCCAGGCCGACCTGATGATCGTCGGTCTCCATCACGTTGAGCAGGGTGCTCATGATGCGGGCGCCGGTCATCCCGAAGGGGTGGCCGAGGGCGATCGCGCCGCCGTGCGTGTTGAGCTTCTCCAGCGGGATGTCGCACTCGTCCATGATCGGGATCACCTGGGCGGCGAAGGCCTCGTTGAGCTCGACCGCGCCGACGTCGCCAATCGACATCCCGGCCCGGTCGAGGGCCTTCTTGATCGCGCCGATCGGGGCCACGCCCATGTACTCGGGCTCGTTGCCGTAGGTGGCGGCGGTGACGATGCGGGCACGCGGGGTGAGGCCGAGCTCCTTGGCCTTGGTGTCGCTCATCAGCAGCACCGCGGCGGCGCCGTCGTTGAGCGGGCAGGAGTTGCCGGCGGTGACCCCGCCGCCGCCCTCGAAGGCCTCCGGCAGTTCGGAGAGCTTCTCGAGGGTCGAAGAGGCGCGCGGGCCGTCGTCCTTGGCCACCTCGGTCCCGTCCTCGAGCTTGACCGGGACGATTTCGCGGTCGAAGAAGCCGTCCTCCTGGGACTGGACCGCCAGTTCCTGGGAGCGCTGCGCGTACTTGTCCATGTCAGCGCGGCTGACCTCGTACCTCTTCGCCACGTTGACCGCCGTCAGGCCCATGTCGATGTAGGCGTTGGGCTGGCCGTTCTCGCCGATCAGGTTCGGGTTGCGGTCGGCGGCTCCGGCGGGCTCGGTGCGCTCGTTGAACTTGCTCACCCACTCGACGCCGACGGCGAGGTAGGCGTCGCCCTCGCCGGCCTTGATCGCGTTGCCGGCGTGGCGGATCGCGTCGAGGCTCGAGGAGCAGTAGCGGGAGACCGTGACGCCGTTGACCTCCTGGGGGAGCTTCTCGGAGAGCAGCGAGATGATGCGGCCGATGTTGAAGGCCTGCAGGCCCTGCGGCATGCCGACGCCGCAGAAGACGTCCTCGATCAGGGCCGGGTCGACCTCGGGGTTGCGCTCGAGCAGCTGGTCGACGACGAAGGCGCCCGTCTCCTCAGGGCGCAGCTGGGCGAGCGAGCCCTTGAAGGCGCGGCCGATGGGCGTACGCAGGGTGTCGACGATGACTGCCTCGGGCATGCGGGTTCTCCTTGAAGTCTTGGGTGCGAACGTGAAGTGAAGTCTTGGTGCGAACGTGAAGCCTTGGTTGCGAAAGTGCGGGCCGCAGAGTAGTGGATTAAGTTAGGGGCGATGTCGCTCGACGGTCTGCGGGCATGGATAGGTGAGGTCGAGCGCAAGCTCGACACTCGAACGCGGATTTTTCTCGTCCTCGCCGTGATCGCGGTGGGGGGAGCCGCCGCGGGCATCTACCTGGGCATCGACGCCCGCAACAACGAAGTCAGCAAGAGCGACCTGCAGGCCACGCAGAGGCAGATCGAAGAGCGCCTCGGCGGGTCGAACGTCGCTCAGCTGGAAGCCGACCTGAAAGCGCTGGAAGCCGAAGTCGAAGAGCTGAAGGGCGGCGGCACCGCCGGCCAGACGGAAGGCGGCGCGGGCGCCGGCGGCAAAGCCGGCAGGGACGAAGGGGTCGCTACGGGTGGTACCGGGGCGACCGGCAAGCAGGGGACCGAAGGCGCCAGCAACGGCAGCGTCCCGCCTCAGAAACTAAAAGAGGCGATCGAAAAAGCGCAGAAAGAAAGCGAAGAAGCAGCGGCGGGCAAATAGCCTCCCGATCAGCCTTTTGTGCTGAATCGCACATTCTTCACGGCTTGCGTCCCCTCTCTCCGCTACATTCGCGCGCAATTCGACCTCGCGGGTAACGCGAGCACTGCCAAATGGCAGCGAAAGGAGACCCCGATGCCTGAGGGCTACTGCGTCAAAGAGCGCAAGAAGGTCGAGATCAAGGACGCCAAGCAGGTGACGATGAAAAATGGGCGTCCCGCCATTCAGGGGGTGTGCCCCGACTGCGGTACCAAAATCTTCAAGATCGGCAAGCTCGAATAGCGGCCTGAGGGCGGCGGCGCAGCGTCGCCGTCGCCGCCCTTTTGCCACCGCCCGGCTTTCCAGCCTGAACCGGGGCCGGCGGCTGTACGTATGTCGGGGCGTGTTTGATTTCCATCCCCTGATCAGCGTCATCTGCGTCGGAGGGCGGTGAGATGCCCGTCCACGCGCTGAGCGGAGAGCGCGGCGTCCGCCAGGCTTACGCAGCGCACGCCAAAGAGCTCTACGGCTTCGCGATGCGCTCCCTCGACGATGCCGGCCTGGCCGAGGAGGCGGTCCAGGAGACCTTTCTCCGCGCCTGGCGGGCCGGCGATCGCTTCGACCCACAGATCGGCTCCCTGCGCACCTGGCTGTTCGCGATCCTGCGCAACGTCGTCATCGACCTCAGCCGCGCCCGGGCCGCGCGCCCCGCCCTGTCCTCGAGCGAGGTCGAGGCTTCCGTGGAGCCGATCGACCAGGCGCTGCTCGCCTGGCAGGTGGAGGAGGCGATGCGCCGGATCGGCGAGGAGCACCGGCGAATCCTCGTCGAGACCCACTATCGCGGCCGTCCCTACGCGGAGGTCGCGGTAGAAATGGGGATACCCGAGGGAACCGTGAAGAGCCGCGTCTACTACGGCCTCAGAGCCCTGCGGGTCGTACTCGAGGAGATGGGCTATGAAGAAGGCTGAGAGCTGCCGCCGCTGGCGCGAGTCGCTGGGCGCCTACGCGCTCGACCGCCTCGAGGCCGGCGAGCGCGCCGGGGTCGAGGCCCACCTCGAGGGCTGCGCCGAGTGCCGGGCCGAGCTGGCTTCGCTGACCTCCATCGCCACCCTGCTGCCGCTGGCGGATCCCGCTCGCTTCGACACCGTCCCGGCGCCCCCGAGCGGGCTCGGCGACCGGATCGCGGCCGCGGTGGCGGCCGAGCAGAAGACGGTGAAGCGGCGGCGCTGGCGCCTCGGCCTCTCCCTCGGCGGCGCCACTGCCGCCGTCGCCGCGGCGCTGCTGGCGTTCGTCATCCTGCCCGGAGGGGGCGGAGAGGGGCCCGAGCAACACGTCTCCTTCGCCTCGCTTCCGCCGGGAATGAAGATCGGCGCGACGCTGAAGCCGCACTCCTTCGGCACCGAGATCCACGTCTACGTGAAGGGGGTCCGCTCGGGCACGCTCTGCCGTGTCTCCCTGCGAAGGCCCGATGGCACCGCTCTCTCGGCGGGCTCGTTCCGCTACCGCTGGGATGAAGACGACAGCGCCGTGCTCAGCTCGGCGCTCGACCTCTCCAGCACGGCGGCGGTCGCGATCAAGGTCGGCAAGCGCACCTTCGTCGCCCCGGTCGACCACACACCGGCCGCCGGCGGCTCGCCATCCGCGAGTGCCGGCTCCCTGGTGGCAGCCCCCTTGTCCCCCCAACCCCCGAGAGCAGAGGAGAAGACATGAACAGAGGCCTCACCGCCCTACCCAAGATCGCCGCCGCGCTGGCGGTCGCGATCCTGGTCGCCGCCGTGGCCGGCTGCGGCAGCAGCGACTCCGAATCGGAAGGCACCGGCGCCTATGGCGGTGGCGGCAGCCCGGCCGGCGAAGCTTCCAGCGGCTCCGCGAAGGCGGCCGCGGGCACGGCGACCTCCCGGGGAAGCGCGATCGTCACCTCGGCGAGCGTCCCGAAGCTGGGCCGGGTGCTCGTCGACTCCCGCGGCTTCACGCTCTACGACTTCCACAAAGACAAGGGCGCCAAGTCCGCCTGCTACGGAGCCTGCGCCGCAAACTGGCCGCCCCTCACCACGGAAGGATCGCCTGGGGCCGGCGAAGGGGCGATGGCGTCGAAGCTCGGCACCACCAAGCGCAGCGACGGCACGATGCAGGTGACCTACGCCGGTCATCCGCTCTACACGTACGCCGGCGACAGCAAGCCCGGCGAAGCGAACGGCAACGACGTCGACGCCTTCGGAGGCCAGTGGTACGCGCTGCAGCCGAACGGGCAGGAGCCCGAGGACTGAGTATCTGGGGCGCCGGGGCCAATCGGGTACTGCGTGACGGATGTCACGCAGTCAGAGGCCCCGGCGTTCGAATCTTGACCAGCGGGTATGCGGGAATCCCCTGCCCGACGCTCCTATGCAAAGTCTGACTTCTAAAGTGTCAACTGTGACGCAGCGACCTCTGGAGCTGATCCTCGCCCGCAACCTGATGTCGGCCCTCTCGACGCCGGCCTTCCTCGTCGACGAGGGCGGGCTGCTCGTCTTCTACAACGAGGCGGCCGGCATCCTGCTCGGCAAACGCTTCGAGGAACTCGGCACGGTCGGCCCCGAAGAGTGGGGCTCGATGTTCGGGCCCTTCGACACGCAGGGCGAGCCGATCCCCTACGACGAGCTGCCGCTTGTCGTGGCGGTGCGCAACGGGCGCCCCGCCCACGGCAACTTCGAAGTCCGCTCGACGGACGGGGCGCTGCACTCGGTCGAGGTCTCCGCCTTCCCGATCCTCACCGCGCACGGCTCGCAGGGAGCGATCGCGGTGTTCTGGCCCTCGGCGTCCGAGAACGGGACGGGCAGCTGAGATGAAGGTCCGGCTCTGGGGAACGCGCGGCTCGATCCCCTCCCCCGGGCCGGAGACGATCCGCTACGGAGGCAACACCTCCTGTGTGGGCGTGACCCTCTCCGACGGCTCGCTGCTGGCCCTCGACGCCGGCACCGGCATCCGCAGCCTCGGGCTCGAGCTCGCCGCCGAACCCACCCGGCTCCACATCCTCCTCACCCATCTGCACCTCGACCACATCCAGGGGCTGGTCTTCTTCGCGCCGGCGTTCCGGGCCCAGACCGAGATCGTGATCTGGGGCCCCTCCTCTCCGGAGGCGTCGCTGCGCGATCGCATCGCCCGCTACATCTCCGCCCCGCTCTCGCCGGTCGAGGTCCGCGAGCTGCCCTGCGACGTCTCCTTCCGCCACTGCCCGGAGACCGAGTGGGAGATCGGCCCGGCCCGGATTCGCGCCGCCTCGGTCGCGCACCGCGGCCCCACGCTCGGCTACCGCATCGACGACGGCGAGAGCTCGCTCGCCTACATCCCCGACCACGAGCCGGCGCTGGGCGCCGACATCGACGCCCTCGACGAGGACTGGATCTCCGGCTTCGCGCTGGCGCACGACGCGACGATGCTGATCCACGACGGCCAGTACGCCGACGACGAGTACCCCGACCACATCGGCTGGGGACATTCCTCGCTCTCACACGCGCTCTCCTTCGCCCGGCGAACGGCCGCCGAGCGCACCCTGCTCTTCCATCACGACCCGCTGCATTCCGACGAGCGCCTCGACCGGCTCGGTCGCGAAGCAGAGGAGCGCTGGGCGGCCCTTGGAGGCGCCGCGGGGACTGTCGAGCTCGGTCGCGAGGGCGCCGAGTACGAGCTGGCGGCCCACGCTCCCAGCGCTCCCAGCAGCAGTACGGCGACGCTCTAAGCGGGCCTCCACGGCGGCCATGCGGTGGAGCGGAGCGGGCGGGCGGCCCTGCTCGCTACCCTGCCGCAATGGTGGAGTCCCCCCGCATAGACGCTGCGGTCGAACGATCCAGTCTGGTGCGCGAAGCGCTCGAAATCGCGCGGCGCGCGCACTTCGGCCAGATCCGCAGCGGCAGCAACGGCCGCCCCTACATCGAGCACCCGATCGCGGTGGCCGAGCTCCTCGCCGAACAGGAATATTCCGAGGCGGTGCTGGCGGCGGCGCTGCTCCACGATGTGGTCGAGGACACCGACCTGACCGTCGAGGATCTTCGCGAGCGCGTCGGCGATCAGGTCGCGGAGCTGGTCGAGGTGCTCAGCGACGACCCCTCGATCGAGTCCTACGAGGAGCGCAAGCGCGAGCACCGGGATCGCATCGCGGCAGCCGACGACGATGCGCGGGCCATCTTCGCCGCCGACAAGCTGGCCAACGTGAAGATGCTGCGGATCGCCTACCAGGCGCGGGGCGAGGACATCGCCGAGGAGCTCAAGGTCCCGCTCGACGAAAAGATCAAGATCTGGGAACAGGACCTCGAGAAACTCCTCGAGGGCACCCCCGACGCGGCCCTGGTCACCGATCTCGGCGCCGAGCTGGCCGGCCTCGCCGGCGACCGGGTTACTCGGGCCCGCTCTTCTTCGACCTGAAGCGCCGCCGCAGCGGCAGCGCGTACCAGAACATGACGAAGACGGCGAGCGCGATCGCGGCCGTGATCGCCGTCGCGACCGGCCCGTAGAGGACGTCGGTGATCAGCGTGATCGCGCCGGTCATAGCGAGCGCCAAGAAGGCGAGGCCGGCGATCGCCAGCTTGTTGGCGAGGAAGATGAGGTGGTCCTTCTGCTGCATGCGGAAGGTCATGCGGTGGTAGGCGGAGGGCGAGATCAGCAACACCGCCGAGAGCGCGGTCAGCAACAGGGTCGCGAAGTAGACCTTCTCCTGGAAGGGGGTGATTTTTGTGAAGTTCTGCTGGAACGGGACCGCGAGCAGGAAGGCGAAGAGGACCTGGACGCCGGGCAGCGCCACCCGCAGCTCCTGCAACAACTCGCCGAGGTTGCGGTCGAGACGCTCCCCCTCACTCTCCTGTCTCCCCGAATCCGCCATGACTGGACGATAGGAATACTCCCCCCCGCCATCGCGGTCAAACCTCGGCGTAGGATCGCGCGATGGGAAGGCTCGCGATCGTCCTCGGCAGCGGCGCCTACGGCGCTCGCGGCGAAACGGTCGCCGGGGCCGTGGCCGCGCAGGACGGCGAGACAGTCGCCGGGGCAGCCGGCGCGCAGGGGGTCGTGATCCGCCAGCGCCACGACGGCGACGGGTACCGGCTGCCGCACCGCATCGACCACGCCGCCAACCTCCGCTCGCTGGTCGAGGCCGGCTGCGACCGGGCGATCGGCTTCAGCTCGGTCGGCTCGCTGAAGGAGGCGCTCGGCGTCGGCAGCTTCGTCTGCCCCGAGGACTTCATCGCTCCGCAGGCCAACGAGTCGATCTTCGAGGACGCCCGCGGCCACATGGTCCCGGGCTTCGACAGCGATTGGCGCGCGCGGGTCATCTCCACCTGGCCGCGGGAGGGGCCCGAGCTGCGCGACGGAGGCGTCTACTGGCAGACGCGGGGACCGCGCTTCGAGACTCCCGCCGAGGTGCGGCTGCTCGCCGCCCATGCCGACGTGGTCGGGATGACGATCGCCTCCGAGGCCATCGCCGCGCGCGAGCTCGGCATCCCCTATGCGGCGATCTGCGTCGTCGACAACCTCGCCAACGGCATCGGCCCGAGTCCGCTGACAGTCGATGAGATCGAAGGGGTGCGCGACGTCAACGCCGTCCGCCTGCGCGGCGTCCTGGCGGAGCTGCTGCCCGCCCTGGCCGAGGCATGAGCGCAGGAATATGAGCGCGGCGTCGATGGAAGCAGGGCGCGCCGGCAGCGAGGCGGCGGCGCTTACCGTCGTCAACGCCTCGCTGGACGGCGAGACGGTGGGCCTGCGCTGCGAGGACGGAGGGATCGCCGCGCTGGGACCGGATGTCGCGCCGCGGCCGGGTGAGGAGACGATCGACGCCGGCGGGGCGCCGCTCGTCCCGCCGCTTCTCAACGCCCACACCCACGCCGCGATGACCCTCTTCCGCGGCTACGGCGGCGACCTGCCCCTGATGCGCTGGCTGCGGGAGAAGGTCTGGCCCGTCGAGGCAAAGCTCGAGGGCGCAGACGTCTACTGGGGAACGCGGCTGGCCTGCCTGGAGATGACCCGCACCGGCACGGCGCGCTTCTGGGACATGTACTGGCACCCCGAGGAAACCGCCCGTGCCGTCCTCGACGCGGGCCTGCGGGCAACGGTCGGCGCTCCCCTCTTCGACGCCGACGGCAATTCCGAGCGCCTGCGGGAGACGGCCCGCGACAGCATCGAAGCACTGCTGGAGCTGGACGAGGGCAGTGTCGCCGCGGCCCTCACCCCGCACGCGATCTACACGGTCAGCGAAGAGTCGCTGCGCTGGACGGCGGAGCTGGCGGCCTCGAAGGGCCTGCCGGTCCACATCCACCTCTCCGAGACGACCAAAGAGGTCGATGACTGCCTGGCAGAGCACGGTGTCCGCCCCGCCGCCTACCTCGACAGGCTGGGCCTGCTGAGCGAGCGCACGATGCTGGCGCACGGCGTCTGGCTCGATCGCGAGGAGCTGGAGCTGATCGCCGAGCGCGGCTGCACAGTCGCCGCCTGTCCCGTCGCCAACATGAAGCTCGCCGTCGGCGGCGTGCTGCCCTATCCGGCGGCTCGCGGGGCAGGGGTCGCGGTTGGCCTCGGCACCGATGGAGCCGGGTCAAACGACTCGCTCGACCTCTTCTCCGACCTCAAGGCCTTTGCCCTGACGCAGCGCCACGCTGCCGAAGACGCCACCGTCCTACCCGCCGCCGAGGCCTGGGAAGTCGCAACCGGAGCCAGAGCTCCCCTGCTCGGCGGCACGCCGCTGGCCGTTGGCGCACCCGCCGACTTCCTGCTGCTGCGACCCGGCGCCTACGAGATCGGCGTCGGCGATCTCGCCGCCGATCTGGTCTACGCGGCCAGCGGCTCGATCGTCGACACCACGGTCGTCGCCGGCCGGGTGCTGATGCGCGGCGGCGAGGTGCCGGACGCGGCGGAGATAGTCGCCCGGGCGGCTGAGCGGGCGTCCAGGCTGGGCATCGGCTAGCACCCGCCGATTCCCGACAGCTCAGGCTGCGGCCGCGTCAGCGGCCGGACGAGCCTGGACCTGCGAGAGCAGGAAGTAGCCGCCCCAGGCGGCCGAGAAGCCGGCCGCGGCGGCGAGCAGCAGCGCCGCGCGGGGGTCGAAGGCTTCCGAGAGCAGGCCCGCCAGCGGCCCGCCGATCGGCGTGGAGCCGAGGAGGACGACCGAGTAGAGGGCCATCACGCGGCCCCGCATCTGCGGCTCGACGGCCAGCTGCAGGGAGGAGTTGATCGCAGCCGCGAAGGTCACGGCCGAGCCGCCGAGCAGGGCCAGGACGGGGATCTCCAGGGCCAGGCTGGGCATCGCCGCCGCCATCAGCGCCAGCACCCCGAAGGCCAGCGCCGCGCCGGCGATCAGCCTCGCGTCGGTCCGCCCGTGGGCTCCCGTCGCCAGGGCGCCGACCACCGAGCCGGCCCCCATCGCCGAGACGAGCGCCGCATAGGCGGAGGGCCCGCCGTCGAAGCTGAAGCGCGCCAGCAGCGGCAGGATGACCTGGAAGTTCAGCCCCAGCGTTCCGACCAGGGCCATCAGCGCCAGCGGCACGCCCAGCTCGGGGGTGGCGCGCACGTAGCGCAGAGCGTCCCTGACGGCGCCGCGCTGAGGCTGCGCGCGAGGGGGCGATTCGAGCGCCGCCGGCTCCATGCGCCAGAGCGCCACGATCATCGCCGCGAAGGTGAGCGTGTTGAGCGCGAAGCAGGGCTCGACGCCGACGGCGACGATCAGCAGGCCGGCGATCGACGGCCCGACCAGCCGCGCCGAATGGACGAGGACGCTGTTGAGGCTGATCGCGTTGACGACCCGGTCGGGCCCGACCATCTCGATCGCGAAGCTCTGCCTGGTGGGGTTGTCGACGGCGTTGACGGTGCCGCGGACGAAGACCAGGGCGAAGACCATCCAGGTCTCGACGAGACCGCCGGCGACGATCGCGAACATCGCCAGGGCGGGCAGCGCCATCGCCGCCTGGGTGACCATCAGCAGGCGACGCTTCGAGAAGCGGTCGGCCAGCAGGCCTCCCCAGGCCCCGAAGAGGAGGATGGGAAGGAACTGCAGCGCCGTCACCATGCCGACCGCGACGCCGCTGTGGGTGAGTTCGAGGACCAGCCAGACCTCGGCCACCATCTGCATCCAGTTGCCCGACAGCGAGACGACCTGGCCGGCGAAGTAGCGCCGGTAGTTGGGGACCGAGAGCGAGTCGAAGCTGCGCCGAACCGCGGCGCTCATTGCGGGCCGCCGGGCTTCGGCCCCCGGGGCGGCTCGGCGGGCTTCGGCCTCCGGCGCGGCCCGGCCGAATCGGCTTGCCGGGGCCCCTCGAGGATGCCCTCGAGGATCTCGGCCGCCCGCTCCAGGGTCCGTAGGTCGGAGTCCGGCAGGTCGCGCATCCGGCGCGCCAGATAGGCGTTCTTGCGGCCGCGCAGGCGCCGCAGCCTCTCCCTGCCTGCGGCGTTGACGCTGACCAGGGAGCTGCGGCCGTCGGCCGGGTCGGGCGTGCGATCCACGAGGCCCGCCTCGAGGAGGACCCGCAGGACCCGGGTCGCGGTCGGCCGCCGGACCCGCTCGATATCGGCCAGCTCGCTGGGGGTCAGCGGCCCGTGCCGCTCGATCGTGGCGAGCGCGGACGCGCTGGTCGGCGTCAGGTCCATCCCCCCGGCCGCCGCGCCCTCCTGGCGCAGGCGGCGAGCCGTGCGCACGATCGCCATCCGCAGCCTCGCGGCTGCTTCGAGAGTGGTGTCGGTCGCCGTCTTGGTCTTGGACATTGCTTAGCCTTGATAATTAGTTTAGCAAACTATCTTGGCAGCGATTGCCCACGGGTAGGGCCGGCGGGCGGTGGGTCGAATCAGACCCGGATGGAGGCAACGGACACGGTCGAGTCCCGGACCTATGAGCCGGGCATGGACGCGCGCAGCACCCGCGTCGCCGAAGCGCTCAGCACGCCGCTGCTGATCGCCGCCGCGCTGACGCTGCCGATGGTGGCGATCAGCGAGTCGCAGCCCGGCGGCCTGCTGGAGGACGTCGCCCGCATCCTCAACTGGGGCACCTGGATGGCCTTCGCGGTCGAGCTCGTGGTGATGCTGGCCGTCGTGCCGGATCGCCGGGCCTGGCTCCGCAACAACCCACTCGACCTGATCATCGTCTTCCTCACCCCGCCGGTGCTTCCCGCCAGCATGCAGGGCCTCCGCGTGCTGCGCCTGCTTCGCCTTCTGCGCCTGCTTCGCCTCGCCCAGCTCTCCCGCCAGGTGTTCTCCCTGAAGGGCCTGCACTACGCGATGCTGCTGGCGCTGCTGAGCGCCATCGGCGGCGGAGCGCTCTTCGTCGGGCTCGAGCAGAAACAGCACCTCGACGGCTGGGACGGCATCTACTGGTCGGTGACCACGATGACCACCCTCGGGTCCAACATCTATCCGACGACGACCGGCGGCGAGATCGTCTCGGTGGCGATGCTGATCGTCGGCATCGGCTTCGTCGCCCTGCTCACCGGCGCCTTCGCGCAGCGCTTCCTCGGGCCCGAGATCGCCGCCGTCGAGGCCGAGCTGGAGGCGGAGCAGCTCTCCGCGGAGGCGGTGGCGCTGCGTGAGCTGCACAACGTGCGCGAGCAACTCGAGGCGCTGGAGATCGCGATCGAGCGGATCGTCGACGAGCGCGCCTGAGCGATACTGCGCTCAATGCTGTTTCGACAGGTCATCCACGAGGATCTCGGCTGCGCCTCCTATCTGGTCGGCGACAGCAGCGCGGGCGTGGCAGCGGTGATCGATCCGCAGTGGGACATCGACCCCTACCTGCAGCTCAGCCGCCTGCACGGCGTGCGCATCGAGCACGTGCTGGAGACCCACAACCACGCCGACCACGTCTCGGGCCACGGGCGCCTCGTGCGGGCAACCGGCGCCACCCTCCACATCAACAAGCTCGCCGAAGCCCAGTACGAGCACGAGCCGCTGGAAGACGGCTCGACCATCGAGCTGGGCGAGGGCGTGATCGTCGAGGCGATCCACACCCCCGGCCATCGCCCCGAGCACACCAGCTTCCTGCTCCGCGACCGCAGCCGCGAAGACATCCCGGTGGCCGTCCTGAGTGGCGATTCGCTCTTCGTCGGCGACGTTGCCCGTCCCGACCTCGCGGTTGAGCCCCGCGAAGGGGCCGCCGATATCTTCCACTCGCTGCACGAGCGGCTGCTGGCGCTTCCCGACGAGGTCGAGGTGTGGCCCGGCCACCTGGGAGGGTCGCTCTGCGGCAGCTCCGGGATAGACCACAAGACCTCCTCGACGATCGGCTTCGAGCGGCGACACAACCGCGCGCTCGCCATCGGCGAGGAAGCCGACTTCATCGAGGACGCCGTCTCCAGCATCGGCGAGCGGCCGCCCAACGTCGCCTACATCGTCTCCCTCAACCAGGGGCCGCTCGTCGACGCGATCGGGGCTCCTGCCCGGCTGGCCCCGCACGGCTTCGAGGCGGCGATCGCCGCCGGCGCCATCGCGGTCGACTCCCGCACCAACGAGCAGTTCGACGAGGCCCACGTCCCGGGCTCGATCAGCGCCTCCGCCTACGACACCGGCTTCGCGACCAAGGTCGCCCAGGTCGTGCCTCCGGACGCCGAGGTCGTGGTCGTCGCCGCCTCGGACGGCAACGAGCTCGAAGCGGCCGAGCTGCTCGCCGCCGTGGGGCTGCGCGTGCGCGGCTTCCTGGGCGGCGGCATGTCGGCGTGGCGGGCCGAGGATCGCCCCGTAGAGCGGATCGAGCCGATCGGACCCGAGCAACTGGCCGAGCGCCTCGAGGGCGGCGAGCCGCCGCTGGTGCTCGACGTGCGGCGCCCGAGCGAGTACGACCAGGGACACATCGACGGCTCGCTCCACATTCCCTACGGAGAGCTGGCGCGGCGCCTCGACGAGCTGCCCCGCGAGCGGCAGATCGCGACGATCTGCAAGGCCGGCGCGCGCAGCGGCCTCGCCGCCTCCATCCTGCAGCGCGAGGGCTTCGACGTCGTCCACGTCGCTCGCGGCGGGGTCGGCACCTGGCAGGCCGAAGGCCGCCCAGTCGCGGACTAGTAGCCGGCTGGGTGGCGGGCGATGAAGCCTTCGGTCGAGTCGACCGGTGAGGAGTGCCAGCGCGGTCCGGGGCCGCCGACGGTGTCGAAGGCGAGGCCGGCGATGATCGCCCAGGCGTGGCCGGCGTTGGCGTAGACGGTGATCCAGCGCCCCGGCCCCGGTTCGCCCCAGGTCGAGAGGCCGGTCGAGTCGAGGGGGCTTTCGAGGAAGCCGCCGCCGTGCAGGGCGAAGCTGACCGCGCCGGAGCAGTCATAGCCGGAGGATTCGAAGGAGCCGTGCCCGCCTCCCCAGATGTAGGGGGTGGTGGCGATCGAGTTGGCGGCTTCGATCGCGCCCTGGACGGCAGGCGGAGCCGCGCTCGGCACGCTGGC
Organism: Solirubrobacterales bacterium; assembly: GCA_035707825.1. Classification (GTDB taxonomy): domain Bacteria; phylum Actinomycetota; class Thermoleophilia; order Solirubrobacterales; family 70-9; genus VRUE01. The sequence goes on from DASSTR010000046.1 coordinate 36,527, forward strand.
CTGGCTTTCGGAGATGTATTCGGCGCTCTCGCCCGGAGTCAGGGGTGCTGGAGTGCCGGCCGGCGCCGGGGCCCCCGAGCTGGCCAGCTGTTCGGAGATCGCGGAGAGGTTGTCGCTCAACGCCTGCGAGCGGGACTCGAGCTCTTCGAGGGCGCGGCGCCGCTCGGCCTGGGCGTCCTTCAGCTCGGCGAAGCGCTCCTCGGCCGCGGCCCGCGCCGATGCCGCTTCGCGCTCCTTGACGGCGATCGCATCGCGGGCCTGCTTGATCTGCAGGCGCGCGGCCGTCATCCGCTTCACCGCGGCGCGCACCTGGTCGCGCAGCGCCTCGACCCGCCCCGCGACCGAGTTGTCGTATTCCTGCACCTGGCTGATGTAGTCGGCGCGGACGGTCATCTCCGACCAGTTGGCGGAGTTCAGGACCACATTGAGCATGTCGGGATTGCCCGACTCATAGATCGCGACGAGGCGCTGGCTGAGCACGCCGAGCGCCCGGCGCAGGCGGGTCCGCACCCGCGCCAGGTGGCGCTTTTCCGCCTTCAGCTTCGCGGTTGCCCGGTCGAGCTCGGCCTGCTTGGCGGAGAGCTCGGCCTCGACCGCCGCCTGGCGCTGGCGCAGCTTCGAGACTTCGCCGAGCATCGAGTCGATGGCGGCGTTCTGCTCGGCGATCGTCGCGGAGAGCGAGCTTTCGCTCTCTTCCACCTTTTCCAACTTGCCCTGCGTGCTTTCGAGCTTTTCCCCCAGGGTCGCGGCCAGCGCAGCCGGGCCCGCCGCCAGCGCGCAGACGAACAGCAGCGCCAGCACGGCAATCAGCAGATGGCGCCGCTTTGCCGCGCCGGGGCTTGTCGCAGAGAAAAAAGGCCGCATTGGGGGCCCGCTTGGAGGACCGAGACCAAGGTCAGGCGGGAGCGGCGCAGGCTAGCGAAATAGCCCTCTGAGTATTAGGAGTTGCTAATAACTTGCAACTCCGGTTGCAGGCACGCCTGCCGGGCAGGAACCACGGCGCCTCTTGCGAAGCGCCGCTCCCGCCCGGCGGACGGCCTATGAAGCTAGGCGAGAAGCTTCGCCTTCGCCTGCTCGAACTCCTCGGAGGAGAGCGCGCCCTTCTCCTTCAACTCGTTGAGCTTGTGCAGCTCGTCGGCGGGAGAGCCGGCGTGTGCCTGCTCGCGGACGTATTCGTCGAAATGCGCTTTCGCATCCGCCTGCGCCTTGATCGTCCTTTCCCGCATCCCGTTGCCGCGGGCGATCAGATAGATCAGCGCGGTCAGGAACGGAATGAAGACCAGGAACAGCACCCAGGCTGCCTTTCCCCAACCGGAGAGCTCGTGATCGCGGAAAAGGTCGCTGAAGATCGTGATCAGGATCCAGATCCAGATGACGAAGAAGAAGATCTCGAGGCCTAGGAGCAGTGCCTCGCCCAGGCCGAAGTCAGCAAATACCACCTGAAGTCCTTTCACCAGATTGATAGGCCGCGACCGAAACCCCGGTCACGTGGGCCTACGCTATCTCAGCGGACGACGATCGTGCCGTGCATGAAGGGGTGGATCTTGCAGTGGTAGCTGAACGTCCCCTTCTTGGTGAAGCGAACGGCGACCGAGCGGCCGGGCTTGATCCCGCGCGTGTCGAAGGCCCCCGCGCGGGTCGCGGTATGGGCGACCCCGGAGGTGTTGGCGAAGGTGACCCGGGTCCCCTTGGCCACGGTGAGCGTCGGCGGGCGGAACTTGTAGTTGGCGATCGTCACCTTGGCGGTGGCGCTGGTCGTGGCCGTCGGGCCTGCTGCCGCCTCTGAGCTGGCCCGCAATGCGAGCAGCAGGGCCGCGGCGACCGCGGCGCAGGCGATTGCTGCTCGGGCGGCGCGGCTCAGGTGACGGACGGTACCCTCCATTTGGACGTGTCTACGCAGCGGACGCGCCCGAGGTTCAAAGAAAGAGAAGCCGTTTCGGGGTCAGCCGCCGGCGGCGAGACGCTGCGCGAACAGCACCGCGGCGACCGAGGTGGCGAGGTTGAGGCTGGAGACGCCGGCGCGCATGGGAATGCCGAGCCGGGCATCGGCGCGGCCCAGCAGGTCGTCGCTCAGCCCGTGGCGCTCGGTCCCGAAGGCGAGGATCGCGCGGGGCGGCACCTCGCCGGGGCGCAGGTCCTCCCCACCCGGGTCGATCGCGATCAGCGGACGGTCGCCGTGCGGCGGCTCGCCGACGGCGGCGACCGGCAGGGCGAAGTGGAGGCCCGCGGCGCCTCGCAACGCGTCGGGGTGCCAGGGATCGTTGCCGCCGGTGGTGAGGACGCCGGCCGCATCGGCCGCGGCGGCCACCCGCACGCAGGCTCCCAGATTGCCCATCGTGCGCGGGTCCTCCAGCAGCACCAGCGGCGCCGGCCCCGCGGCGGCGAGGACCAGATCGACGTCGACCACCAGCCGGCGGGCGATCGCGACGACCCCGGTGCGGGGCGCCTGCGGGACGAGCTCGGCAAGCACGTCGGCTTCGACGGGGCTCACTCGCCCGGCCAGCGAGCCGGCCAGGTCCGGGGCCAACTCGGCGGCGAGGGCGGCGAGCTCGGAGGGGTCCGAGCAGACAGCCTCGGTCACCTCGGCGCCGAAGCGCAGTGCGTGCTTGAGCGCGTGAAAGCCCTCCAGCACAGCCAGGTCGGGGTCGCGGCGCGCGGCGCGGTAGCGGCGCACCAGCGCGGCGGCCTCAGGCTCCACTTGCCTTCGACTTCCCGGGCGCTATGACCTCGAACTGCGTCATCAGGCCATGGTCCTCGTGATCGAACATGTGACAGTGGATGACGAATTTGCCGGTGTAGTCGCTGAAGTGGCCGGCAACCAGGATGCGTTCGCCGGGATAGACGAAGAAAGTCTCCTTGAGGCAATCTTCCCAGGGCGGCGGCGGCTTGCCGTCGCGAGAGAGCAGGTACCAGTCGGTGTGGTGCATGTGCATCATGTGGGCGACCCCGGTGCGGTTGACGATCTCCCAGGTCTCGGTGGTGCCCAGCACGGGGAAGGCATCCGCGCGGGCGGGGTTGTATTTCCTGCCGTTGATCAGCCAGGTGGTCTTGAAGAGGCCGCCGATCGAGATCGTCCAGGTCCTGTCCGGCTTTGGCGAGGCGTGCTTCGTCCAACCCGGCAGTGGCCGCAGCCGCCGCGGCACCCTGGTCCTGTCCAGCAGGCGCTCTGAGCCGACCCGGAACTGCATCAGCGCCCCGGTGTAGGGACGGCTGCCGGGCCCGTGGCGGCCGTCGTGGCGGGGGACGCTCCGCAGCTCCACCGACTGGCCCCTCGCCGGGCCGAAGTCGACGATGACCTCGGCCCGCTCCGCCGGCCCGAGCAGGACCTCGCGGCGGCGCACCGGCCTCGGCATCAGGCCGCTGTCGGTGGCGATCTGCACCATCGGCGCGCCGTTGGAGAGGCTGAGGTTGTAGGGGCGGAAGTGGGAGACGTTGAGCAGGCGCAGTCGGTAGCGCCGTCCGCTGACGCGGTGGTGCGGCAGGTAGGCGCCGTTGACGAGGACCCGCCCGCCGAGCACCCCGTCGGCGGGCGGCTGACGACCGGTGAAGGGATCGGCGAGCTGGTTGTGGCGATCGAAGGAGCGGTCGGCGATCATCAGCGGGATGTCGCGCTCGCCGGCCGGCAGCGGCAGGGACTGCTCGAACCCGTCCTCGAGGATCCACATTCCCGCCAGCCCGTGCCAGACGTTGCGAGCGCTGTGGTCGAGGCGATGGTCGTGGTACCACTGAAACGCGGCCCGCTCCGGCCGCCCGTCCTCGACAAGGTCGTAGACGTAGGTCCGCCGGCCGCCGGGCTCGATCAGCAGGTCGTTGCCCGACTTGCGCGGAGAGAGGCCGCTGGGGATGTCGCAGTAGAAGGACTTCGGATGCGAGGAGGTCAGGCCGCCCGGCTGCCCGTCGAACTTGGAACGCGTGTGGCCGCCGTGCAGGTGGACGGTCAGCTCGCCCACCTCGGGCGGCAGCCGATGCAGGAACGTGACCTTCGTGCGGTGGCCCGAAGGGCGCCTGATCGTCGGGCCGGGGAACGTCCCGTCGTAGGTCCAGAGCCGCGTCTTGGGCCCTGGGAGGATCTGCGCCTCAGCCTCCCGGATCGGGATCGTCAGATCGTCGCCGCGCAGCTCCCGGGGTATCGGCAGCGCGGACCCGAATGGGGTCCCGGCGCGATCGCGGCCGACCCGGGTGCCCGGCGCCGCCAGGCCCCAGGAGCGAGCCTGCAGCGGCACCAGCGCCGCAAGCGCGCCACCGCCCAGGGCGCCGAGAAACGACCGGCGCCCCAGGCGGGGCGTGGATGAATGCGAGCCCTCCGTCGCTATCCGGCGGGAAGGACGTTGATCGAGCCGCGCATCCACGGATGAATCGCGCAGAGGAAGTAGATCCGCTGCGCTCCGGCGGTGGTGTCCACCGTCACCTGCTGCACGATCGAGGTGCCTGGCTTCTCGCCGGTGAACCAGGAATCGCCCTTCGTAGTCAGGCTGCCAAGGGTGTCCCAACCGGCGGCGCCCGCCTCAGCCGGGTTTTCCTTTACCGGGCCGTTGCCCTTGACGCCGTGCCAGTTGGCGATCGCCTTACAGATATGGCCCTTGGTAAAGCAGATCTTCTGCGCCTTGTGCGTCTTCGGGAGCGAGCCTTTGGTGACCAGCGAGAAGGTATGCGGGCCGACCTTGTGGGGATCGGTCTCGTTGACGACCTTCAGCTCTTCGCCCGCCGTGACCGAGCTGGGCGCGACGAAGCGAAGGCCTTTCTTGCCGTCCTTGATGTAGACGGTGGGGACGCTCCCCGGGGTCGTGGCCGTGGCTTCCGAGCCATAGGCGCCGATCGCCAGGGCCGGCACGATCGCGCCGAGCGCGATCAGCGCCATCACCGCAGCCGCCAGCCCGATCTTCCGGGAGGCGCTGGCTGTTTTACGTGCTTTCACGAAGCGATTCCTTTCCGCGCCGAGCCGAAAAAACCGCCCCCGACACTGAAGTTTGCGAAGCGCGCAAATTAGCAAGGACGGAAGCGGCGGTAGCCTCCCCCAATGGCCGCCTTCCTCCACACCTGCTACCGGATCGGCGACATCGATCGCTCGGTTGCCTTCTACGAGCAGATCGGATTCGAGGAGCGGCGGCGAATGCCGATCGGCGACGAGGCGATCAACATCTTCATGGGACTGCCGGGCGAGGACCCGAGGCTCGAGCTCACCTATAACCACGGCGTCGACTCATACGACCTCGGCAGCGGCTACAACCACATCGCGATCGGCGTCGACGACCTCGATGCGACGCTCGAGCGACTCGCCTCCCTCGGCATCGAGCCCGAAAAGCCGCCCTACCGCCCCGGCGGCCGCACCGAGGGCCACCGCATCTGCTTCCTCCGCGACCCCGACGGCTACCGCATCGAGCTGATCGGGCAGTAGCCCCGGAATCCGCGGCTGCCGCACGGCGCGTTAGGCTGCCAGCGCTCATCGGGGAGAAAGGGAGAGGAAACGTGAAACTCGTGATCGGCGTCGTGCGCCCGGAGAAGGCGAATGACGTCTTGGAGGCCCTTTACCGGGCCGAGGTGCGCGGAGTGTCGATCAGCCGCGTCCAGGGCCATGGCGGCGAGCTCGAGCGGGTCGAGACCTATCGCGGCACGACAGTGAAGATGGGGCTCGCCGAGAAGGTGCGCTTTGAGATCGCGGTCTCCGATTCCTTCGTCGACGCGACCATCGAAGCTCTCTGCGAGGGGGCGCGAACCGGCGAAGTCGGCGACGGCAAGATCTTCGTCGTCCCGCTCGAGAAGGCGGTGCGGATCCGCACCGGTGAGACCGACAGCGGCGCCGTGACGCCGGTTGGGAAGGAATGACGATGCCGATCTTCGCCGCCGCATCCCAGATCGACACCGGCGACACCGCCTGGATGATCGTCGCCACCGCGCTGGTGTTGATGATGACCCCCGCGCTCGGCCTCTTCTACGCCGGCCTGGTGCGCGCCAAGAACACCCTCAACACGTTCATGATGTGCATCGCCGCGATCGCCGTCGCAACGGTCACCTGGGCGCTGATCGGCTACTCGCTCGCCTTCGACGGCCACGCCAGCCTGATCGGCGGCCTCAACTACGCCGGGCTGCACGATGTCGGCTTTACGCCCCGGGAAGGGACCACCATCCCCCACCTCCTCTTCTTCGCCTTCCAGGCCACGTTCTGCATCATCACCGTGGCGCTGATCTCGGGTGCCGTAGTAGAGCGCATGCGCTTCGGCGCCTTCCTCGTCTTCGCGGCCCTCTGGTCGGTCGTCGTCTACGCGGTCCTGGCCCACTGGGCGTTTGGCGGCGGCTGGCTCTCGGCCGGCGGCACCCTCGACTTCGCCGGCGGCGTGCCGGTCGAGATGGGCTCCGGCTTCTCCGCCCTCGCCGCCGCCCTGATCGTCGGCGCGCGCAAGGACTACGCGCGCCAGGCGCTGCTGCCCCACAACGCGGTCTTCGTCCTCCTCGGCGCCGGCCTGCTCTGGTTCGGCTGGTTCGGCTTCAACGGCGGCAGCGGCTTCTCGACCGGCGACCCCAGCATCCTCGCCTTCACGAACACGCTCCTGACTCCGGCGTGCTCGCTGGTCACCTGGTTCGCGCTCGACCTGATCCGGGGCCGCAAAGTGACGGCGATCGGGGCCGCGACGGCGATCATCGTCGGCTGCGTGCTGATCACCCCGGCAGGGGGCTTCGTCAGCCCCGGCTGGGCGATGGCGCTCGGCTTCCTGGGCGCCCTGCCCTGCTACGTGGCGATCGTCTGGCGCCCCCGCACCCGGGTCGACGAGACCCTCGACGTGCTCGCCGCGCACGGCGTCGCCGGCTTCACCGGAATCCTCTTCATCGGCTTCGCCGCCCAGGCAAGCTGGAACGGCGTCTCCGACGGCCTCTTCTACGGCAACCTGTCGCAGCTCGGCGACCAGGCGCTGGCCGCCCTGGCCGCCCCCGCCTATGCGTTCGGGATGACCTTCGTGCTGCTGAAGCTGGTCGGCGCTGTGATGCCGCTGCGCTCCACCGAGCGCGAGGAGGCGCTGGGCATGGACGTCACCCACCACGGCGAGGAGGCCTACGTGACCGGCGAGGGCGCGATCCTCGTCATGCCCGACACGCGCGAGGGCGAAACAGTCGCCAACGCGGGAGTCGGGCCGAGCCCAAGCCCGGAGGTGTAGCGCCCCGGCGCGACGACGGTGGGCACGCGATACGTCCAGGTGCTCACCACCGTCGCCTCCGAAGCCGAGGCGGAGCGGATCGCCTCGTCGCTGATCGAGCGTCGCCTGGCGGCCTGCGTACAGACGATCGGACCGATCGCGAGCCGCTACCGCTGGCGGGGAAAGATCGAGGAGGCCGAGGAGTGGCAGTGCCTGGCGAAGACCGAGGCGAGCCGCTACCAGGAGGTCGAGGGCGCGATCCGCGAGCTCCACTCCTACGAGGAGCCCGAGATCCTCGCCATTCCCGTCCTCACCGGCAGCGAGGGATACCTCGGCTGGATCAGCGAGAACGTCGCGCCGGAGCGCTAGCTAGGCGGGCCCGACCATGCATGACGCTCGACGGGAGCATGCACGAGAGTGAGCTTGACCACCTATATGGGGGCAAAAACTCACTCTGGCGGCGAGCGGGTCGCTAAATGACTGCTTCTGAGCGTGGAATCAATCATCTGCCCGGGTATCGAGATCGCCGGGACCGAGCACCGGTGTCGTTGGGAGTTACGCGCGGAGGCGGTAGCCGCGGGAGAAGAGGCGCAGGTTGATGAGGAAGAGCGCCGCGGTCGCTCCCGTGAGGGCGAGGAGCGAGAGGGGAATGCTGACTTCGGTGAAGCCGACGAAGCCGTAGCGGACCAGATTGATCATGTAGAAGATCGGGTTGAAGTGGGTCAGCGTCTCGAAGGGCTCAGGCAGCAGGGTGGCCGAGTAGAAGACGCCGCCGAGGAAGATCAGCGGCTGCAGGATGAAGGTCTGGGCGAAGGCGACGTCGTCGAACTGTTCGGCGCGAACGCCGATCAGCACTCCCAGCTGCGAGAAGAAGAAGCCGACCAGGAACAGGGCCGGGATCAGGACGAGGATGTGGTCGACCGGCAGGTCGACCAGCAGCGAGGCGGCGACGAAGGTAAGAGCCGCGACCAGCAGGCCGCGGACGAAGCCGCCGAGGCTGAAGGCGAGCAGCAGCTCCATCGGGGATGCCGGCGAGGAGAGCTGGTCCTGGATCCCCCCCTGGAATTTCTGCTGCAGGATCGAGGAGGAGTTGTTGGCGAAGGCGTTGATCGACCAGGCCATCATGATCAGGCCGGGGATCACGAAGACGACGTAGTCGATGCCGTGCAGCTTGTCGATCCGCGACCCCAGCGCGGCGCCGAAGACGGAGATGTAGAGGAACGTTTCGAGCAGCGGCGCGCCGATCGTCTGCTTCTTGATCTTCATGAAGCGGTTGACCTCGCGGCGCCAGAGCGTCGCGAAGCGGATCTGCGCGGTGCTCATGCCGCTCATGCCTCGACCTCGACGTCGATGTGGGAGCGGGAGAGCTCTTTGCGACCGACCAGGGCCAGGTAGGCGTCCTCGAGGTTGGCGACCCCGTAGCGCGCGGAGAGCTCCGCGCTGGTGCCCTCGCCGACGATCTGGCCCTCGTTGATGAAGGCGATCCGGTCGCAGAGCTGCTCGGCCTCCTCGAGGTAATGGGTGGTGAGCAGGATCGAGGTCCCCTCTTCGTTGATCCGCTGCACGTAGTGCCAGAGCTCGAGCCGCAACTCGACGTCGACGCCGGCGGTCGGCTCGTCGAGGATCAGCATCCGCGGCCGGTGCATCATCGCCCGGGCGAGGATCAGCCGCCGTTTCATCCCGCCCGAGAGCGTGCGCGTGCGTTCGTCGCGCTTCTCGGTCAGCGAGAAGGTCTCCAGCAGCTCCTTCGTGCGCTCGCGGCGTTCGCGCTTCGGCATGCCGAAATAGCCGGCGTGGTAGTCGAGCGTCTCCTCGACGGTGAGGAACCAGTCGACGTTGGGCTCCTGGGGCGCAAGGCCGACGGCCTGGCGGGCATCGCCGTAGTCGCCGATCGCGTCGTGGCCGAAGATTTCGATCGTCCCTGAGGTGGCCTGCGCCAATCCCGTTGCGCAGTGGATCAGCGTCGACTTGCCGGCCCCGTTGGGACCGAGCAGGCCGAAGAGCTCACCGGGCGCGATCTCCAGCGAAACTCCGCGCAGCGCCTCGACTCCGGTCGGGTAGCGCTTCACCAGGTTCTCGATCTGCAGGGCGTTCGGCCCCTTGCCGTCGCTTCTCATCGACGCCGAAACCTAGAGGACCGGCAACCTCGGGTCGGCAGGACCGGCAACCTCGGCCCGCTGAAAGGATGTCCGCATGAGCGGCCCGCTGCTAGCCGTCGACACCCCGTCGATGCTTTTCCGCGCCTTCTATGCGCTGCCGAAATCGATCGTCGGCCCCGACGGCAACCCCGTCAACGCCCTGCTCGGCGCCGCCAACCTGATCGTCCGCGAGGTCGAGGCGCACGAGCCACGCGCGGTCGTCCTCTGCTTCGGGCCCGACGCGGCCTCCTACCGCACGGATCTCTTCCCCGCCTACCACGCCGCCCGTGAGGAGATGCCCGACGAGCTGACGCCGCAGTGGGCCGACAGCCATGCCTTCTTCGAGGCCTTCGGGTGGACGGTCGCGGTCAGCGGCTCGCTGGAGGCGGACGACCTGCTCGGCACCTATGCCGAGCGCGAGGCGGAGGCCGGCGGCCGGGCGCTGCTGCTGACCGGCGACCGGGACATGTACCAGTGCGCCGGCGAGCGGGTCACGGTCCTCTACGTGCGGACGGGCAACAAAGGGGCCGAAGAGGTGACGCCGGAGGAGGTGCGCAGCCGCTACGGCGTCGAGCCCGAGCAGGTGCCGGACTTCATCGCCCTGCGCGGCGATCCCTCCGACGGTCTGCCCGGGGCGAAGGGCGTCGGCCCGAAGACGGCGGCCGAGCTGCTGCGCCGCCACGGCAGCCTCGAGGCGCTGCTCGACAACGCGATTCGGGAGTCGAGGCCGAAACTGCGCGGCGCCCTGATCGACGGGCGCGAGGAACTTCTGGCCTTCAAGGACATCGCCACCCTGCGCGACGCCGGCGTCGAGCGGCCGCCCGACCGGCCCACCGACTGGGCCAGGGCCGCCGAGGCGGCGCGCGAGCGGGGGATGAACCGCCTTGCCGAACGCCTCAGCGAACGAATCGGTACTTCAGATGGGTGACGCCCGGAGCGTCGATGACCCGGACCAGCTCAGGCGCGACCCCGACGCCCTCGAGGTTGTCGAATAGGCGGGTCCCAGAGCCAAGCAGGACCGGCGCGAGGTTGAGGTTCATCTCGTCGATCAGGCCGGCAGCCAGGTACTGCTGAGCGACGTCGGCGCCCCCTCCCAGGGCGACGTCCTTGCCGCCGCTCGCCGAGCGCGCCTGCTCCAGGGCCGACTCGATGCCGTCGGTGACGAAGGTGAAGGTGGTGCCGCCCTGCTTCTCAAGTGGCTCGCGCTCGTGGTGGGTGAGGACGAAGACCGGGCAGCGAAACGGCGGCTCGTCCCCCCACCAGCCCTCCCAGGGCTCCTCCCCCCAGGGGCCCGGGCCGCCGCCGAACATATTGCGGCCCATGATCACGGCGCCGGTGTTTGCGAGCGACTCTTCGAAGGGCTCAGTGCTGGCATTGACCTCGCCGCCCTCGCGCCCGTGCGGCTGACGCCAGGCGGCCAGCTTGACGACCCACTCGTGCAGTTGCTCGCCGCCGTCACCGAGGGGCTCCTCCTGGCGGGGGTTCGGACCGGCGACGAAACCATCCAGGGACATCGAGATTTCGAACCGCAGCATCGGCGTAGCTCCTCTCCGGGCGACCTCGGTCGGACCGCTCTCAGTCGTGGAATTCGGCGAGGGAGGCGAGCGCCTCCTCGCGCGAGCCATGCAGCGGGAAGCGGTCGTCCAACCCGCTGAGGGTCAGAGTTCGCCGCACCGCCGAGGCCTCGCCGAGCGCGAGGGCCCAGCCTAGCCCCTCGAGGGCGAAGCGCTTGCCGGCAACCAGCAGCGCCCGGATGCCGCTCGAGTCGATGAAGCGCAGGCGGGTCATGTCGACGAGCACGCCCTCGAAGGCGGTCGGGGACGGCACCCCGAGGGCGGCTTCCAGTTGGGGTGAGGCATCGAGGTCGATCTCGCCGGCGATATCGACCAGCGCCACCCGGCCGTCGTTGAGGGAGCCGGTATCGACCGCAAACGCGACCGGCACCGATTCGGCGCCCGGCTCGATCCCAAACCGCATCGTCACCACGGTCCCTCCGGCGGGCAGGTCCTCGATCCGGTACTCGTCGCTGACCCGGGCGATCAGGGGCAGGCCGAGGCCGACCCCCTTGCTCTCCAGGTCGGGACGCAGGCCCGTGCCATCATCGCGCACCACCACCATCAGCGCCGCGCCTCGCATCTCGGCCCGCACCGTGATCGTCCCAGCCATCCCGCTGGGATAGGCGTGGACGACCGAGTTGGAGACAGCCTCCGAGACGGCCAGCTCGACGTCCTGGCGCTCGGCGCCGATGCCGGCGGCGAAGTCACCGGCCGCATGGCGCGCCGAGGGCACGCTTGCCCGCTCGGCGGGCAGTGCTAGCTCAAGCGGCTCTTCCAAGACCTGCATCTCCGTGGCCCTTCACGCCAGACCCTCCTCGGGCCCGATCCTCTTCGCTTGGCGGACAACCACGGCCTACCCGGGGGTCGCGGAAAGAAAACCCTGCTCTCGAAGGTCGCCGGGCGCCGGCTTGAGGCCGATCAGCAGCGCCATCTCGAGCCACTTCCAGTAGCAGTCGACGTCTTCGAAGCCGAGCTCGCGCAGCCAGGCCAGCTGGGTCTCGACGTCGATCAGGCGGTCGGAGGGGTCGGCGTTCTCCACCGACTCGCCGATCGCCGTGAAGAAGGCGGCGTGCAGGCGAGGGGTCGGCGAAGCAACGTGCTCGAAGTTGGCGAAGACGCCGCCGGGCTCGAGCAGCTCGAACACCTCGGCGTAGAGCGAGCGCTTGCGCTCGTGCTCGAGATGGTGGATCGCCATCGATGAGACGACCGCGTCGAAGCGACCGAGGTCGGGAAGCGGCTCGGCCAGATCGTGCGCGATCACCTCGATCCGCTCGTCGCCGCGAAAGCGCTCCCGCGCCGCCGCCAGCATGATCTCGGAGAAGTCGAGGCCGACCCCGCGCATCCCGGCGCGATCGGCCTGGAGGCTGGCGAGCAGGCGGCCGTCGCCGGTGCCGAGGTCGAGGACGCGGCGGGCATCGCGCGGCACCTGCTCGCGCAGGACGCCCTCACCCTCCCTTCTATGTGGGAACTCGTCCGCCCGCTCGAGATAGCGACGGACTTTCTCCACGTCGGCGGTCCACTCCTCACCAGGCATGGCTGCTCCGCTCTAAGTCGTGGCCGGCTCTGCCGGACCGGAGGCCGCGGGAGGCTGCGTGGCTTGCGCCTCTTTCTCCTCGGCGGCGCTGACGTCGGCGACGATCCGCACCGCGGCCGAGAGCAGCGGCGCCGCCAGCACGAGCCCGACGGTGCCAAACAGGCAGCCGCCGGCGATCGTCGCGATCAGCACCGCCAGCGGATGCAGTTTGAGGGCCGCGCCGTAGGCGATCGGCTGGACCAGCTGCTGGAGGATGCCGTTGGCCAGCAGGACGATCACGGCCAGAGCGGCCGCGGCCTCGGGCCCAGAGCCGCCGAGGGCGATCAGGACCGCGAAGGCGCCCGCGGTCCAGGCGCCGATGTAGGGGACGTAGCCGCCGACGAAGGTGACAACCGCGATCGTGCCGGCGAGGGGAACGCCGAGCAGCAGCGCCCCGCCGGCGACGATCAGCGTGCTCCACAGAGAGACCACCGTGACGCCGACGAAGTACCCTCGCAGGCTCCCCGCGACCCGGCCCAGAATCGAGTGGGCGGCGGGAACGGGAATCCCCATATGCCGCTCGACGAAGCCACCGATCGTCGGTGCGTCCTTGAGCAGGAAGAAGAGGCTGAGCGCTGTGAAGGAGAGGAAGACCGCAAGCGATGCCAGCTGGTCGATCCCTCGCAGCAGGCCATGGGTGAGGGTCTGAAAGCCGGCGCTGATCGATTCGCTCGCGTGCGAGTTGGCGTCGGCGGCGGTGCTCGCCTTAACGCCAAGGCCGTGCGCCCAGGACTGAACCTCGCTGGCGCCTTCCTGCAGCTTCGTCGAGAGGCTGTCGGCCTGGCTCGCGATCCCGGTCAGGACCATCAACCCGACCGCGAGCGCGATGGCGATGATCGCCACGAAGACGAGCACCGCGCCAGCCGCCCTCGGCACCCCGTGCCGGTTCAGCCGGTCGACGAGCGGCGCGGTCACCGATGCGATGATCCCAGCGGTTATCACCGGCATCACAATCGTCTGCGTCAGGGAGAGCAGCCAGATCGCGCCAACCAGCGCCGCGGCGGCGCCAACCAGGAGCCATGACGAAAAGCCGAGGTCGCGCAACCACTTGGGAGCGGCGAATACCCCGCTCAGCTCCCCGGGATCGAACTCGATGAATTCCTCCTCGCCGCCGGCGCCTTGCCGCCCAGGCCGCCGCAACCGGCCGCGGAAGAACGCGCGCCGCTCGCTCATCGCTGCGGCCTTACCGGCCCGGTGGACATCTCCGCTTTCGACGCTTTCCCCATCTCGACCCTTCGGCGGCCAAGACCATACGCGCCGCCCCCGACACTGCCGGCGGCCCGCCTCGCGATGACGGCGCCGGATCGGATCACCTACGTCGGCCACGCGACCGTCCTCGCCGAGCTGGGCGGCGTTCGGCTCCTCACCGATCCGGTGCTGCGGGGGCGGGTCGGGCACCTGCGGCGCCAGGCGGCGTCGCCGGCGCCAGGCGTGGCGAGGAACCTGGACGCCCTGCTGGTCTCTCATCTCCACCACGATCACGCCGACCTCCCGTCCCTACGCAAGCTCGACCACGATCTGCCGGTGCTCGTGCCGCGGGGCTCGGGGGCCTTCTTCGCCCGGCGCGGCTTCTCGGCCGTCTCGGAGCTCGGCCCTGGAGAGTCGACGCAGATCGGCGCGGTCACCGTCACCGCCACCAAGGCGGTTCATCCGCGCCACAGCCGGCTCGAGAGAGACTCCGAGGCGATCGGCTTCCTGCTCTCCGGCCGGCGCCGCATCTACTTCGCGGGCGATACGGACCTCTTCGACGGCATGCGCGAGCTCGGCCACGACCTCGACCTGGCGCTGCTGCCGGTCTGGGGCTGGGGGCCGAGCCTCGGCCCCGGGCACCTCGACCCCCAGCGCGCCGCCAGGGCCGCCGCCCTGCTCTCTCCCCGCCTGGCGATCCCAATCCACTGGGGGACGCTGTATCCGCTCGGCCTGGCGCGGTTCCGCCCCGAACCGCTGCACTCGCCCCCGCGCGAGTTCGCCGCCTGGACCGGCAGGCTCGCGCCTCAGACCGAGGTGCGGGTGCTGGCGCCCGGCGAGGCGGCCTCGCTCTCGTAGTCCGCGTGGCCCAGCTGTGCCAGCCAGGCGCGGAAGACGCGGTGGACATGCTCGGCGCCAACCACCTCGTCGTCCGGCCAGTGCAGCTCGCTGGGGTGAAGGACGAAGGGAAAGCTCTGCGTCCCCCCCATCCCACCGTGTGAGCCGACCAGCTCCTCGAAGGCGGCCACTTCGCCGAACTCCGGCCAGAGCGTGCTGTTGAGCATCAGGTCGGCGCAGTGCGGGAAGGAATCGGTGCGCAGCAGGTGCCGCGCGGCGTTGGGGCCGAAGGGCGCCAGCGGGTCCTCGCCATCGACGCGGTCCTCCGCCAGGAACCTGGTTCCACTCTTGCCGACCGCCATCGCCCCGTGGCGCTCCGACCGCACCATCACGAAACCGATCCCGGGGTGCTCGCGGAGTGCCGGCAGGAGGCGCGGGTAGAGGGCTTCGAGCCGCTCCAGCGTCACCCGTCCCGGCTCACGAGGGAAGCTGATCAGGCCGAGGCAGCCGGAGGCCATCACCGAGAGCTCGGGCACCCCGTCCTCGTGGGCCGCTTCGATCTCGCGATGGGTCGCTTCGATCTCGCGCCGGGCGCCGGAGTCGAGGGCCACGGCCCCGTCCGCACGGCGCCCGCGAGTCGCCGCGCGCACCGTCGCGGCGGCCGCGGTGTCGTCGCGAGCCACCTCGGTCAGTCCGGCGCTCAAATAGGAGAGGGCGTCGTCGTCGCCTCCTTCGACGGCGATCGTGCTCTCGGCGTCGCAGGCCGAGCGCACGACGTCCTCGAGGGTCTCCCCGTAGCGGTCGCGGAAGGTTTCCCCCTGCGACTGACCGTGATCGGAGAGCACGACGAGGCGGTAGGGCCGCGGGGCGCTGGCGCAGGCGGTGGCGATCCTGGCGATCTGCCGATCGAGGTCGCTGAGCACGGCGAGAGCGTCGAAGCGTTCGACACCGGAGTGGTGGGCGACCTCGTCGTAGGCCAGGAAGGTCGTATAGATCGTCGGGCGGCCGGAGAGGACGTCGCCGACGACCGCGGCCACCTGCAGGTCCCGCTGCACCACGGTCGCCCAGGCGCGGACCAAGGCGTAGGAGCGGCTGCGGTGGATCCGGGGGCGCACGTCGTCGCGAACCTGGTTGCGAGCGGCCCGGCGCTCCCGGGCGACCTCGGCGATGACGAGGGCCAGGGTCCGGGCGACCGCGTAGGGCCGGGCGAAATAGGCCGCGTAGTCGCTGCCGATCGGCCGGCGGCGACGGAGTGCGGTGCTCATCGTCAGCATCGAGTGCGGCGCGTCCCCGGAGAGGATGTTGGCCCGGCTCGCCCCATCGGCGTGCAGGAGCCCGCGCCCGTCCGAGTGCCGCCGCTCCAGCTCTTCGGCGTCGCGGGGATGGTTGGTGACGATTGCCGCGTCGCGGTCCTTCTCCCACCAGCGGAAGGCGGGCATGTCGTCGTTGCTGCCATGCAGGAGACCTGCCTGGCAGGCGCCGGTCTGCGAGGACCAATCCGTTTCCCAGTGCTCGAGCCGGTGCGAGCCGGAGCGCAGCCAGGAGGCGAGGTGGGGCGCGCTGCCCGCGGCCATGGCGCGGTGCAGCACGTCATGGGCCAGGCCGTCGATCTCGAGGAAGAGGATGCCCGGCACGTCGCTGTGCACGGCCTGCTCGCGGCGGCGCATCTGGCGGCCGACGACGTTGCGGTACCAGGAGTCGTCCTCGTCGATCGAGAGCAGGGAATAGACGATCGCGGTGACCGCCGCCATCGCGATCGTCACCAGAACGCCCTCGAAGAGCCCCGCGATTTCCCCACCGGGCAGGACGTCGATCGCGAAGGTGACGAGCAGGGCGTTGAGCAGCAGGCCCGCGAGGCCGAGCGTAAGGACGGTCAGGGGCAGCGCCAAACGGGCCAGGGCCGGCCAGACCAGGGCGTTCAAGGCGCCGATCAGGATCGCCGCCCCGAGTGCGGCCCTCGGGCCGTCGAGGACGAAGCCCGGCAGGATCTCCGACAGGAGCAGCAGCGTCAGCCCGTCGAGCAGGAGGACGAAGAGACCCCGTTTGACCTCTCGAAGGCTCATCGCCCACCCAGCGCGGGCCGGACTGTCGTCTCCCCCATCGCGCTGAGTCTAAGCCGCCGGCCGCCGGCCTCGGCCGCCCTGCCCCTACTGAGCCAGTTCGACGACCGCCCTTTGGGCGCCGGGAAGGGCGCGCGCCGCTGCCGGCCCGAGGATTCGCCGCCAGAAGAAGGCGAGCCGGCCCTCTATATAGATGGTGTTCGTGAGGCGGCTGCCTCCCACAGGCGTCGGCTCGAGGAGATGCCTATGCCCCATGCGGGAGCCGGGTAGGCGCGCCTCGTCAGTGAAGAGGCGCCCGTCCTCGAACTCGACTACGCGAAAGCGGAGCCGCAGGCCGGTCTTGAAGACGATGCGCGCTCGAGCGCCTTCGCGCAGCGGCCCGTCGAGCTGCGCGCTCTTCAGCTCCGTATTCCAGCGCGGCCAGGCATCCGCGTCGGCGTAAGCGAGCCGCCAGATCGCGGACGGCTCCACCTCGGTCTCCAGGGTGCTCGTCGTCTCCCAGCGACTCACTTGTAGAGGCCTTCCTTCAGCAATTCCACGTTCGCGTCGACCCAGCGGTCGAGTTGCTCCGGATCGAGCAGCGCCCGCCCCAGCGTCTGCTCGAGCAACGGCATGAAGCTCAGCGGCGCCCAGATCAGGAAGAAGTGCTGAAGGGTCGCCCAGAGCCGGTCGGCATCCGCGCGAAGCGCTCCACCCTCGGCGAGCAAATCGATCTCGGCGCGACCGCCCTCGATCATGGCCCTGAAAAGAGCAGCGCTCCCGGCGGTGCCCTCGACCAGCGCTCTGCCCAGGTAGGCGCAGACGTCGGGGCGTTCCGCCATCACCCTGGCCGTCTGCCCGGCGCGCCGGCGCAGAAGGTCGCCGCCCGCCTCCGGGCTAACCGCCTCCGGCTCGCCCGCCGCGTAGGCGTCGCCGAACTCCCGCAGGGCCGCCTCGTCAACCGCGGCGACAAGTCCCTCCTTGCCCCCGAAGTGGTGGACCACCAGGGCCGGTGAGACCCCGGCCGCCTTCGCGACCCGGCGGAGAGAGGTCGTCTCGATGCCGGACTCCCCAAACAGGCGAAGGGCAGACTCGACGATTTCCTCTCGACTCGATTGGGCGGCGGCTGAACGCATGTTCAACCTCACTGTACACGTGTTCAATGAGAGGGCTCTCTGTAACAACCGTCTGTCGGGGGACATCTATCTGCAGATGCCCCCCGCCGGCGATCAGGCCCAAGCCCAGGAATCAACACCGGATCGCCGCTTCGAGCGCTGCTTCCGCGACAACTACGCCGCGGTCCTCGCCTTCGCGATTCGCCGCCTGCCCGACCGGGCCGCGGCCGAGGACGCGGCAGCCGAGACCTTTGCGGTCGTATGGCGCCGCCGCGACCTGATCCCCGAGGAGCCGCTGCCGTGGGTCTTCGGCATCGCCCTGCGGGTGGTCGCCAACCAGCGGCGCTCGGGGCAGCGCCGGCGGCGGTTGGACGAGCGGCTCGAACGCGAAGCCGGCGCACGGGCGGCCTCGCGGGAGCCGGTCGACGATCTGCACCGCCGCGACGCCTTCTCGCACGCCTTCGGCCGCCTCGGTGAGGGCGAGCGGGAGATCCTGCGCCTGGTCGCATGGGATGGCCTCGATGCCCGCGAGGCCGCCGACGTCCTCGGCTGCTCCACGGCTGCCTTCCGGGTGCGCCTGCACAGGGCGCGCCGCAAGCTCGCGAAACATCTCGAGGCGGCCGGACATTCACCTGATGAGCGCCCGGCCCGGGCGTCCAATCCCGCCGAGGAGGCAAGTTGAGTCGCAAGCGCCAAAAGATCGACCCGCTCGCCGCGATGGCGGAGGCGAACCCGCTCCCAGCCGCCGACGCCGAAGCGATGGTCGGCGCGAAGGACCTGGAGCGGGCGCTGGAGCGAGCCGTGGCGCTGGGGCGCGAGCCGTCCCAACCGAAAGCCACGCTCGGCGGGGACAGGAAGAGCGGAGCCCGCTCGCTCGGCGGGGACAGGAAGAGCGGAGCCCGCTCCCCCGTCGCCCCGGACCGTGGGGGGCACCGGCGAGCCACCCTCGGCCTCGGCCTCGGCCTCGCGGCGGTGGCCGCGATCGCCGCGCTGCTCGTCGTCGGGGACTGGCTCGGCGGGTCCGGCAGCGGACGGCCCGAGTTCGCCGCGGCGGCGATCCGGGTGGCCGAAGCCAACCCGCGCCTGCTCGTCACCGAGCCCGGCTGGAAGATCGTCCGCGCCGACGAATTCGAACCCGACAGCGGCGAACTGACCTTCAGCGACGGTAGTCGCCACTTCGAAATCCACTGGTATCCGGCGCGGCTCTACCGCCAGTACCTGCACGACCGCGCCAACGTGAGCCGCCCGGAAGAGGGCGACCTGCTGGGACACCGGTCGACGACCGTCGCCTACTCGCCGGAGGAATACGCAACGATGCTCTCCCCCCAGGGCCAGGTCTTCGTCGAGGTTCGCGGCCGCCTCGGCACCAGGCGCGCCTACGAGGAGATCCTGCAATCGCTGCGCCCGGTCGATGTGAGGACGTGGCTCGACGCGATGCCGCCGAGCACCGTTCGTCCGGAAGCGCGGGCGAAGGCCGTGGACCAGATGCTGCGCGGCATCCCGGTGCCGCCGGGGTTCGATGCCGCCGCGCTGCGGAGCGAAGACTCGATAGCCGACCACTCCTCGCTTGCCGTCAAGGTCGGCAATGCGGTCGCCTGCAGCTGGGCCGAGAGCTGGATCGCCGCCCGGGCCGCCGGCGATGGGGCCGCCGCCCGGCAAGCCGTCGATGCCATGGCGGGCTCGGCGGACTGGCCGATCGTGCGCAAGACCAAAGTTCCCTGGTTCACGAACTACGGGGTCGTCACCCGGGAGATGCGGGCGGGGCACCTCAACCGCGACCCCGCCGGCTACGAAATCAAAACCGATGGAAGGACCTTCGCCTTCGGCCCCGCCTGGAAGCTGACCCTCGGCTGCGGCGGGACCTACCACCGCGAAGTCGACGGCATCCCGGGCGAAGGGCCAACTCCAGGACAGCCCGGCAGTCGGTAAGCGCCCTCGCGCCTACCGCTCGCGCCTACCGCTCGCACTCTTTGCCTACCGCTCGCACCCTCTGATCGAATCCGCGCCGGCGCCGCCACGGCAGCGGTCGATGCCGCGCCCACCGCGCAGGCGATCGGCGCCCCGGTTGCCCTTGA
Organism: Solirubrobacterales bacterium; assembly: GCA_035707825.1. Lineage (GTDB taxonomy): Bacteria > Actinomycetota > Thermoleophilia > Solirubrobacterales > 70-9 > VRUE01. The sequence continues at coordinate 56,175 of DASSTR010000046.1, forward strand.
GGACATCCGGCCCGGCGCCGCCGCGCAGCACATCGGGCCCGCCGCGACCGAAGAGGCGATCCGCCCCCGCGCCGCCGAAGACGCGATCGAGCGCGCCGCCGGCAACCACGCGGTCCGCGCCCCGTCCGGCGCAGATCAAGTCGCGGCCACCGCGTGAAGCGATCGTGTCGTTGCCCCGGAAGGTGGCGATCACGTCGCGGCCGCCCGTACCTGTGATGACGTCGTTGCCGGCCGTTCCCGCGATCGAGACGGCGACGCCGCGGCAGGTGGCCGCCGGCCCGATGACGCTGGTCGTCGCAGTGGCTTTGTCATTCGAGGCCACCGAGTCCTTCTGGTCCCCCTTTACCGAGGCGGTGTTCTTGATCGTGCCCGTCTTGCGGGGGATCACCGAGATGGCCACCGTCGCGGGGCCTCCGTAGTTGATTCCCGACCCAATCTGGCCGAGCTCGCAGGTGACTTTCTTTCCCTTGCTCGCGCATCTGCCCACCGACGCCGTCGCGGAAACGAGGTCGACCTCCTTCGGAAGGTCATCGGTGACCCGCACGCCGGTCGCGTTGTCGGGTCCGAGGTTCTGCACCCCGATCGTGTAGGTGAGGATGGATCCGACGCTAACCGGGTCGGGAGCATCCGACTTCGTGATCGCCAGGTTCGCCGAACCGCTTTTGGCCGCCATGCCGCCGGCGGTGAAAAGCGCCATCGCCAGCCCCAGCGCGGCCAGTAGCGCCAGGGGCGCCCCCCGGCGCCACTGGCGCCTGGAGACCAACCGAGAGCTTGATCCTGAGCCACGCATCGCTTCTCCTCCCGCACGTTCGATTCAGGCGCCCGGACCTCGGGGTCCGGATCCGCCTCTCCATTTCCCTATCCGCGTTTCATCCATTTCCCCTGCCGCTCATGGATGAAACGCGGAGGCGCCGGCTTTGTCAGCCCTTAGAGCTACCCGGCCAGGTCGCGGCGCTCGAACAGCCAGGCGCCCAGGACCGCGAGGAGGCACGCTCCGACGGTCACGCCTATGAATGAGATCGGGTCGATCCCGTCTTCGATCGCGTTGCCGTAGTACTTGAAGACGGACGCGTAACGGATGCCGGAGAGGTCGGGGTCGAGGCGACCCACGAGGTCGATCACGTACATCGTCACCAGCACGCCGGCGACCGCACCGGTGACGAGGGTGGTACGGGACGAAAAGCCGGCCGCGACGACACCGAGGCCGGCGAAGACCAGGGCCAGCGGCCAGACGTTCGCGTAGCCGGCGATCGCCGCGGAGAGCGAGAGGTGAGCGCCGGCGACGAGGCTGCCGAGGGCGGTGAGGATGACAGTCAGGACGAGCACGATCGCCAACTCGACCGCGGTCGCGGCAAAGCTCGCCGCCGCGATCCGGGAACGCGAGACGGGGGCCGAAAGCAGCACGTCGAGCCGACCGCTTTCGGCGGCGCCCGAGAGGCCGCTGGCCACGGCGCGCACCGCCAGATAGCCGAGCGCCAACGGCACGATCAGGCTCAGCATCTCGGCGTGCAGGTACTGCTCGACGCTGGTCAGCTCGCCGATCCCGAATGCTTCCCTCAAGGCCGGCGGGTAATTCTCGACCGCCTTGGAAAGCGCCCCTTCGACCGAGGGGAAGATGAGGACGATGAAAGCCGACCAGATGCCGAGCGGGATGCCCCAGGCAAGCAGCGAGCGGCGGCGGTCGGAGAGATGGCTGCCGATCAGCGCCGCCAGCTGCGAGCTCATGCCGTTCCCCCCTCGTAGTAGGTGAGAAAGACCTCCTCGAGAGTTGGATGGGTCAGCTCCATGTCGAGGACGCGATGCGCCGCGATCGCCTTCAGCATCGGGTCCAGGTCACCGGCCGCCTTGAAGGAGAGCTTGGCGCCCTCGACGCGCAGATCGCTCACCCCTTCGATCGCCCGCAGCGCGGCGGCCAGGGCGTCGGTGTCGGCAACCTCGACGACGGCGGTTCGGCGCGCCTTGCCGAGCAGCTCGTCGATCCGCTCGACGGCGATCAGCCTCCCCTCTCTGACGATGCCGACCCGGTCACAGACCCTCTCCACCTCGTCCAACTCGTGTGAGGAGATGAAGACGGTGCAGCCTCGCTCGCGCTCTTCCTTCACCAGCGACAGGAACTCCTCCTGCATAAGGGGGTCGAGCCCGCTGGTGGGCTCGTCGAGGATCAGCAGCTCCGGGGAATGGAAGGTCGCGAGGATCAGGCCGACCTTCTGGCGGTTGCCTCGCGACAGCTCGCCGAGCGGCCGGTCCAGATCGGCGCGAAAGCGCTTGGCGAGGGCCTCGGCGCGGCCGAGGTCATTCATGCCCCGCAGACGGGCAAGCAGCCGCAGCGCCTCGCGCCCACTCGCCTGCTTGCCGTAGCCGAAGTCGCCCGGCAGGTTGCCAAGGCGGGCGCGGATCGCAACGCTCTCGCGCCTGCTGTCGAGGTCGAAGAGGCGGGCGCTGCCGCTGGTCGGGTGCAGAAGGTCCAGCAGGGTGCGAATCGTCGTCGTCTTGCCCGCACCGTTGGGCCCCAGGAAGCCGAACACTTCGGCGGCCCGCACCGCGAAGCTGACGTCCTCTATGCCGCGCGAACCCCCGTAGCTCTTGGTGAGCTGCTCGGTTTCGATAACCGCCATACCCGCGAGACTAGTGCCCCCATGTCCAAGTCACGAGCTCACAGAACCCCGGGACGCCACACGCACTGGCGGCTCAGCAGTCGGCGCCACCTCCTGCTCCGCGGTGGCACGGCGGCCGCACTCCTCGCCGTGGTCGGGCCCGGCCTGCTTGCCGGGCTCTCCGACGACGACCCCGCGGGCATCACCACCTACTCGATCCTCGGCGCCAAATACGGCTATGAGCTGCTCTGGGTCCTGGCGCTCTCAACCGCTGCGCTGATCGTCTTCCACGAGCTGGGGGTGAGGCTGGGCATCGTCACCGGCAAGGGGCTGATGACGTTGGTGCGCGAGCGCCACGGTCCCCGGGCCGCCGCGGTCGTCGTCTCGGCACTGGTCATCTCGAACACGGGCACGCTCTGCGCCGAGTTCGCCGGCGTCGCGGCCGGGATGCAGCTGCTGGGAGGAATGAGCAAGTACCTCAGCGTTCCGCTGGCGGCCGCCGGCGTCTCGGCGCTGGTCCTGCGCGAGAACTTCCGCCATGTCGAGCATTTCCTGCTCGCGCTCAGCTCCGTCTTCGTCGCCTACATCGTCGCGGGGCTCCTCGCCCACCCCGACTGGGGAGAGGCGGCCAAGGGGCTGGTCGTTCCGAGCATTCCCCTGACCCGCGACGCGATGCTCGTCGCGGTGGCGACCGTCGGCACGACCCTCGCTCCCTGGGGGCTCGCCTTCATCCAGTCCTATGCCGTCGACAAGCGCCTGCGGGTCGAGGACCTGCGCTTCGAGCGCATCGACGTCGTCGTCGGAGCCGTCCTGACCGGCGTGATCGGCCTCTTCGTCGTCGTCGCCTGCGCCGCCACCCTGCATCCCGCGGGGATCGAAATCGAGGACGCTCGTGACGCGGCCCTGGCCCTCGAGCCCCTCGCCGGAGGCGCCGCCGCGAGCCTCTTCGGGCTCGGCTTCCTCGGCGCGGCGCTGCTGGCCGCCGCCATCGTGCCGCTCTCGACCGCCTACTCGATCTCCGAGGCCCTCGGCAGGCGCGCCGACCTTGACGACAGCTTCGCCGAGGCGCGCGCCTTCTACCTGAGCTTCGGCGTCGTGGCTGCGGTCGCCGCGACGATCGTCCTCATCCCGGGCGCGCCGTTGATCGAGCTCCTCTTCCTGAGCCAGGCGCTCAACGCCGTGCTGCTGCTCGTCATCCTGCCCTTCCTCCGCTCCCTCGCGGCCGATGCCGAGCTGATGGGAGCGCATGCCCTGGGAAGGCGGGGCCGCTGGATCACGGGCGTCGCCTTCGCCGCGATCGCGGCCTCGGTGCTCGCGCTGGGCGTGCTGGCCCTGGCCTGAGCCGCCGTCACACGCCGAGCGCGTAGCTCAGCGCAAGCATTACGGCGCCGCCGACGCAGACACCAACGCTCGGCGCCGCCCGCTGCGGGCCTGCATAGGCCGTCGGGAGCAACTCCACCACGATCAGGGCGAGCATCGCGCCGGCCGCGAAGGCGAAGGAGAGCGGCAGCAGGCCGCTCACCTCTTCGACGGCCAGGAAGGCCACCAGAGCCCCGATCGGCTGGGGGATGCTGGTGCCAACCGCCGTCCAGAACTGCCGCATGCGCGAGAAGCCGGCCTCCTGCATGGGAATCGCGACGCTGGTGCCCTCCGGGATGTTCTGGATCCCGATCGCCACGATCACGAACAGGCTCAGGCCCGCCCGATCGGAAGCGAACGCGGTGCCGATCGCGAATCCCTCCGGCAGGCTGTGGACGAGGAGGACCAGGAAGACGAGGGCCGAGGTCCGCGCCCCCGGGCCAGTGCGGCCCATGAAGCCGCTATCCGGCTTGAACCACCGCCCGGCGAGGGCGAGGAAGACGATTCCCATCGCCAGGCCGGCCGCCACCTCCCCCGGGGCGCCTTCTTCGGTCGCCGGGATCAGCAGGCCGGCGATGGCGGCGACCCCCATCACGCCCGCGGCAATGCCGAGCAGGAAAGGCGTCCAGCGCTCGGTGCGCGAGCCGAAGAGGAAGACCGGGACGGCTCCGACCCCCGTTGCGATCGCGGTCGCCGACGCCGCGAGGAAGAGGACAACGACATCGGGCATGGCGGTCATTCTGGCCCGAGCACCGGCGCGAGCCGAATACCATCCCCCCTCGTGGAGATCCTGGTCATCGAGGATGAGTCGGCGATCGCCGACTTTCTCGAGCGCGGTCTGGCGAGAGAGGGCTTCACGGTCCAAAAGGTCGCCGACGGAGCGGAGGGCGAGCGGCTGGCACTCGACCACGACTTCGACCTGATCGTCCTCGACCGGATGCTGCCCAGCCGCGACGGGCTCGAGGTCCTAACCGCGATTCGGCGCTCCAAGCCCTCCCTGCCGGTGATCCTGCTGACCGCCCGTGGCGAGGTCGCCGACCGGGTCGAGGGCCTCGATCTCGGCGCCACCGACTACGTGACGAAGCCCTTCTCCTTCGAGGAGCTCGTGGCCAGGGTCAGGGCCCATCTGCGCCAAGCGGACGGCGAGGTGGCGCCGGCGCTGGAGGCCGCAGGGATCAGACTAGACCTGCTCGATCGGTGTGCTCACCGCGACGGCCTCTCCGTCCACCTCCCCACTCGCGAGGCCGCGTTGCTCGCCTACCTGATGCGGCACGCGGGCACTGTCTGCACGCACAAGGAGATCCTCGCCGCGGTCTGGGGCTACGACCACGACCCCGGCACCAACGTCGTCCAGGTCTACATCGGCTATCTACGGCGCAAGCTCTCGCTACCGGACTCCCCCGCCCCGATCCAGACCGTGCGATCGGTCGGCTACAAACTGAGTGAGACCTGATGCGGGGCGCCTGGAGAGAGCTCGGCCTGCGGGCGAGGCTCGCAATCTCGATCGGCGGGCTCTTCCTGGTCGCCTTTGGGATCGTCTTCATCGCCGTACGGGCGGAGATGGCCGACGAGTCCCACGTGATCGACCGCGAGGAGGCGCGTGAGCACGGCGTCCCGGCAGCAAGCGATGGCCGGCAACCCTCCATCTCCTCGATCTCCGACGCCCAGTCCGAGGTGGAAAGGACCTTTTTCCTCGTCGGCGGCATCACTCTCGTGGCGGCGCTTACCGGCGGCTACCTGATCGCCGCCCGCACCGCCTCGCCGCTGCGGCGAATGGCGGCGACGGCGGACGAGGTACAGGCCGGCGATCTCACTCCGCGGCTGCGCGAGGAGCCCGCCGCGGCACCCGAGCTGCGGGCGCTGATCGCCGACTTCAACAGGATGCTCGAGCGCCTCGACCTCGCGTTCTCGAATCAGCGCCGCTTCGTCTCCGATGCCTCGCACGAGCTCCGCACTCCCCTAACCGCGGTCCGGGGCCAAATCGAGGTGCTGGCTCGCAACCCCAACCCGAGCGCCGATGAGGTCGAGCGGGTCGAGGCGGTGACGCTGCACGAGATCGATCGGATGGAGCAGTTGGTCGAGGAGCTCCTGGCCCTCGCCCGGCTGGATGAGCTTTCCAAGATCGAGATCGGCGAGGTGGACCTCGGAAACCTGCTGCAGGGCCTGGCGGAGAGCGATCCCTCGCGTGCCGAGCCGAAAGGAATCGCCGCGGGCCGCGTTCGCGGCAACGCGGAGCTCCTGACCCGCGCGGTTCGCAATCTGCTCGCCAACGCGCGTCGCCACGCGGGGGATTCGGGAAGGGTCGTCCTCAGCGCCACGGCGGCCGGCGATCGGGTCACGGTTGCCGTCGAGGACGACGGGCCCGGCATCCCGGCGTCCGAGCGCGAGCGCGTCTTCGAGCGCTTCCATCGCGTCGACGAGTCCCGGACTCGCGACTCGGGGGGCAGCGGCCTCGGGCTGGCGATCTGCCGCGAGATCGTCGCGGCGCACGGCGGCCGGATCTGGGTCGAGGACTCGCCGCTGGGCGGCGCCCGGGTCGCTTTCGAGCTGCCCGGATTCGCGCCTGGACCCTGAGAAAACTCTCATCGGGCGCTTAGGAAGCGCCAAGCGGCGATGACGAAGATCGCCGCATGTTCCAGTTGCAAAACGGCATCGAAGCCGAGGCACGCAAGGACGGCGTCGCCGGGAACAGCCGGCTTACCGCGGCACTCGGCGCGATCCTGCTCGTCCTGCTCGCGACCGAGGGAGCGACGATTCCGTTCATCGGTCAATTGCGCGAGGAGCACATCCTGATCGGGATCCTGCTGCTCGGCCCGATCGCGGCCAAGCTCGCCAGCACCGGCTATCGCTTCGCCCGCTACTACCTCGGCAACGAGGCATACCAACGCAAGGGGCCGCCGCCGCTCATCTTGCGCCTGCTCGCCCCCGGCGTCGTCTTCACCACCGTCGCCCTCTTCGGCACCGGCGTCGCCCTGCTGCTCGCGGGCAAGCCCAATAACCAGCTCATCTTCCTGCACCAGGCCAGCTTCATCGGCTGGTTCGCCCTGATGACCCTTCATGTGCTCGGCCACATACTCGAGCTGCCGGCGCTGGCGCTGGCCGACTGGAAGC
>DASSTR010000047.1:0-19936 GCA_035707825.1 Solirubrobacterales bacterium
AGGGGAGATATTCCGGATACGAGATGCGCGGCGCGTAGCGGGCGGCGGAGCCGATCATCGCCGCATTGTCGGTGCAGAGCTTGCCCGGCACCAGCTTCAGCTCCACCCCCTCGCGCTCGCAGAGGCTCGCCACCGCCTCGCGCAGCGGCCCGTTGGCGGCGACACCGCCGCCCAGGGCCACGGCGGGCCAGCGCTCCGCCCGCAGCGCCCGCCGCAGCTTCGCGACCAGCTGGCCCACGGCCGCAGCCTGGAAGCCGGCCGCGAGGTCGGCGCGGCGCTCTGCGACCCCCTCGGGGCCGAGATCGCGGCAGAGGTAGACGAGCGCCGTCTTCAGACCGCTGAAGCTGAAGTCGAGGCCCGGGTCGCGGCTCATCGCCACCGGCAGCTCGAATGCCTCGGGATCGCCGGCGGCGGCGAGGCGTTCCAGCTCCGGGCCCCCCGGATAGCCGAGCCCGAGCATGCGCGCCACCTTGTCGAAGGCCTCGCCCGCGGCGTCGTCGAGGGTCTGGCCGATCACCTCGTGGCCCGCGTGGTCGCGAACCGCGGCCAGCAGGGTGTGGCCGCCGCTGGCGACGAGGCAGAGGAAGGGCGGCTCCAAGGGCTCCGGCTCGAGGAAGTTGGCGGCGACGTGCCCCTGGAGATGGTCGACCGGGATCAGCGGCAGGCGGCGCGGCGCGGCCAGCGCCTTGGCCGTGCTGACTCCGACCAGCAGCGCGCCGATCAGGCCCGGCCCGGCGGTCACAGCGATCGCCTCGATGTCCTCCAGGGAGGCGTCCGCATCCCGCAGGGCGCTCTCGACGACCGGCACGGTCAGCTCCAGGTGATGCCGCGCGGCGACCTCGGGAACGACGCCGCCGAAGCGTGCGTGGGCGTCCGCCTGCGAGGAGATCACGTTGGCGAGGATCCGCGGGCCGTCGAGCACGGCTGCGCACGTGTCATCGCACGACGTCTCGATTGCCAGGATCAATCCAGCCACATGATCAGCGCGTCCTCGCCATTGTCCTGGTAGTAGCGAGGGCGCACGCCGGCGGATCGGAAGCCGAGGTCCTCGTACATCGAGATCGCCGGATGGTTGGAGACGCGGACCTCGAGGGTGAGAGGCAGGCGGCGGCCCGACTCCTCGAGCAGCTGGGAGATCAGCCGCCTGGCCACGCCGGCGCGGCGGCGCTCCGGTGAGACCGCGACGTTCATCAGGTGCCAGACCTGGTCGTAGCGCGAGCAGACGAGGTAGCCGAGCAACTCGTCCCCCGCGTAGGCGGCCAGGCAGATGCCCGACGGCTTGGAGAGCTCGAGCACGAACATCGCCAGCGACCATGGGGTCGGGAAGGAGCGCCGCTCGATCGCCAGCACCGCGGGCAGGTCGCTGTAGGCGAGGCGCCGCACCGCGGGCTCCGCGCCCATCTCACCCTGATGTCTGGAAAGTGTCTCGCTCACGCCAACGCTCCGCGTCTGGGGGCCTCAGGTAAATCGGTGCGAGCCGGACGTCGCCTCCGGCGTCCCCGGCCGCTGCGACGGCGCAGATGTGCCGCGCGGCGACCCGATGAACTGGCTCCGCATCGTCCGGGATCTCGACGCCATGGCCTGCCAGCTCATCGCGAAATCGTAGCGCTCCCGATCCGCCCGCCAGCGGCGGCTCGGGCAGCTCCGCAAGTCGCTCGCCGAGCTCGGAGGGAAGGCTTACGAACGGGTCCCAGAGGCGCTCACCATCGGGCGCGTAGAGCGCCGCGAAGACCTCCTTGCGGCGCGCGTCGAGGACCGCGAGCCGATTCGAGCCGCGCTCGTCGGACTCGCCGAGCCCGCGGCCCAGCGCATCGAGCGTGCAAACGCCCCGAGCCCGCAGGCCCGTGCTCGCCGCCAGCGCCAGCGCGGTGGCGATGCCGACCCTGAGGCCGGTGAAGGAGCCCGGGCCGATGCCGACCGCGATCGAATCGACCGCCTGCCAACCCCCGGCCGCTGTGGCGGCGCGGTCCACCTCCCCCAGCAGGGCGGTCGAGTGCTGCGGCCCGCCGCCGGCGTCCAGGCCCAGCAGCGCCTCGTAGAGGACGCTCTCGCCGTCGCCGGCGCAGACGGCGGTGTCCTCGGTCGCGGTATCGAAGCCGACGAGGACCAGGTCGAACTCTTGCTCAGCGGGGAACCGTGAAGAAGGTGACGCCGACGGGCTTGCCCGCCACGAACCAGGTCACACGGTGCTTTCCCGGGATGTTCGAGGTGATCTCGTTGACGTAGAGAGTTCCCTTGACCGCCTTCTGGCTGCCTTTGCACTCGCTGCTCCCGTTCGGGAAGCGGACGCAGACCTTGTAGACGACGTCGGCCAGGTTGCTGCGGAAGAAGGCGCCCTTGTCGCGGCGCTTCTGGCAGAGGTGAGACGGTTTCGCGTTCTGCGAAAGGCCGCAGGCAACGTAGTGCTTGTAGGCGGCGGGCTTCTTGGCAGAGGCAGGCGCCGCGCTCGCCAACAGCGCCACGCACACCACTATCGCCGTCAGCAATTTCGGTGCCTTCATCTGGGTGCTTCCTCCTTGGATCCGTCAACTCGAACTTGCGGCGATGCTACACCGCCGTGTACTGGTTCGAACACGGCTATTTGCGGGACGTTGCGGCGCGGACCTCGATCGAGCGCCGATCCTCGCCCGCATGGTCGATGCGCGCCTCCAGCACGACCCTCTCCGCTAGCGCCGGCCGGGCCACCGCCGGCCACTCCACGAAGGCGACGGAGCCGGGGTCGACGTAGTCCTCGAGCAGGGCGGGCTCCTCCCGTTCGAGGTCGCCGAGGCGGTAGAGGTCGAGGTGGGACACGGGCAGGCGCCCTTCCCCGTAGCGCCGTCCGATCGTGAAGGTCGGAGAGGTCACCGGGCCGCGCACGCCGAGCGCCCGGCAGGCCCCGCGGATAAGCGTCGTCTTGCCGGCGCCGACGTCGCCGCTGACGATCACCACGTCTCCGGGCCCGAGCCGCTCCGCGAGCTCGGCGCCGATCGCTTCCGTCTCAGTCGCGGAGGAAGAGGAATAGGTCATCCGAAGAAATCGAGCTGGTCGGCCGGCGGCGGCGCGTCCGCGCTCTCGGCCTCCAGCGGCTCGGACTCTTCGAAGGGGGAGGGCATCTCGGGCCGCGGCGCGGCGAGAAGGTCCGGCAGCGTGCTCAGGTCCTCGCGCAGAGTCTCCTTCATCGCCGGTGTGCGCAGGGCCGCGGCAGGGTGAAACAGCGGCAGGATGAAGACGCCGCGGCCTCCCAGCTCGTGCACCTGCGGCGCGCCGCGCACGCTCGTGATCCCGGCCTGGCTGCCGGTCAGCAGCTTGGTGGCGAAGTTCCCCAGCGTGCAGATCACCCTGGGCTCGATCAGGCGCACCTGCTCGAACAGGTAGGGCCGGCAGGAATCGATCTCCAGCGGCTGGGGGTCGCGGTTCCCCGGCGGACGGCACTTGAGCACGTTGGCGATGAAGACGTCCTGGCGCGAAAGCCCGATCTCACCCAGCAGCTCGCCCAGCAACTGGCCGGCACGGCCGACGAAGGGAAGCCCCTGCTGGTCCTCCGCCGCCCCCGGCGCCTCGCCGACGAACATCAGGTCGGCGTCGGCGTTGCCGGCCCCGAAGACGGCTTTGGTGCGGGTCTCGTGCAGGGGGCATTTGGTGCAGGTCTCGACCTGCTTGAAGATCTCGACCAGCCGCTCCCGACGCTGCTCTGCAACCGCGTCCGTCATCCCGCCCCCTTCTGGCGCCGGCGCTTCGCCGCCGCCAGGCGCTCGCCGCGGGCGGCCTCGCGCTCCCGACGGCGCGATTCGTCCGAGCGAACGCGGGCGCCGCTCGGCTGCCGAGCCGGGGGCGCCACCGTGGAGAGGAGACGCCGGGTTCGATCGGCGCCACAGCTCGGGCAGGCAGGGGGAGCCGCGCCCTCCGAGGTCAGCTCCTCGAAGCGACTCCCACACCGTCCGCACTCGAACTCGTAGATGGGCATCCCGCGACGCCCATCGTAAGGCCGGCGCCACTCGGGAGCGGCCTCAACCCCGCTCTGTGCGGAGGTTCTAGGGCAGCGGCTCCCAGTCCCACGCCTTCGGCGAGGCGAGGCTTTCCTGGTCGAGGTAGCGCCTCAACTCGGCAAGCTCGGCCGGCTCGACGCCGTAAACGTGGTCGGGCTCGGGGAAGTGGCGCGTACGCACCTCCTCCGCGTAGCCGCGCACCCCGGCCAGCATCTCCTCGTGGATTCCGGCGTAGCGCTTGACGAATTTCGCCGTCCTGCCGGTGGTGATCCCGAGCAGGTCGTGGAACACGAGCACCTGCCCCGAGGTCGCTGGGCCGGCGCCGATCCCGATCGTCGGCACCTCGAGCTTCTCGACGATCGCCTCGGTCACCGCCGCCGGCACCGCCTCGAAGACGATCGAGAAGCAGCCGACGGACTGCAGCGCCAGCGCGTCCTCGCAAAGGCCGATCGCCGCCTCGGCGGTCTTGCCCTGCGCTTTGTAGCCGCCGAGGGCGCTGGCCCGCTGCGGGGTCAGGCCGACGTGTCCCATGACCGGTATCCCGGCCCGGACGATCGCCCGCGCCCGCTCGACCGAGGTGCCTCCCGCCTCGAGCTTGACGGCCTGGCAGCCGGTCTCCTTGACCAGCCGCTGGGCGTTGCGGACCGCGAGCTCGTTGCTGGCCTCATAGCTGCCCATCGGCATGTCGCCGACCATCAGCGGGGTCCGCAGCCCGCGCCGCACGGCTTTGCCGAGCATCACCATCTCGTCCATCGAGACCGGCTCGGTGCCGGGATAGCCGAGCACGACCATCGCCGCAGAGTCCCCGACGAGGACGATGTCCACCCCCGCCTCGTCGGCGATTTGCGCCGAGGGGTAGTCGTAGGCGGTCACCATCACGATCGGCTCGCCCGCCTGCTGCATCTCGGCCAGCCTCGGCAGGGTCACCGGCCGGCGCTCAGCCGCCAATCGGGCCTCGCGGGCGCCGGCGCTCATGAGGGGATGCCTCCTCCGAAGGAGGGAGAGAAGCTGCCGGGGACGTCTTCGGAGCCGGTCGGCACCGGCCCGCCGAGCAGAACCTCGGGATGGCTGTCGACGCGCACGATCGCGTTGTCCGCGTCGACGTGGACGACGACCGGCGAATAGGTCTCCAGATCGCTCTCGTCGTAGGCGCCGAAGGAGGCGACGATGATCTTGTGCCCGGGCCGGGTGAGGTGGGCGGCGGCGCCGTTCACCTGCATCGTCCGCGAGCCCGGCTCGCCGTCGATCACGTAGGTGACGAAGCGGGCGCCGTTGTCGATGTCCCAGACGTGGACCTGCTCGTTGGTGATCAGGTCGGCGCTCGCCATCAGCTCGGTGTCGATCGTGATGCTGCCGACGTAGTCGACGTCGCAATCGGTCACCGTGGCCCGATGGATCTTGGACTTCAGCATCTGCCTCTGCATTGGCTCTCCTATTGGGGTTGCTAGCTCTTCAAGGACGAATCAAGACGTTGTCGATCAGGCGCGCGCCGCCGACCCGGGCGGCGAGCGCGACCAGCACCGGGCGGCCATTCAGCTCGGCCACCGGTTGAAGCTCCTCGGCGTCGCGAGCCTCGAGGTATTCGGGCTCGATGCCGGCGGCGGCGAGCTCTCGGCGCGCCTCCTCCAGGCCCGCTTCCAGGGACTCTTCGCCGGCCACCCGCTCGGCGGCGCCAAGGGCTCGCGAGAGCGCCGCGGCCCGGGCCCGGTCCTCGGGCGCGAGGTAGGCGTTGCGCGAGCTCATCGCCAGGCCGTCGGGCTCGCGCACCGTGGGCAGCGTCTCCACCCGCAGCGGGAAGTCGAGGTCGCGCACCATGCGGCGGATGACCGCGGCCTGCTGGGCGTCCTTCTGGCCGAAGTAGGCGACGTCGGGGCCGACGATGTTGAAGAGCTTCGCGACCACCGTGGTGACGCCGCGAAAGTGCTCGGGCCCGCGGCGCTCGGGGTCTCCGCAGAGGACCTCGGTCAGGCCATCGACCTCCACATGGGTCGAAAAACCCCGCGGGTAGACGTCCTCCACCGGCGGCGCATAGACGAAGTCGACGCCCGCGTCGGCGGCGAGGGCGATATCTCGCTCCTCATCGCGCGGATAGCGATCGAGGTCCTCACCGGGGCCGAACTGAGCCGGGTTGACGAAGACGCTCATCACCACCACGTCGCACTCGGCGCGCGCGGCGCGCAGCAGCGACAGATGGCCCTCATGCAGGTACCCCATCGTCGGCACGAAGCCGATCGAGCGGCCCTCTGCGCGCGCGCGGGCAAGCGCAGCGCGCAGCTCGCTCTTCGAGCGGGCGGTCGTGACGCCGGCGGCGGAATTCGAAGTGGAGAGATCTGAAGTCATAGGTCCATGCCCTTGGGGTCACGGCCAGTTTTCAAATTATAGGCACTCAGTCCCGGAATTCGATGGCCTTGATCACACTTGCCGGCGCACCGGCGGCGATCGTGCCGGCGGGCAGGTCTTCGGTGACCACGGAGTTGGCGCCGATCACGCAGCGATCCCCGATCGTGACGCCGCTGGTGACCACGCAGTTGACGCCGAACCAGCAGTTAGAGCCGATTCGAACCGGACCCTTGGATTTGAAGCCCTGATGGGTGATCGGCGTCCGTGGATCGTCGAAGCGATGGTCCGCATCGCCGACGAAGCAGCCGTTGGCGAACATCACGTGGTCGCCGATGGCTATCTCCCCGGCGGCGGCGAACATGGTGTTGCGATTGAGGAAGCAGCCCTCGCCGATCTCGATCCTCGCCCGCGGCGAGAGGGTCAGCCAGCACCCCGGCTCGAGCAGGGTCCCCTCGCCGATCCGCAGCCGCCCCTCGTCGAGCGCCTCGAGCAACTCGCCCTCGACCGGGTAGCGGACATAGAAGCCGCCCCGGGCGGCATGGCGGTTGAGTCGCCAGCGGCGCCGGCGGCGTCCGTTGCGCTCATACCAGCGCCGCTTCTGCCACCAGAGCTTCCAGGCCGCCAGCCAGTCCACGCTTCCTAGCTTTCCAGAGCGACCGGCAGTAGGGTCGCCCGGCGAACAGGGGAAAACGACGTGAGGGAGTTCGAGATGAGGCGGGTGCAGGCGGGCAAGGGCTTCGGCTCCGAGCTGTGAGCGCCGCCGCGGACAGCCCACGCGGGGGCATCGACCTCGGCGGCACGAAGATCCAGACGGCGATCGTGGGGGCCCACGGCAAGGTCCTCGGCGAGGCGAGGCGGCCGACGCCGACCAGCGGCGGCCCCGAGGACGTAGCCGCCGAGATGGCGGCCGCCCTTCGCGAGGCGGCCGGCGAGGCGGGCATCGACCCCGCCGACCTGAAGGGAGTCGGGGTCGGCTCGCCAGGCGACGCCAACGAGAAGACGGGGGTCGTCTCGGGAGCCCGCAACCTGCCCGGCTGGGAGGGCAGCTACCCGCTCGCCGAAACCCTCGCCGCAGACCTGGGCACCGGGGTGAGGGTCGGCAACGACGTCCAGGTGGCGACCGAAGCGGAGTTCCATCTCGGCGCCGGCCGCGAGTTCGGCAGCCTGATCGGGGTCTTCTGGGGCACGGGCGTCGGCGGCGGGCTGGTCCTCGACGGCCGGCCCTGGCTCGGCCGCGGGGCCGCCGGTGAGATCGGCCACATGGTCGTCAAGCGCGGCGGCGCCAAGTGCCCCTGCGGGCGAAAGGGCTGCCTGGAGGCCTATGCCGGCCGCTCGGCGATGGAAGCGGAGGCCCGGCGCCAGCACAAGGAGGGCGCCAAGACCGACCTCTTCAAGCTGATGCGCAAGCACGAGCGGGCTCGCCTCACGAGCGGCATCTGGGAGCGCGCCCTCGACCAGGACGACCACCTCGCGAAGAGCCTGATCGAGCGGGCGGTCGAGGCGCTCGGGACCGGGATCGCCTCCGCGGTCAACCTGCTCGACCCCGAAGCGGTGATCATCGGCGGAGGCCTCGGCGTCCGCTTCGGCGATCGCCTGATGGAGCCGCTGACCGGCGAGATGCGAAAGCACCTCTTCGTCGACGAGCGCCCGCCGGCGGTCAGGGTCGCCTCGCTCGGCGACCTCGGCGGCGCGATCGGCGCCAGCCTCCTGATCTAGCGTCCCCGATCTAGACGCGGCCGGCGGCCTGGCGCTGCGAGCGCGCGATCGCGTCGACGATCACGGCCAGCAGCAGGACGCCGCCGGTGACCATGAACTTGACCGCGGAGGAGAGCGCCAGCAGGTCCATGCCGTTGGAGATCGAGCCGATCACGAGGGCGCCGAGCAGGGCCGTCCAGACCGCTCCGCGGCCGCCGAAGAGGCTGGTGCCGGCGATCACCGGGCCGGCGATGGCGAGCAGCAGGAGTTCGCTGCCGCCCGAGTTCTGGTTGACGGCGAGCAGGCGCGAGGCAGCCATGATGCCGCCGATCGCCGCCATCGTCCCGGCAATCCCGAACACGGCGACGCGCATCCTGTTGACCGCGATGCCGGCGCGGCGGGCGGCCTCGGCGTTGCCGCCGACGGCGTAGACATGACGACCGAAGCGGGTCCGCTTGGCGACGTATTCCATCCCGAACACGAAGGCGAGCAGGATCAGCAGCGCCAGGGGGACACCGCGGTCGGAGTTGAGGATGGCGACGACGACGATCGAGATCGCGGCCACGGCACCGATGCGGATCGCGAGCGGCCCGATGCTCTCCCCGGTCAGACCGGTGGCGACGCGGCGCCTGTGCCCCTCGAGCATGATGCCGGCGTAGACGCAGATCACCAGCACCGCCATCACCCAGCCGACAGCGTCGGAATAGAAGGTGTTGGCGAGCCCGGTGATTTTGGGGTCGGTGACGTTGATCGAGCCGGTGGACCCGAGCACCTGTAAGAGGGCGCCCTGCCATGCCAGCAGGCCGGCCAGGGTGACGACGAAGGAGGGAACGGCGAAGCGGCTGAAGAGGAAGCCCTGCAGGACGCCGATCGCGGCGCCGACGAGAACTCCGGCGGCGATCGCGAGATAGGGACTCCAGCCGTGCTTGACGTTGAGCACGACCATCGCGGCCGCGGCCAGGCCGCTGACGGCTCCGACCGAGAGGTCTATCTCGCCGAGCAGCAGCACGTAGACGATGCCGATCGAGATCAGGCCGACCGCGGTGATCTGCAGCATCAGGTTGGTCAGGTTCTCGGCTGAGAGAAAGCGGTCGTTCTGGCTCTGGAAGATGATCCAGATCACGGCCAGGCCAAGGACCACCCGCAGTGAGGCGAGGTCCCCCTGGATGAAGCGCCGCAGGACCTCGGCCCGGACGCCGCGCTCCTCGTCCCCGTCCCTCGCCGCCGCCGGCTGCGCGCCCTCGGCCGCGCTCATCTGCGCTCCCCCTCCCCGCCCTCGCCATTGCCGCCCTCGCCATTGCCGGCTCCCTCACCGATGCCCGTGATCGCCGAGACAACGTGCTCCTCGGTCGTGTCCTCGGCCTTGAAGTCTCCGGCTGTGCGGCCGAGCCGCAGGACGACGATCCGGTCGGCGACTTCGAAGACGTTCGCCAGGTTGTGGCTGATCACCACCACCCCCAGCCCCCGCTCGCGAAGGCGCCCGATCAGCTCCAACACCTGTTTGGTCTGCGGCACGCCCAGCGCGGCGGTCGGCTCGTCGAGCAGCACGACCCGCGGCTCGCCGAGGAGCGAGCGGGCCACGGCGACCTGCTGGCGCTGTCCACCGGAGAGGGTCCCGACCTCGGTCCGCAGGCTGGGGATCGTCACCGACAAGCCGGAGAGCAGCTCGCCGGCGCGGTGCTCCATCTTCGCCTCGTCTAGCTGGCCGGAGATCCCACCCGGGCCCGACGAGACCTCCTCCTGGCCGAGGAAGATGTTGGCGACGACGTCGAGGTTGTCGCAGAGCGCGAGGTCCTGGTAGACGGTGGCGATCCCCAGTTCGGTCGCATCCTGGGGCCGGGAGACGCTGATTTCACGCCCCTCGAAGCGCATCCGGCCGCCGTCCGCCGTGTGGATGCCGGCGATCGTCTTCACCAGCGTCGACTTGCCGGCGCCGTTATCGCCGACCAGGCCGACCACCTCTCCCGGGTGGACGGCGAAGTCGACCCGATCCAGAGCCTGGACCGGGCCGAATCGCTTGCTCACTCCTGTCAACTCCAGAAGAGGGCCATCGGGCGTCATCGCTCTGCCCTTGGCGCCTTAGGAGATCCCCGCTTCTTCACAGGCCTTCTTGTAGGGCCCGGTGCACAATTCGGACGGGGAGACGAATTCGTCGGCGACCACCGTGCTCTTGACGTTGTCTTTGGTCACCGCGATCGGCTTCAGCAGGACCGATGGGACCTTGACCTTGCCGTTGTCGACCTGGTCCGTGACCTTGTCCTGCGGCACGCCTTCTCCTTCGGCGAGGGCGATCGCGATTTCGGCGCTGATCGTCGCCTCCGGCTCGATTTCCTTGTAGATCGTCATGAACTGCTGACCGGCGAGGATCCGCTGCAGCCCGGCAACGGTCGCGTCCTGGCCGGTGACCGGCCGTTCTTCGGGGTCGATGCCGGCCCCCTTCATCGCCGCGATCGCACCGCCGCCGGTGTCGTCGTTGGCGGCATAGATCCCGGCGAAGCCATCCTTGCCGAGAGCGGTGATCGCCTGCTGCGCCTCGCGCTGGGCGTTTTCGGCGGACCAGCCGGGCGTGTCGTACTCCTTGGCGATCTGCACCCCGGCCGCCTCGAACCCGACGTGGGCGCCTTCTTTGAAGAGCGCGGCGTTCGGATCGGCCGGATCGCCGTTGATCATGATGATCGGACCGCTTGCCTTGCCGTCTTCTTTCAGTTTCTTGGACAGCGTTTCGGCCTGCAATTCACCGACTTTTTTGTTGTCGAAGGAGATGTAGGCGTCCACTTCGGCGTTTTCGATCAGCCTGTCGTAGCTGACGACCGGCACGTTCTGGGCGTTCGCCTTTTCGGCGATCGCCGCGGCCGATTTGGAGTCCATCGGGTCGACGACGAGGACGTCGGCGCCCTGGGTCAGCGCCGCTTCCGCCTGGCTCTGCTGTTTGGAGGCGTCGCCGCCGGCGTTGCTGTAGAGGACTTCACAGTCTTCGCACTGTTCCTTCACCGCGCTTTCGAAGTCCGGCCTGTCGTCGGACTCGTAGCGGGGGGTCTCGTTTTCGGGCAGCAACAGCGCGATCTTCACGCCACCGCCCCCATTGTCGCTACCCCCGCAGCCGGCGACCAGAGCCACCGTCGCGAATACCGCCCCGAACACGAACAAGATACGTCGCAAACCAGTGCTGGACATCTTTGTCCTCCTTGTAGACCCAGGCGGAGGACCGCTACCCGCGAGCGGCTTTTTTAAGCAGTCGCCGTCAAGCAGTCGCCGCTCTGGCGGTCAGGCCGCGACGGGCTCGCGGCGCTTGCGTGGCGAGCGCTTCGGCTTCGCCGGCTCGAGCAGGCCGGCGAGGAAGCGGCCGGTGTAGGAGCCCTTCGCCGCGGCGACCTCCTCGGGGGTGCCGGTGGCGACCACTTCACCCCCCTCCTCACCGCCCTCCGGACCGAGGTCGATCAGCCGGTCGGCGGTCTTGATCACGTCGAGGTTGTGCTCGATGACGACAACCGTGTTGCCGGCATCGACCAGCCGCCCGAGCACGTCGAGCAGCCGCTGCACGTCGGCGAAGTGCAGGCCGGTGGTCGGCTCGTCGAGGATGTAGAGGGTGTCGCCGGTTGCGACCTTGGAGAGCTCGGTGGCCAGCTTGATGCGCTGCGCCTCGCCGCCGGACAGGGTCGTCGCCGGCTGGCCGAGGCGGATGTAGTCGAGGCCGACGTCGTGCAGCGTGCGCAGCCGCCGGGCGATCTTGGGCACGTTCTCGAAGAACTCAACCGCCTCCTCCACCGACATCTCGAGCACGTCGGCAATCGACTTGCCCTTGAAGCGGACCTCGAGGGTCTCGCGGTTGTAGCGCTTGCCGTGGCACTGCTCGCAGGGCACGTAGACGTCGGGCAGGAAGTGCATCTCGATCTTGATCTGGCCGTCGCCGCGGCAGACCTCGCAGCGCCCGCCTTTGACATTGAAGCTGAACCGGCCCGGCTTGTAGCCGCGCGCCCGCGCCTCCTGGGTCTGGGTGAAGAGCTGGCGGATGTGATCGAAGACGCCGGTGTAGGTCGCCGGGTTGGAGCGCGGCGTGCGCCCGATCGGCGACTGGTCGATGTTGATGATCTTGTCGATCTGGCTCAGTCCGTCGACGCCGTCATGGGCGCCGGGGCGCAGCTTCGCCTGGTGCAGTCGGTTGGCGACCGCGTGATGAAGCGTCTCGTTGACCAGGGTTGACTTCCCCGACCCCGAGACTCCGGTGACGCAGCAGAAGACGCCCAGGGGGATCGCGACGTCGATCCCCTTCAGGTTGTGCTGGCTGGCGTTGCGGACCAGGAGCGCCCCTTTTGGCTCGCGCCGCTCGGCCGGGACCTCGATGCGGCGCTTGCCGGCCAGATATTGGCCGGTCAGCGAGGCCGGGTCTTTCGCAACCTGCGCCGGCGTCCCGGAGGCGACCACGTGGCCGCCGTGTTCGCCGGCCCCCGGACCGAGGTCGACGACATGGTCGGCGGCGAGCATCGTGCCCTCGTCGTGCTCGACGACGATCACCGTGTTGCCGAGGTCGCGCAGGCGGTCGAGGGTCGCGATCAGCTTCTCGTTGTCACGCTGGTGCAGGCCGATCGACGGCTCGTCCAGCACGTACATCACCCCGACGAGGCTGGAGCCGATCTGCGTCGCCAGCCGGATCCGCTGCGCCTCCCCGCCGGAGAGAGAGCGGGCCGAGCGGTCCAGGGAGAGGTAGCCGATGCCGACGTTCTCGAGAAAGGCGAGGCGTTCGGAGATCTCGCGCACGATCAGGCGCGCGATCGCCCGCTCGGTCTCGTTCAACTCCAGGCTCGCGATCCACTCCCCCGCCGCGCGGGCGGAGAGGGCGCTGTATTCGGCGATGCTGAGCCCGCCGACCTTGACCGCAAGGCTCTCCGGCCGCAGGCGGGCGCCGTCGCACTCGGGGCAGGGCTGCTCGGCCATGTAGCCCTCGATGCGCTCGCGGTTGGTCTCCGAGTCGGTTTCTTCGTAGCGGCGCTGCAGCTGATTGACGATTCCCTCGAAGCGGACGCTGTAGGAGCGGCGGCGGCCGAAGCGATTGGTGTAGGTGACGTTGTGGCGCTCGCCGCCGGTGCCGTTGAGGAATATCTCGCGCTCCGATTTCTTCAGCTTCGCCCAGGGCTTCTCGACGTCGACTCCGTAGTCCTCGGCGACGGCCGCGATGAGGCGGCGCCAGTAGGCGCTCACGCCCCGGTTCCAGGGCTGCAGGGCCCCCTCCGCCAGCGAGAGCGTCGGGTCCGGAACGACCAGCTCGGGGTCGATCACTTTCTGGAAGCCGAGGCCGTGGCAGCGCTCGCAGGCGCCATGCGGCGAGTTGAAGGAGAAGATCCGCGGCTCCAGCTCGGGAATCGAGGTGCCGCAGTTGAGGCAGGCGAACTTCTCCGAGAACAACAAAGTCCCGCCAATGTGCTCCGCTTCGCGTCCGCCATTGGCGGGTTTCTTGGCGGCTCGGCCATTGCCCGACTTCCCGCTCCCTCGCGAAGAATCAGACTGTGACGCTCGGTCGCCGCCTCTGTCCTTGCCGGATGCGAGCAGCTCGACTTCGACCAGGCCGGCGGCAAGAGCGGCGGCGGCCTCGACGGACTCCGAGAGGCGGCGGCGCAGGTCCGTCTTCATCACCAGGCGGTCGACGACGACCGAGATGTCGTGTTTGAACTTCTTGTCGAGGACGATCTCCTCGTCGAGGCGGCGCAGCTCGCCGTCGATCTCGACCCGGGAGTAGCCCTCCAGGCGCAGCTGCTCGAACAGCTTCCCGTACTCGCCCTTGCGACCCCGCACGACCGGGGCCATGACCATGAATTTCGTCCCCACCTCCAGGGTCATCAGGCGATCGACGATCTGCTCCTGGGTCTGGCCCGTGATCTCGGCCCCGCACTTGGGGCAGTGAGGGACGCCGATGCGCGCCCAGAACAGGCGCAGGTAGTCGTAGATCTCGGTCACCGTGCCGACCGTCGAACGCGGGTTGCGCGAAGTGGTCTTCTGATCGATCGAGATCGCCGGCGAGAGACCCTCGATCGAGTCGACGTCGGGCTTCTCCATCAGGCCGAGGAACTGGCGCGCGTAGGCCGAGAGCGACTCGACGTAGCGCCGCTGGCCCTCGGCGTAGATCGTGTCGAAGGCGAGGCTGGACTTACCGGACCCAGAGAGCCCGGTGATCACGATCAGGGCGTCGCGAGGCAGCTCGACGTCGACGCCCTTGAGATTGTGCTCGCGGGCGCCGGAGATGACTATTCGCTCAGAAGCCGGCACCAGAAGCGATTCTACGCAGACGAACAGACGTTCCCTCGAGATGCGAGCCTGGACCCGCAGCGCACGCGCCGCCGGGGAGGCGTACCGTGATTGGTGCGGGAGGCAAGTCGATAAAGGAGGAGATATGTCGAACGTCGACATTGCCCAGTCCGCCTACGAGGCCTTCGGCAACGGAGACCTGGCGGCGCTTCAGGAGCTGCTGTCGGAGGACAGCACCTGGCTCACCTCGGACGAGCTGCCGCTGGGCGGCGAAACCCGGGGCCGAGACCGCATCATCGGGAACTTCGCCGAGATCCCGAACTACTGGTCGTCGTTCAGCGTCGAGCCAGAGGAGTTCATCGACGGTGGAGACTGGGTGGTCGTGCGAGGCACGCAGCGGGCCGCCACGGAGGGCGACAGCTTCGAGTCGCCTTTTGCCCACCTGATCAAGTTCGCCGACGGCAAGATCGTGCGCGGCGAGTTCTACGCCGACAGCGCCAAGGCCGCAAAGGTCCTCGCCTGAGGCGGTTGGGCGGGGGCCTGTGCCTGGGCCCCCGCTCGTATTCCTTCAGCTTCGTGCACAAGTTTCCGGCTCGTTGGTCAGCCCGTGGGACCGGTCGCGCCGGTCTCGCCCGTCGCGCCGGTGGGGCCGGTCAAACCGGTCTCGCCGGTGAATCCCGTCGGGCCGGTCGATTCGGTTGTGCCTTCGGGGCCGGTCGGACCCGTGAGCCCCGTCGGACCCTGCAGGCCGGTGGGGCCGATCAAGCCAGTTGACCCGGTTGCGCCCGTCACCCCGGTCGGGCCCTGCAGGCCAGGCGGGCCAGGCGGGCCGACGGGCCCGGTTGCTCCCCGCTCGCCCACGGGCCCGGTCGGACCGATAGGGCCGGTCTTGCCAGGCTCGCCCGCGGATCCCCTTGGACCTGTCGGTCCGGCCGGCCCAGTGGCGCCGACGACGATGTAGCGCTTTTCGTTCGATCTGCAGGTCGCATCGGCCCGCACGATCCGCACCGCGCCCTTGTGGGGCTTCTGCGTCCGCACGCAGAAATAAGCGGCGGCGATCGTTTCTTCGTCGGCGCCCGTCGCGATCGCCGGCAGCAGCCCGACGGCCAGCGCCATCGCGGCGAGAGCAACTAGGGGGCGTCTCCTCATCGAAATGAATTTACCCGTCCACTCGGCACTTACGCGCTGTCCGGCTCGGCGCCGGTTCCGGCCCGCATCCCGTCCAGGTCGCGGCGCAGCTCCTTGAGCTCGTCGCGGATCCGCGCCGCCTCCTCGAAGCGCAGGTCGTCGGCGGCGGCGAGCATCTCCTCCTCCAGGGCGACGATCGTGCGCTCCAGCTCCTCCGGGTCCTCCGGGCCCTTACCGCTGCGGCGGCGGCGTTTGCTCGGCGCCCGGTCCTCCATCGCCAGGAACTCGCTCATCTCCGAGATCCCTTTGCGCACCGTCTCCGGAGTTATCCCGTGCTCCTCGTTGTAGGCGAGCTGGATCGCGCGGCGGCGATCGGTCTCGCCAATCGCCGTTCGCATCGAATCGGTTTCGCGGTCCGCATACATCAGCACCCGTCCGTTGATGTTGCGGGCGGCGCGGCCGATCGTCTGCACGAGGCTGGTCTCGCCGCGTAGGAAGCCCTCCTTGTCGGCGTCGAGGATCGCGACGAGGGACACCTCGGGCAGGTCGAGACCCTCGCGCAGCAGGTTGACCCCGACCAGCACGTCGTACTCGCCAAGCCGCAGGTCGCGGATGATCTGAATCCGCTCCAGCGTGTCGACTTCGGAGTGCAGGTAGCGGACCCTGATGCCGTACTCGAGCAGGTACGCGGTCAGGTCCTCCGCCATTTTCTTGGTCAGCGTCGTCACCAGCACGCGGTCGCCGGCCTCGGCGCGGGCCCTGATCTCGTTCATCAGGTCGTCGATCTGGTTCTTCGTCTCGCGCACCTCGATCTCGGGGTCGACGATGCCCGTCGGGCGGACGATCTGCTCGACGACGCGATTCGATTCGGCGCGCTCGAAGGGCCCCGGCGTCGCCGAGACCATCACCAGCTGGTCCACCCGGGCGAGGAACTCGTCGAACTTCAGCGGCCGGTTGTCGATCGCCGAGGGCAGGCGGAAGCCGTAGTCGACCAGCGTCGCCTTGCGCGAGCGGTCCCCCTCATACATGCCGCCGATCTGCGGGATCGTCTGATGGGACTCGTCGACGAAGCAGACGAAATCGTCGGGGAAGTAATCGATCAGCGTGTGCGGCGGGCTGCCGGGCGGGCGCCCGTCGAGGATGCGCGAGTAGTTCTCGATCCCCGAGGTGAAGCCGATCTCTTTCAGCATCTCGATGTCATAGGCGGTGCGCTGGCGCAGGCGGTGCGCCTCCAGCTGCTTGCCCTCGGCCTCCAGCTCCGCGGTGCGGGCGTTCAGTTCGGCGCGGATCTCCTCCACCGCGCGCTCCAGGGTCTCGTCTTTGGTCACGTAGTGGGAGGCCGGCCAGACCGAGACGTGGTCGATCGTGTCGAAGACCTCGCCGCTCAGCGGATCGAAGTGCTGCACCCCCTCGATCTCATCCCCGAAGAGAGAGATCCGGTAGGCGGACTCGGCGTAGGAGGGCATGATCTCCAGCACCTCGCCGCGGACCCGGAAGGTGCCGCGACCGAGGGCGGTGTCATTGCGCTGGTACTGCATCTTGACCAGCTTGCGCAGCACCTCGTCTCGGTCGATTTCCTCGCCGACTTTGAAGAGCTGCATTTTTTCGTTGTAGACCTGCGGCGACCCGATCCCGTAGATGCAGGAGACCGAGGCGACGATGATCACGTCGCGGCGGGCGAAGAGCGCCGCCGTGGCGGCATGGCGCAGGCGGTCGATCTCGTCGTTGATCGAGGAGTCCTTCTCGATGTAGAGGTCCTGGGCGGGGACATAGGCCTCGGGCTGGTAGTAGTCGTAATAGGAGACGAAGTACTCGACCACGTTGTCTGGGAAGAACTCACGGAACTCGTTGCAGAGCTGAGCGGCCAGCGTCTTGTTGTGCGCGATCACCAGGCTCGGCCGCTGCACCTCGGCGATCGTCGCCGCCATCGTGAACGTCTTGCCGGTGCCGGTCGCGCCGAGCAGGGTCTGGAACCTCTCCCCCGCCCCAAGCCCCTCGGCCAGGCCGGCGATCGCCTTCGGCTGATCGGCCGTCGGCGTATAGGCGGGGTTGAGCTTGAACTCGGGCATCGCGCCCTACGTTAGCCGGAGCGCGAGTCGGGCCCGCACGGTCGCCGCGAGCCGGTGAAGCTGGAAGACTGCGGCGCGATGACTCGCTCGCAAAGGCTCCTGGCCGTGTTCTTTACCTTCGCCGGGGCGATGCACTTCGTGCGGCCGCGCTTCTATGAAGCAATCGTCCCTCCCTCGCTGGAGGAGATGAAGGAGGAGATCGTCGCCGTCTCCGGCGTCGCCGAGATCGCCGGCGCCGCGGCCGTCCTGCACCCCGCCAGCCGGCGGCTCGGCCGTTGGTGGCTGCTGGCGCTGCTGGTGGCAGTCTTTCCAGCCAACGTACACATGGCGGTCAACCCCGAGCAGGTGAAGGGGCTGGACCTGAACCGCATCCCCCGCTGGGCGCTATGGGCCCGCCTGCCGCTGCAGCCACTGGCCATGTTCTGGGTCTGGCGCGCAACTCGCGACTGAGCAGGACATATGCGGTGTTTTGTCTGTAGAGCCTCTGTCTTCAGGCGGCGAATATCCCCCGCATGGAGCCACGCCAACGCTTCGCCGTCAACCTGCGCAAGGCGCGCCAGAGGCGTGAGATCTCACAGGAGGAGCTCGGCTTTCGCTGCGAGTTGCACCGCACCGAGATCTCGCTGCTCGAGCGAGCCGGCCGCGAGCCGCGGCTCGGCACGATCATCAAGCTCGCCAGCGCTCTCGAGGTGACTCCAGAAGAGCTCTGCGACGGCATCCGCTGGCTGCCCGGCAAAGGGCGTTTCCAGATCAAAGGCTGAATTCAGGGCAGGAACTGTTCGAGCAGGCCCTGCGCCGGCCCGAGGAAGGACTGCGCGTTGTCGAGCAGCGAGCGGGCGTTCTGGATCAGGTCGATCGCTTCGTCGACCGGGATCCGCCGCAGCGTTTCCCGCAGGGGCACCCCGATGAACGGAGTGAGGGCGCCGGCTTCTTCGGCGTCGTCGACGGCGCGCAGCAGGCCGGCCCGGATCGCCCGCGCGAGCTCTTCGTCGTCGATTCCGTAGCGCCGCGTGAAGCGCTCACGCGACTCGGGTGTCGCCAGGGCCCTGGCGAGGGTCTCGCGGGTCACCCCCAACTGGCAGGCCGC
The DNA here is from genome assembly GCA_035707825.1 of Solirubrobacterales bacterium. Classification (GTDB taxonomy): domain Bacteria; phylum Actinomycetota; class Thermoleophilia; order Solirubrobacterales; family 70-9; genus VRUE01. The sequence continues at coordinate 18,525 of DASSTR010000047.1, forward strand.
CCCGTCGAGCGCCGAGAGCGAGAACTGCTCGGCGATCTGCTGCAGGCCTTCGGGATTGCGCCACGGGCGGTGCTCGCAGGGGTTCTGGACCTTCGCCGGCGTATAGGAGGCGCCCCCCGCCGCGAGGTAGACGAGCGTCAGCGCCAGCGCGGCGGCGATGGCCCCGCCGACCAGGATCCTGGCCCGCCCTTCCCCATCTCCCGGCTGCCGCCAATTCATGTTCGAGCGCCTCCCACCATCAGAGCTCGACCTTCCGGGCCAGGCCGATCGGCACCAGGGCCAGCAGCGCCAGCAGGGCGCCGAGGCCGAAGGAAAGGCTGAAGGCGTGGGTCGCGCCGCGGTCGAGCTGATCCTGCAATTCGTCGCGCAGCTGGACCACTTCGGCGCGCTCGGCTGGGTCGTCGGGGAGCGGCTCGAAGGCGGGGCCGATCGTCGGCACGCGGCCGCGCTCGCCCTCCAGCCGGTCGTCGAGCCGCTGCGCGAGGTCGAGCTTCAACAGCGGGCTCACCTTCGAGTCGAGGATCACCGCCGTACCGGCGTTGATCGCGTCGTGGCGCTGCTGGGCGATGTCGGAGGTGAACAGCGGCGTCAGCGCCAGCAGCCCGATCACCACCCCGGCGTGGCGAGCGGAGATCGTCCAGCCGCCGTGAATGGCCTGCGGCGCCCGTCCGCTGAGGGCTGTCTCGGTGAGGGCGGAGAGCACCAGCGAGAGCCCGATGCCGACGAGCACCTGCGGCGGCACCGTCAGGACCACCAGCGCCTTCGGCAGCAGGGCCAGGCCGCCGAGGCCGCCGCCGACGAGGATCGCGCCGGCGGCCGCGCGCGCCCGGGCGCTCGGCACGAGGGGAGTGATGCGCCCGCCAAGCAGCGCCGACAGGGGCATCACGGAGACGACGATCGCGGCGCCGATCGGAGTGAGCCGCCAACCCTCGATGAGGAGCAGGACGAGCAGGAAGAGCGCCGCCGCGATCGCGGCTGAGACCATCGCCAGCGCCAGGTTGGCGTACAGGTGGGGGCGCCCGGTGCGGCGCAGCTCCGATTCGACGATGCCGGTGGCGGCCTCGTGGCGGGCGACGGCGAGGATCGGCACCGCGGCCGCGAGCGCGACCGGCACCTGCAGCAGGAAGATCGACTGCCAGGAGACCAGCTCAGTGAGCAGGCCGCCGATCGCCGGGCCGAGCGCTGCCCCGGTCGCCCCGGCGGCCGCCCAGACCAGCGCCGCCCGCCGCTCCGAGCCGACGGTCGCGGGCAACAGCTCGAGCACCGCGGTCACCGCCGCGGCGCCGCCAAGCGCCTGCACGCAGCGGGCGGCGACCAGCGTCGACAGATCCGAGGAGATCCCACAGGCCAGGCAGGCCCCGGCGAAGACGGCAAGGCCCACGGCGGCGGTGCGCGCGGGGCCGACCCGGCGC
>DASSTR010000048.1:0-20962 GCA_035707825.1 Solirubrobacterales bacterium
CGATGGCGCCCGGCCTCGACGGCCTGCCGGCGGCGGAGCGGACCGTCGACGTCTCCGGCCCGGTGGCGAGCTTCCTCAGCTCCGTCTCGCCGGGAATGCGCAACCGCATCAAGCTCGCCCTGCGGGCCTTCGAGTGGCTGCCCTTCCCGTGGCGCTTCAGCCGCCTGGACCTGGCGGCCCGGGAAGACTTCCTGCGCCGCATGGAGGCCTCGCGCTTCGGGCTCCACCACGACCTGCTCCTGATGGCCAAGGTCTTCTCGACGCTCGGCTACGCGACGGCGCCGGAGGTCGAGCAGCGCCTCGAGCTCGAGACGAGCTGCCGGCTGGCCGACGGCTCGCTGCCTGAGCCGGCCGGATCGCTCGGCGACACCAGTCCTCACGGCGACGGCGAGGAATGCGACGTCCTCATCGTCGGCTCCGGCGCGGGCGGCGCCGCGGCGGCGGCGATGCTGGCCGAGGCGGGCCTCGACGTCGTCGTGCTCGAGGCCGGCGGCCACTTCAATCGCGACAGCTACCCCGAGGACCCGCTGCAGGCCATCGCCTCTCTGTATCGGGACGGTGGGCTGACGGTGGCCGAAGGCCGCCCGCCGATCCCGGTGCCGGTGGGACGCGTCGTGGGCGGCACGACTGTGGTCAACTCCGGCACCTGCTTCCGTGCTCCCGACCAGGTGCTCGAGGACTGGCGCCGGCGCTACGGGATCGCCTGGGCGCGCGACCTCGACGCGCACTTCGCCGAGGCCGAGGAGTTCCTTCGCGTCACCCCGCTGAACCCGGAGCGGATGGGCCGCAACGGCCAGCTGGCAATGGAGGGAGCAGCTGAGATCGGCGCCTCCGGCGGGCCGATCTCCCGCAACGCCGGCAACTGCGTGCAGTGCAGCTCCTGCCCCTTCGGCTGCGAGATCGACGCCAAGCGGGGAATGCACGTCAGCTACCTGCCCCGTGCGGTGGCCGCCGGCGCCCGCATCCGCACCGGCGTCGAGGCGCGCCGCGTGCTGGTCGAGGACGGTCGGGCGGTGGGCGTCCATTGCCTGGCCGGCGGCGGTGGTGAGGCCAACGGCAGCAGGCGCCCCTACACCGTCCGCGCGCGCCGCGCGACGATCGTCGCCGGCGGAGCCCTGGGGACTCCCGAGCTGCTGCTGCGCTCGGGGCTCGGCGGCCGGCAGGTGGGCCGCAACCTCCGCATCCATCCCGCCTGCTGGATCGGCGCCCGCTACGAGGAGGAGGTGCGGGGCTGGGAAGGCGTGATGCAGAGCTATTACATCGACGAGTGGGAGGAGCAGAGGATCCTGCTGGAGGCCACCTTCACGCCGTTGCCCTTCGGCGGCGCCTGGTTGCAGGGCGCCGGGCGCGAGCACCAGCAGGCGATGCTCGGCTTCGGCCATATCGGCTCGATCGGGGTTCACCTCTCCGACCGCTCGGCCGGCCGGATCGGCCTCTCGCCCGGCGGCGCCCTGCGAGCGAGCTACAAGCTGACCAAGGACGACGCCGCCCGCCTCGTCTTCGGCATCGCCCGCGCCGCCGAAGTCCACTTCGCGGCGGGGGCCGCCGAGGTCTATCCCAACATCGGCCGGGTCGCCGTCCTGCATCGCCACGAGCTGGCCCAGTTCGAGAGCACTCGCTTCAAGCCCTCAGAGCTTCGCCTCGAGGCCTTCCACCCGATGGGGACCGCGCGTATCGCCGCCGAGCCGGGCCAGGGAGCCTGCGCGGCCGATGGCTCGGTCAACGGGGTCGGCGGTCTCCACGTCGCCGACGCCTCCCTATTTCCGACCTCGGTCGGGGTCAACCCGATGATGACCGTCATCGCCTTCGCGAAGCAGATCGCCGCCGGGATCGCGGAGACCCCGGCAGCGTAGGTCCAGCTCCGAATCCGTTCAGGGCCCGAGAGGCCCGGACTCACGGCCCCCGACCATCTAGGCCCCTGAGCTCGGCGGAGGGGGAGGCGAAGACGGCGGCGGTGGCGGTGGTGAAGACGGAGGCGGTGGCGGTGGAGGCCCTCCAGCGGGCGTCCCACCCGGGCCGGCCCCGGGGGCTCCAGCACCGGCTCCCTGCCCGCTCCTGTCGGGTCGCGCGCCGGGACGATCGGAGAGGCGGTCGGCGGCGTCGCCGAAGGAAATCCCCTCCTCCTGCATCGAGATGTAGCCGCCCGCGGCCACCCCGATGGCGGAGATCAGGCCGAGCCAGACGCCGATCTTGCGGCCTAGGTCGACTTCCACGGCGGCTTCGCCGAACGTAGGCACCCCGGGCGGGCTGATCAGGTAGATGAGAATGATGAGAGCGGCGACCGCGCCCAGGACCGTCGTCAGCACGCTCAGAGACACCGGCAACCGCGAGACACCGCCGCCGAAGACGGCCAGCGACATCCCCGCGAAGGCGGCGAAGACCAGGATGATGTTGACCCAGTCGCTGAACGCATCGAAGGCATCGAAACCGTTGACGTTCGGCAGGTCGATCGCGAACCAGGCGAAAAGGAACATGACCAGGATCAACACCAGACCGGCGACACCGGCGAGCTGCTCACCCGGACTCAGACGTTCATTCATACCGCTCTCCTCCGAGGGCTAGGGGTCGGGACGACACTACACCCGCGCTCGGGCGGCGGCCAGGGTGTTCACCAGCAGCATCGCGATCGTCATCGGGCCCACCCCACCCGGCACCGGAGTGATCGCCGCCGCCACCTCTGATGCGGCCTCGAAGTCGACATCGCCGCAGAGGCCTTCCTCGGTGCGGTTGACGCCGACGTCGATCACGGTCGCGCCGGGCTTGACCCCATCGGCCCCGACCAGGCGGGGCGCCCCGACGGCGGCGATCAGGACGTCGGCGCGGCGGCAGACCGCGGGCAGGTCGCGGGTGCGCGAATGGCAGACGGTGACCGTGGCGTTGGCGGCCAGCAGCAGGCGCGCAACCGGCACCCCGACCAGCTTCGAGCGCCCGACTACAACCGCCTCGGCGCCCTCGAGGTCGACCCCCTCGTGCCGCAGAAGCTCCATCACCCCTGCGGGCGTGCAGGGCACCAGGCCCGGCATCCCGTGCGCCAGCAACCCGGCGTTGGTCGGGGTCAGGCCATCGACGTCCTTGGCCGGATCGATAGCCGCCACCACCCGATCGGGATCGATGTGGTCGGGCACCGGCAGCTGGACGAGGATGCCGTCGATCTCTCTGTCGGCGCCGAGCTGCTCGACCAGGGCGAGCAGCTCCTCCTCGGAGGTATCCGCCGCGAGCCCATGGTGGACCGAAACCATGCCGGCCTCCTCGCAGGCTTTGTGCTTGTTGCGGACGTAGATCTCCGACGCCGGGTCCTCCCCGACCAGCACCGTCGCCAGCGCCGGCGGGCGACCGCGCTCCGACGCGAAGGCCTCGACGCCGGCGGCGACGCGCTCCCGCACCGCGGCGGCCACCTGCTTGCCGTCGATCAACCTGGCGGCCAAGGCGCTACCGCTTCCGGATCGGGGCGTAGTCGGCCATCAGCTTGCGTTCCGAGCCGTCGCTGGCGAAACGCACCACTACGACCCCGCCTGGCTCGACTCCGGTCACCACCCCGTCGCCGAAACTGGCGTGGACGACGTCGTCGCCGGTGCGCAGCTGCAGCGCCTGCCGCGACTCGATCGGCGGCGCACCCTGTTCGGGAGACGGGGCCCATGTGGTGGTGGCCGCCGCCGGCGCCGTGGCGTGGCGCTCGGTCAGCTCGGCCGGCAGCTCGTCGATGAACCGGGACGGGAAGTTGTGTTCGGAGCGGCCGAAAAGGCGCCGCTCCCGGGCCCACGTCATGTAGAGGCGCCGCCGCGCGCGGGTGATGCCGACGTAACAGAGGCGCCGCTCCTCCTCCTCGCTCCCCTCTTCCAGCGAGCGCATGTGCGGGAAGGCGCCGTCCTCGCATCCAATGATGAAGACGGTGTCGTACTCGAGCCCCTTGGCATTGTGGAGCGTCATCAGCGTGATCAGTGACTCCTCGGAGTCGATGTCGTCCTGCGCCGTGTAGAGGGAGATCTGCTGCAGGAACTCCTCCAGCGGGGTCACTTCGCTGTCGCCCTCGGCCTCGCGGTTGAGGTCGAACTCGGCCGCCACCCCGATCAGCTCCTCGAGGTTCTCGATCCGGCCCTCGGCTTCGACGGTGCGTTCCGCCTCCAGGGCTTCGAGGTAGCCCGTCTCGCGCAGGGTCGCCTCGAGGACGGAGGCCACCGGCGCGCCGTCGACGGCGCGTTCGATCAGTCCCTGCATCGTCTCGTGGAAACGGGAGATCGCCTTGACCGCCGCCGCGCCGAGCCCCGGCACGTCCTTGACCTTCCCCGCCACCTCCCAGATCGGCAACCCGGTCGTGTTCGCGTGCGAGGCCAGCCTCCCCTGCGTCGTGTTGCCGATCCCCCGCCGCGGGGAGTTGACGACGCGTGCGAAGGAGACCTGATCGGAGGGGTTGGCGAGCAGGCTGAGGTAGGCGATCGCGTCCTTGATCTCGGCCCGCTCGTAGAACTTGGTGCCGCCGATCACCTGGTAGGGAAGCTCGAAGCGCACCAGCGTGTCCTCCAGTACCCGGCTCATCGCGTTGGTGCGGTAGAAGACGGCGACGTCCTCGCGCTTGACGCCCTCCTCCTCGGCGAGGCGCTCGATCTCCCCCGCCACCCAGCGCGCCTCTTCGTGCTCGTCGGCGAGCTCTGAGAGCCGCACCGGCTCGCCGCCGGAGATCTCGGTCCAGAGCCGCTTCGGGCGCCGCTCGCGATTGCGTTCGACGACCGCGTTGGCGGCGGAGAGGATGGTCTGCGTCGAGCGGTAGTTCTGCTCCAGCTTGACGATCGCGGCTTCGGGGAAGTCGTGCTCGAAGTCGAGGATGTTGCGGATGTCGGCGTGGCGGAAGCCGTAGATGGACTGGTCCTCGTCGCCCACGACCATCAGGTTGCCGTGCTCCGCGCAGAGCAGTTGCAGGAGCCTGTACTGGGCGTGGTTGGTGTCCTGGTACTCGTCGACCAGCACCTGGCGGAAGGTGCGCCGCCAGCGTTCGCGCACCTCCTCGAAGCGCTCCATCGCATCGACCATGCGCACGAGCAGGTCGTCGAAGTCCATCGCGTTGGCCGCCAGCATGCGCTTTTCGTAAAGGGTGAAGACGGCGGCCGTCACTTCCTCGAAGACGCTGCCCTGCTTCTGCGCGAAGCTCTCCGCGTTGACCAGCTGGTTCTTGGCCCCCGAGATCTGCGCCCGGACCGCTCGCGGCGGGTAGCGTTTGGAGTCGACTTTGAGCTCGGCCAGGCAGCGCTTCACCATCTGCAGCGAATCGGTCTCGTCGTAGATCGTGTAGCCGCGCGAGTAGCCGAGGCGCTCGGCATCGGCGCGCAGCATGCGGGCACAGGCGGAGTGGAAGGTCGTCACCCACATCGCCCGCGCCGAGCTGCCGACCAGGCGCTCGACCCGCTCGCGCATCTCGGTCGCCGCTTTGTTGGTGAAGGTGATCGCGAGGATCTCGCCCGGCCTGACGGCCCCAGTGGCGAGCAGGTAGGCGATGCGGTGGGTCAGGACCCTCGTCTTCCCCGACCCCGCGCCGGCCAGCACCAGCAGCGGCCCCTCGCGGTGGCGGACGGCCTCGCGCTGCGGATCGTTGAGCTCGGACAGCAGCTTCTCGGCATGGTCGGCGCCCGCCTGCGTGGGGGCGCCCTGAAATTCGCTATCGACCTCCATCGAGGCTTCCGGATCGGCTTGCAGCATCGTCCATCGAGGATAGCCCCGCGCCCGGCGGGGCCCGCCCTGGGCCGGCCGGGCTCAGCCGCCTGCCGAGGAGCGGCCGGTGCGGGGGCGGAGCTCGCCGTCTCCGGACTCCACCGCGCCGCCTCCGTCGAGCTCGGCAAGGCGCCGCTCGACGTCGGCGATCCTCTCCGAGAGCCCCTTGATCGCCTCGGCGATCGGGTCGGGCAGGTGGATCCAGTCGGCGTCGGGACCTTCGACCCGCCGCCCTTCCACCTTGACCGGATGGCCTGGGTTGCCGACCACCGTCGAGCCCGGCGGCACGTCCTCGATGACGACCGTGTTGGCCCCGATCTTGGCCCCGTCGCCGATCGAGATCGGGCCCAGCAGCTTGGCGCCGGAGCCGACCGTGACGTTGTCGCCCAGCGTCGGATGGCGCTTGCCGGGCTGCAGGCCGGTGCCGCCCAGGGTCACGCCCTGGTAGAGGGTGACCCGCTCGCCGATCTCAGCGGTCTCGCCGATCACCACTCCCGACCCGTGGTCGACGAAGAACTCGCCGCCGATCTTCGCGGCGGGATGGATCTCCACCCCGGTAACCGCGCGGCTGAAGTAGGCGATGACCCGCGGTGCCAATGGGACCCCCGCGTCGCGCATCGCGTGGGCGACGCGGTGCGCCAGCAGCGCCTGCACCCCCGCCCAGCTGCTGAGGATCTCGAGTGTCGAGACGCCCTTGGCAGCCGGATCGCGGTCGCGCGCCGCCGCGACGTCCGCCTTCACCTCGGCCACAACTTGCCTCAGTTGGATCATGGTGCAAAGAAGGGTAGGGACACGTAGCGCTCGCCCGAGTCGCAGGCGATCGTCACCACCCTCTTCCCCTCCATCTCCGGCCGGGCCGCCACCTCCAGCGCCGCCTTGATGTTGGCCCCGGCGGAGATTCCCGCGAGCACCCCCTCCCGCTTGGCGACCAGGCGCGCCGTCTCCAGCGCGTCCTCGTCGGAGACGCCGATCGTCTCGTCGATCACGGAGCGGTCGAGGACCTCCGGGACGAAGCCCGCGCCGATGCCCTGGATTTTGTGTGGGCCGGGACTACCGCCGGAGAGCACCGGCGAGGAGAGCGGCTCCACCGCCACGACCAGCGTCTCGGGGCTTCGCTCGCGCAGCATCCCCCCCACGCCGGTGATCGTGCCTCCCGTGCCGACGCCGGTGACGAAGGCGCCGATCTCACCGTCGGTGTCGCTCCAGATCTCCTCCGCCGTGGTGCGCCGGTGCACCTCCGGGTTGGCGGGATTGGAGAACTGCTGGGGCATGAATCCTTTGCGCTGCTCGCAGATCTCTTCGGCTAGCTCGACCGCCTCGGACATGCCGCCCAGCGAGGGCGTTTCCCTCACTTCGGCGCCGTAGGCGCGCAGCAGCTTGGCGCGCTCCCGGCTCATCCCTTCGGGCAGGGTGAGGATCAGCTCGTAGCCGCGCGCGGCGCAGACCATCGCCAGCGCGATCCCGGTGTTGCCGCTAGTCGGCTCGACGATCACCCCGCGGCCGGGCTCGATGCGCCCCTCCTTCTCGGCCGCGTCGATCATCGCCACCCCGATCCGGTCCTTCACCGAGCCGCCCGGGTTGAAGTACTCCAGCTTCACGCAGACCTCGGCCCCGGCCCCCCCGCCAATCCTCTGCAGGGCGACCATGGGCGTGCCGCCGACGACCGCCGAGGCCTCGGCGCCGATCCGCATCAACTCACCCCGTTCGCGAGCGGCATCAGATGTAGTACATCCCCGAGCCCGCCTCGACCTCTTCGCGGCGGGCGATTTCGGCGATCGTCGTCTGGCCGAATACCTTGCGCAGCGCTTTGACGCCGTCGGCCCAGATCCCCCCCGCCTCGTCGGCCTCCTGCCCCACCTTACCGTCGAGGGCCTGGACGACCTCCAGCACGGTGATTTCGTCGGCCGGCCGGGAAAGGGTGTAGCCGCCTTTCATCCCCCGGTGGCTGGTCAGCAGACCGGAGCGGCGCAGGGTCGAGAAGAGCTGCTCGAGGAACTGCTCGGGAATGCCGCGCCGCTCGGCGAGCTCTTTGATCGGCACCGGGCGCTGCCCCGAGCGCGCAAGCTCGGCCATCGCAACCACCGCGTAGCGCGACTTCGACGTGATCGAGATCACGTGACCTTTCTACCGCACAACGCGGACCTCGATGCGCCGGGCCGCGCTAGGATCGACCACGGGCTCCCGGGACCGGTACGGAGACCCAATCGAACCCTGAAGATCGGATGCAGCCCTGAGCGAGCGCCCCAACTGCCTTGTAGTCGACGGCCACCCGCTTGTCCGTCTTGGTATGCGCAGCGCACTCAGCGGCGGCTTCGACATCGAGGAGGTCGACAGCCGGGACAAGGCGGTCGACCTGGTTCGCGACGTCGGCAGCTTCGACGTCGCCGTCGTCGACATGCGCCCCTGCCATCCGGAGCGCGACGGCGAGTTGAACGGCAGCGAAGCGATTCGAGCCCTGCAGAAGGCGGAGCCGCGGCTCGGAATCGTCGCTCACGGTGAGCGCGCCGAGCGCCATCTCGCCGCGGAGGCGATGCAGGCAGGAGCGCGGGCCTACATCTCACGCACCGCCAGGGCCGAGCAGATGCTCGAGGCGGTGCGGGCCGCCACGGCGCAGGAAGACTTCCTCGACCCGGCGGTGCCGGCCAAGGGCAGCCGCGGCAAGCTCACCCGCCGTCAGCGCCAGATCCTGCAGCTGATCGCCGACGGCGGCTCGACCACCGCGGCGGCCAGGGAGCTCGGCCTCAGCGAGGAAACGGTCAAGACCCACACCAAGAACGCCCTCGGCCGCCTCGGCGCCCGCAACCGCACCCACGCCGTCGCGATCGCCCTCCGCGAGCACCTGATCGAATAACCCAAGCAGGACCACCGATCAGCGAGCGTCGCAATTTGATTCTGCGCGAGCGGCGCTGATACGAGGATTGCCGCCACCCCCCGGACGCGAAGCGGAGGAGGTGGCGGAATGTGGCCTAGATCCAGCCGCGGTCGCGGGCGGTGAGGACCGCCTGTGCGCGGTCGACGGCGCCGATCTTGCCGTAGACGTTGTGCAGGTGGGTGCGGATCGTCGACACCGAAAGCTGCATTTCGCCGGCGATCTGCTTGTAGACCATGCCCTCGGCGAGGTGGCGGAGGACGTCGAGCTCACGAGTCGAGAGCGGGCAGGGCTCGCTGACCCGCGGGCCCTCCTGATTGGGATAGGGAAGCTCGTAGAGAAGGTCGCGCAGGTCCTCGGTGTCGAGGCCGCAGCGCTCGGCGGCGCTGCGCATGCGGTCGGGTGAGACCGCCTCGCCCTGGGCGTAATGGGCGACCATGTCGGCGGCGGCGACGATCGCCGCCAGCCCTTCGGCGTCGTCGGCGTGGTGGCGCTCGATGGCGACGGCGATGCGCTGGGGGATGTTCCAGCGCCGGGCCAGCACGCCGCCGACGAGCGCGTGGTCGATGCCGAGCTGCTCGCGTTCTTCGCGGATGCGCTGCTCCGGGGCGTGGGAGGAGAAGTCGCCGTAGCCGCGCTGACCGGGATGGAGGTCGGCGATCACCAGCCTGCCGATGTCGTGCAGGAGGGCAGCAATGGCCAGCTCGTCGCGCTCGGACCAGCCGACCATGCGGCCGATGCGGTCGGCGGCGTACTGGGTGGCGAGAGCGTGCATCCGGAAGCGTTCGGGACGCAGATCGCGGCTCCCGTTGGGCTTGAAGAAGTCGAAGACCGCGGCTGTACCCGCGATGGCGAGGACCCCGGAGGGCTTCAGCATGTCGACGGCCTCGGGAATGCTCGCAACCCCGGCCGGAGCCGAGGAGCTGTGATTGGCGAGGCGGAGCACGGCGATCGTCAGCGCGACGTCGGACTCGACGGTTTCGACCAGATCGCTCACCCGGGCGGGCTCGAGAGTCGCCGCCTGCATGACGCGTTCGCGGGACTCGATCAGGACCGGGAAGCGCTCGACGGACTCGAAGGCGGCGGCGAGGCGGGATCCCGGCGCCGGCTTGTCGCTGGCCTTGGAAACGAGGACGGACTTCGCGTGGCCGTTTCCGTTTCCATTGGTGTGGCCGTTGCCGTTGCTCTGTGGCTGTGTGGTTTGCATAACCGGGGTGCTCGCACGAGCTATCGGCAGCAAACGGTGATCGGTTTAATCGATGCACCCCAAAACTGAGGAGGACTTCGGCGCCCTTTTACTGGCGTTTTTGCACTTTTCCGTGCAGATCGCGATTTAGGGCGACGCCAGGCCCCGCAAGTGGGTCGATTGGGCCGGCCGGCGCGCGCTCTTGGGACGGCTCAATCGCCGAGGCGCGCGATCGCGGCGTCGATCCGCTCCAGGGCCTGCTCGCGGCCGAGCGCGGCGACCGACTCGAAGATCCCCGGCGAGACGGTGGTGCCGGTGATCGCGACCCGGATCGGTTGGTACAGCTTGCCCGGCTTGACTTCGCAACGCTCGAGCACCGGCGCAAGGGCCTCCTCGATCGCCGCAGCGTCGAAGCCCCCGGCCTCCGCGAGCGCCGTGCGGGCCGCATCGAGCAGCGGCCGCGCGCCGTCCTTCATCACCTTCGCCCACGCCTTGGGATCGTCGACCGGCGCCTCGAAGAGGAAGCGGACCAGCGGCCAGACCTCGTTCAGGGTCTGGGCTTTCTCCTGGGCGATCTCGCAGGCCGCCCGCAGCCTCTCGTCGGGCTCGCGGTCGAGGTGGGCGGCAACCGCCTCGGTGTAGCGGTCCAGCGGCATCTCGCGCATGAAGCGGCCGTTGATCCAGCGCAGCTTCTGCTCGTCGAAGATCGCCGATGAGCGTCCCACGTCCTCGACCTCGAAGCGCTTCACCAGCTCCTCGGTCGACATCACGGTCGTGTCGTCGTCTGTGCCCCAGCCCAGCAGGGCGAGGTAGTTGCGGATCGCCGCCGGCAGGTAGCCGGCCTCGCGCAGCTCCTGCACCGAGGCGGCGCCGTGGCGCTTGGAGAGCTTGCGGCCATCGGGGCCGTGCAGGAGGGGAAGGTGGGCGTAGCGGGGCGGCGCGTGCCCCAGGGCGGCGAGGACGAGCAGCTGCTTCGGCGTGTTGGAGAGATGGTCGTCCCCGCGAACCACCTCGGTGATGCCCATCTCGGCGTCGTCGACCGCGACGGCGAAGTTGTAGAGCACCGAGCCGTCGCCGCGGGCGATCACGAAGTCGTCGTAGCTTCGATTGGGGAAGGCGACAGGACCCCGGATCAGGTCCTCGACCACCGTCTCGCCCTCCTCGGGCACCCGCAGGCGCACCGCCGCACCCGGCTCCTCGGTGGGCTCACCCCGGTAGCCGCGATCGGCGCCGTGCTCGGCCTTCCAGGCCTCGACGTCCTTTGCCGTCGCCGAATCGCGATACGCCGCGCCTGAGTCGAGCAGGCTCTGCAGGGCGGCCGCGTGCCGATCCGCCCGCGACGCCTGGGAGACCGGGCCCTCGTCCCAATCGAGCTCCAGCCAGCGCAGAGCATCGAGGATCTGGGCAACGTTCTCCTCCGTGGAGCGCTCGCGATCGGTGTCCTCGATCCGCAGGACCAGCTCGCCGCCAGAGTGCCGGGCGGCCAGCCAGTTGTAGAGGGCCGTGCGGGCGCCGCCGATGTGGAGGGCGCCCGTGGGCGAGGGAGCGAAGCGCAGGCGGATGGCGTCGGCGGGGACCATTTCTTGACCGGCGGCATGTTTCCACAGACGCTAGGGGCAGCCGTTCACCGAGTCGAGGCCGCTGTCGTAGGAGCAGGTGTCGACACCCGAGCTGCCGCCGACGGAGTCGGGCGCGCCATCCGCGGCTTCGATGTTGTCGTCGCCGGCGCGCCCCCAGAGCCCGTCGTGTCCGGGACGGCCGAGCAGGTTGTTGTCGGCGCCGTCGCCGAAGAGCACGTCGTCCTGTGCGGAGCCCTCGAGGGCGTCGATGTTGCGAGTCAGGCTGAGGCTGCCGGCGCCGCAGGCCGGGCCCGCCGAATAGAGATTGCCCGCCGTGCCCGTCGCCAGATCCGCCACCACGCCACCGGCCGCGAGCTGGGCCCAGGAGGCGTTGTTGACCGCGGCCCCGTCGGCATTGCCGCTTTCTGCGCCCTGCAGGGTGTCTCCGTCGCAGGTGGTCGCCGAGACGAGCAGGTCGTTGCCGTTACCGCCCTGCAGGGTGTCGACGCCCTCGTTGTTGATCAGCGCATCGTCGTAGCCGTAGGCATAGAGAGCGTCGTCGCCGGCGCCGGGGCCGTCGACGAGCACGTCTTCGGTGCTGCCGCTGCCCCGCAGGACGTCGCTGCCTTCGCCGCCGAGAACGATCGCGGTGGCCGTCTCCGGAAAGGCGCCCAGATAGAGACTGAGGCGATCGTCGCCGCCGAGGCCCGCCAGCACGAGCGAGTCCAGCGGGGCGGGCGGCGCGCAATCGACCCGGGCGGCTTCGTAGACGCATGAGTCCGAGCGCGCCTCCGGTGTCGTGTCAAAGCTCGCCGAGCCGCCTTCGGCCACGAAGATCGCGTGACCGCCCACGAAGCTGGCGCTGACGCTGTCGCCGCCATCGCTGCCGAGGAGATAGATCTGCGACCAGAGCGCCCCCGCCGGCGAGGAGGTCGTGAGGCCGACGCTGATCCCGGCAGGGTTGCGCGGAGCAACAACCGCCTCCCCACCCTGACAGTCGTTTCTCGCCTCGACCTCGGCGTCGCAGTTGTTTGCGCCGGCCTGGCCGAAGGCGGTGTCGAAGCCGCTGCCCCCTTCGAGGTAGTCCCCGCCGGCGCCGCCGTAGAGGGTGTCGTCGCCGCCGAGCCCGACGATCGCGTCCGCACCGCCGCCTCCATCGAGCCGGTTTGCGGCGCTGGAACCGACGATCCGGTCCGCGAACGGGGAGCCGATCACGTTCTCGAAGCCGCCGGCTTCGATCGCGTCGTTGCCGCCCCCGTAGCGGGCGGTGCCATTGCACGCCTGCAGGCCGGCGCAGGCTTCTGCTCCATCGAGACGGACGTAGACGCCGCGTTCGGAGCCGTTGCCTTCGGGCGAAAAGCCGGCATAGGGAACCGGGCCGGTGAAGCCCGGCGCCGCGGCGGTGGCGAAGCTCAGGGTGTCGGAGCCGGATGCCCCTGTGTCCCTGATCGTGTCGATCGTGCCATCGCCCCGCACCAGGTCGTTGCCGTTGTTGCCATCGACGGTGTCGGCGCCGAGACCGCCGCTGACCAGGTCGTCGTTTTCGTTGCCGAAGACCGAGTCGTCGCCGATGCCGCCATAGAGAGAGTCGTTGCCGGCTTCGCCGAAGAGCCGGTCGTTGCCGCGCTGCCCGAACAGCGTGTCGCTGCCGGGGCCGCCGCGCAGCGTCTGGCTTCCCGCGCCTCCGTAGATACTGCTGGCCGTTGCTTCCCCTGCTCCCTCTTCCTGGCTGCTCGCGGCTCTGCCGCTGAGCGCGGGCGCCGCGGTGGGAGCGGGCTCATAGACAGTCCCCTGCTCGCCCGCCTGCGGCGTCGCTTCGCCGGAGGCCTCGGTTTCGAGCAGCTCTCCGTGGATGACGTCGTTGCCGCCGCCGCCGAGCACTTCCACCACTTCGGGATTGACGAAGATCACGTCGTTCCCCTCGCCGGCGATGACGGTTTCGACCTGCGGCGAGGTCACGACGATGCGGTCGGCGCAGGCGCTGCCCCTTATCGTCGTGCCGTCCGCGCTCTGGACGGACTGACCGCAGGGCACAAAGGCCGCCGGGGCCTTGGCGGCGAGCGCGCAGGCGAGGACCGACGCGCAGAAAAACGGCATGCACAGCCTTACCGCCCTCACTCTTCCAAGACGGGGACCGCGCGGCGATCGATACCCCGGGGTGACTCGCTCCACGGGCATCACCCAAGTGAACCGGGTCCCCGAGCCACCATCTAGGATGCCGGACCGATGTTGGTCGGCGCACATGTATCGACGAGCGGCGGGCTCGCCAAGGCGATCGAGCGGGGCACCGAGCTCGGCTGCGAATCGATCCAGATCTTCAACCAGAGCCCGCGCATGTGGCGCCCGACCAAATACGGGCCCGAGGACTTCGCCGCCTTCCGCGAGGCGATGGACGCCTCACCGGTCGAAGCGGTGGTGATCCACGCCGTCTACCTGATCAACTGCGCGACCAAAGACAAAGAGCTGCGCAAGAAGTCGCTCGCCTCGCTGACCCATGCGCTGCGCATAGGCGACGGGATCGGCGCCGCCGGCGTCGTACTCCATCCCGGCGCCCAGAAAGGCGAGCCCCACGGCCCGTCGATGAAACGGGCGGCCAAGGTGATCGCCGCCGCCGTCGCGGACAGCGAGAGCTGCCCACTGCTACTCGAGCAGACCGCCGGGCACAAAGGGCTCCTGGGACGGGACTTCGACGAGACCGCCTCGCTGATCGAGCTGGCGGGCAGCGGCAAGCGGCTCGGCCTCTGCCTCGACTCCTGCCATCTCTTCGTGCAGGGCTACGACATCACCGATGCCGGCAAGCTGGGGAGCGTGCTCGACGAGGCCGACGAGAAGGTCGGCTTGGAGCGCCTGCGCTGCGTCCACGTCAACGACGCCGCCGCCCCGCTCGGCTCCTGCCGGGACCGCCACGCCAACGTCGGCCAGGGAGAGATGGGGAAAAAGGGTCTCGCCGCCTTCCTCTCCGAGCCCCGCTTCGAGGGCCTGCCCGCCACCCTGGAGACCCCGGGCCCAAAAAAGAAAGGCCCGGACAAAAAGGAGCTCCAAGCCGCCAAGCGCCTCCGCAAAGCCGGCCTCAAAGCCCGCGGCGCTTGATCTGTCGTATTTCCCGATCCTGGGCGCAGACAGAGAGAGAAGTGGGGTCAGAGCCCGAGTGGGCCTTCCCTTAATGGGTCACCTGTGCGTTGGTGTTTGTCCTGCCCGACACTTCCCTGCCTGCGGGCAACCTCGAGTCCGGCCTGCCAGCCGGGAGCGCGCCCTCCCGGAGGGGGTCGAAGCGACTCGGCGTCGAGCCCGCTGCGCGCGATCACCCAAGCGATCACCGAATTCGAGTTCCACATTTCCCCCGCGCCAAGCTCATCGCGCCCCCAGACCGGAGTCGGAACCTGCGCGACGACATCGAGCACACGGTGTGCTCGATCCTCGTCGTCGCTGAGCCGGCGGGGACTGTCCACCGCCTCGGCGACGTCTGGAATGTGACCATCGAGCCACAGGCGGATCTCGTAACGGAAGATCCGGAATCGGCCGGCCCAACGCGCGCCGACGGGGCCTTCGCCAACGACGCCCCGCAGCTTCCCGCTCCAGTCATGAACCGGTGCCTGCTCGATCACGAAGCGTTCCTTCCCCGTCTGGACCCGCAGGGCCGAGTGGTAGAGGAGGAGCGGATCACGTCGTTGCAGGCGAGCGGCCACCGCCTCGTAGATGCGACCGTTCAGCCGGACGAAGTGACCGCCGGCACCGAGGGGAAGCCAGTAAAGGTCGACGGCACCGGGCATCGTCTTACGCTACCGCTCGCGATCGAAGAAGCAGCCGCTTTCCCTCAATGTCCCCAAGCTGCCCGGCATGGGGAAGCTCGAGAGGCCCGCCGTAGAACTGCGGCCTGGGCCAGGCAAGCATCCTCGCCTGCTCCCGCAAAACAGCAACAGCCACACCCGAGAGGGCAAACACGAATGGTCTCGCCGCTCTTCGCGCTGGATGCGGCGTACCGTTACCGAGCGCCGAACATCGCCTCCAGGCGCGCCGCGAGGGTGACATCGCCCTCGACGCTGCAGCGCCCGGAGACCATTGCGGTGAGGGGGTCCTGCTTGCCCGCCAAGACTCGTACCCAATCCGCGAGGCCGAAGTGGACCGTCACCGCCGCGTCCAGAGGCGCCGGCTCGAGCAGGCGGGCGCGGGCGGCCTTGGAGTCGACCTCGATTGCCCAGCGCCAGGGTGCGTCGTGTGGCGGCTCGATCCCGTATGGCTCCAGCTCATAGGCGATCGTCCCACTGAAACCGCCCGCCTGGGCCGGTTGGAACCCGCGCGCGACACTTTTCATCAGTGCTCGCTGGCGCCGCGGCTCGGCGAAGCGGCGCTCGAGCTCGGCATCGTCGAGTCCGGCCGTCATAGCCGCCAGCGCTCGCCGCGTTCCCCGAGTCCTGATCGCCCGGATTGGGCGGGGGCGCTGCTCGGCGCCCCGAGCCGGCCTCGGCGGCTCCCGTCCCTCGAGCTCCGCCCTAACCTCGGCGGCGCAGCGCGCGACAAGGCCGAGGCCGTATCGGGCGACTATCTCTTCGCCCTCAACGAGCGCCGCCTGCGCCTCCTCGGTGGCGCCGCAGCGATGCAACGCGCTGGCCAGGTCTACCCGAGCCCATGCTCTGGTCAAGACGAGGTTGAGCTCATCGGCCTGCTCGACTGCCTCGCGCAGCTCCTCGACGGCCGCCTCGGGCCTGCCCGCCAGGAGCTCCAGGCGGCCGATCAGCCACTCGGGCAGGTTGCCGAAGAACACCGAGGGTGGCGCCTGGATCAGGTATGGACGCAACGGCTCCAGCAGAGTCCGCAGTCGCTCTCCGGCAGCCTGGTCGCCGATCAGCGTTGCGGTCAGGGCGAGGTAGCACAAGGCGGCGGGCACGTGTCCGTCCGGCCGTCGTATCGGTGCCAGATCGGCGGAAAGCGCTCTCTCGAGCCGCTCACCCGCGATCTCAACCTCTCCGCCCAGGGCCGCGCCGAAGGCGACGAGGGTCGTCAGCGACCCCTGTGCGACGACGGCGTCCATCACCTCCCAGAGGGCGCGGCCCAGCTTCGCCTCGGCGTCGAACATCAATCCGTTCACAGAGAGGAACGTGAGCTCGACCGAAACCTGGATGTCTGGGCGCAGCCGGCGCAGGATCACCCCGGCGCGACGGATCAACGCCTCGCCGCCCGCGCGGTCGCCGCGATCCAACAGGCGCGAGCCACGACAGACGTCCAGCTCCCAGGTGAAGCGGGGGCTGCCTAGACGGTCGGCGATCTCCCCGGCCCGCTCGATCGCCGCCTCGCATTCCGGTATGCGACGCAGAGCGTAATGGGCCACCGCCGACCACATCACCGTGCGAAACAGCAGCTCCTCGCGTCCGCACCCCTCAGCGATCTCGACCAGCTCCAGGATCTCGCCGAACCTGCCGTAGACGGCCATCGGGTCGGCGCCGCGGGAGAACTCCGCGGCCAGTCGCGTGAAGCGTGTCAGCACCTCCGATTCGCCGTCACGGAGGCGCCCACCCAACTGCTCGGCACGCCTGACGAGGTCGGGCATCACGTCGTCGTCGTCGGTAAATGCCAGCAAATAGGTGAGTCGGAAGGTGATCCGCAGCGCCAGGCGTGGCTCCTCCTCGCCGAGGGCCTCGAGGGCCTCGCGCAGGAAATCGACCGCCGCGGTGTCGCCGGTGTCCACCTCCCAGCCGAAGCCGACGTCGCCGCCTGCGAAGCCGAGGGCGGCACGGGCGAGCAACGCAGAGTCGCCGATCCCTCGGGCTGCATCGCTTGCGGCGCGAAAGGCCTGGCGCGCGCGGACCAGGTCGGCGGCGAGCAGCTCCTGCTCGCCGAGCTCCAATAGCACCGGCGCCCGGGCGGGAAGGTCGCCGTTGGGAAGCAGAGCGAGCGCGCTGCGCATGTGGTCGGCGGCCTGCTCGTGATCGTGGTCGGCGGCGGCCGCCCTGGCCGCCGCCTGGTGGGCGGCTATCGCCGGCTCGGGGCCTGCCACGGCCACCGCCAGGCTGTAATGGCGCGCGAGCTCGGCCGGCTCCACGCCGGGCTCCTCCTCCAGCGCCCTCGCGATCGCAAGGTGCAGGCGCGCCTGCACCGCGTCGCCGGCGCCGGCGAGCAGGGCCTCGCGGATCAGAGCGTGGGGGAAGGCGATCGTCGGCTGGGCCGTGGCCACGTCATCCACCAGTCGCTCCGAGAGTGCCTCCGCCACGGCGCGGTCGGCTTCCTCGGGCTTGAGGCCGGCGACCTTAGCCGCCAGGGCGACCGGCGCAGAGGGGCCGATCGCCGCGGCAGCGCCGAGCAGCTTCTCGGTCTCGGGGTCCAACCGCCCCAGCCGCTCCTCGACCAGATCGCCGACCGCGTCGGGCACCGGCGCCTTCTCCAGCGCCTCGGTGTCACGCAGCGCGCCCTGGCTGTCGAGGTCCCGCGCCAGCTCCCCGGCAAAGAAGGGGTTGCCCGAGGTGCGCCTCGCGAGGCGCGCCGCGAGGCCCGGCGTGATCGACCGCCCCAGCCGGGCGCCGAGCAGCGCCGCCAGGCCGGAGGCATCCAGGCCCTTCAGGTGCAGCTCGCTGAGGTCGCCAGTGCGACGCAGGTCGGCAAGCGCCCGGGAGACCGGATGCCCGCGTCCCATCTCACGATCGCGTGCGGTGACCACCAGCACCATGCGGTCGGGCGCGCTGCTCAGCAGGTGCTCGAGCGCCTGGGCGGATGCCGCGTCGCACCAGTGGGCGTCGTCGAGCACCAGGTGCAGCGGCGATTCGCCGGCCGCGCACGACAGCGCGGCGCTGATTCCGTTCAGGAGCCGGTAGCGGGCACCCTCTGCGGCCACCATCTCTCCGGCGCCGGCCCGCTCGGCGGAGCCAGCGTGCTCGGCGAGCTGGGGCACGAGCGCGGAGAGCTCGGCTCCGGCCGCCTCGGCGAGCCGCGCGCGCCAGACTTCGTCCCCCGCCAGCGCTAGCTCGCCGATCGCCCGCACCCACGGCTCGAAGGCGATCACCGCCTCTGGCGGGCAGCGCGCCAGCACCACGACTGCACCCTGCGCGTGCGCCTCGGCGGCCGCCGCCGCCGCGTGACGGGTCTTGCCGATCCCCGGTTCGCCGAGGACCAGCACCGCCCGGCGGCCCGGCCGCGGCGCCGTCGCCTCGCGCAACGCGCCAATCTCCGCGTCGCGGCCGATCAGCGGCTCATCGGTGTAGGCGGCGAGCAGCTGTGGAATCGAGATGGTGGTGGGACCGACAGCTTCCGCAGGTGCCGTGCCGCTATCGGGTCCCCCGGCGTTCACCGGTCCTGCGCTGTTTGCCGCCAGGTCTCGCCAGCGCAACTTCGCCGCCCGCACAGGGTTCGGCACGCCCTTCAGCTCGAAGTCGCAAGCCGCATCCAGCGCCACTCCGTCGCGCGAGGCCACGAGGCCTGCGACCAGCTCCTGCACCAACACCTCCCCAGTCCCTGCGGCCGAGGAGAGCCGACTCGCGATCACCACCGGCATCCCGTGAAGGTCGTCGCCGTCGGGGATCGGCTCGCCGGCCGCTACCCCAACCCGTGCCGCGATCCCAATCCTGCCGTGCTCGACGTCGAGCCGCTCGACCGCCGCCTGAATCGCCGCCGCTGCCCGCAGAGCGCCCAGGGCGCTCTCGAAAGTCGACATCACGCCGTCGCCGAGCGTCTTGATCACACGCCCGTCGCCCAGCGCGACGGCATCGCTCACGTCCTTGACGTGAGCGCGGCGAACGGTGTCCATCCGATCGTCACCGAGGCGCGCGAGCAGGGCGGTCGAATCGACCAAGTCGCTGAAGACAACGATCGCAACGCCCCCCATCGACGCGTATCTTGCCGCAGACCTGTTGACGATGTTCCTCACGCATGCTCGGGATCTCCTGTCGGCTCGGCTTGCCGTGAGCTTGTCGAGACCCCTGTAGCCGGCATGGGCTCCGCTTCCGCGTGAAAACGAGTGCGTCAGCTTCGATGGGTGCCGGGCCAGCGCATCAAGTTCGGCATGTATTTCATGCTCAAGTTGATGAGCAAGGGACGACGAGGGTGTCGCACTCCGATCTAGCGTCGCCCCCTCTCGCTTCCTATTGGGCTCACCTCGACGGCATCTGTGCTCCGCTCATGCCTGAAACGACCAGACGTAAGCCCAAACGCGATGCGATCAGGGGCAGCTAACCGGATATCCCGTTTACCCTCAAGGGCCTCAGAAACAGCCCCTTCGGGAGTTCACTCCTTCAAAAAATTGCCCGAGAAGGGCCACGACCGAGGGTAGCGTGAGGTCGGGGAGGTCGATGACCAAGCGAGACGGTCACGACGAGATTCCCGCGTAGCAGCGCTACGCGGGATGTCGAGGAGGGGCAGTCTTCGCGCAGCGTCATTCGGCCTCATCCGGGCCACGCTACGCGAGGAAGTGGCCCTACTTGACGTGGACGCCCGAGATGGCGCGGGAGATGACCAGGCGCTGGATCTCCGAGGTGCCCTCGAAGATCGTGTAGATCTTCGCGTCGCGGTGCATCCGCTCGACCGGGAACTCGCGGGTGTAGCCGTTGCCGCCGAGGATCTGGATCGCCCGCTCGGTGCTCCAGACCGCGACCTCACCGGCCTTCAGCTTCGACATCGAGCCCTCGGCGTTTTCGAATTTGTGGCCGCTGCGCCCCATCCAGGCGGCACGCCAGACCAGCAGCCTGGCGGCGTCGATCTCCAGCTTCATGTCGGCGAGGGTGAAGGCGATCGCCTGGTTCTCGATGATCGCCTTGCCGAACTGCCGGCGCTCTTTGGCGTAGTCGAGCGCGTACTCGTAGGCCGCGCGGGCGATGCCCAGGGCCTGCGCGCCGACGGTCGGGCGGCTTGCCTCGAAGGTCTGCATCGCCGCCTGCGATTTCGATTTCTTGCCTTCCCGGACACGGGCCAGCCGTTCGTCGAGCTTCTCTTTGCCGCCGAGCAAGCAGGCGCCGGGAACGCGGCAGTCGTCGAGATGGACGTCGGCGGTATGAGAGGCGCGCAGGCCGTGCTTCTTGACCTTGGCGCCCTGCTCGCAGCCCTTGGTGCCGGGCGGGATGACGAAAGCGGCGTGGCCGCGCGAGCCCAGCTCGCGATCGACCGTGGCGATCACGACGTGGACGTCGGCGATGCCGCCGTTGGTCGCCCAGGCCTTCTGGCCGTTCAGCACCCATTCGTCCTTGGCCTCGTCGTATTTCGCGGTGGTGCGGATCGCGGATACGTCGGAGCCGGCGTCAGGCTCAGAAGAGCAGAAGGCAGCCACCTTTGGCTCCTCGGCGGTGCCGAAGCACTGCGGGATCCACTCGCCGAGCTGCTCCGGCGTCCCCTGGCCGAAGATCGCGGCGACGGCCAGCGACGTGCCGAAGATGCTCATGCCGATGCCGGCGTCGCCCCAGAAGAGCTCCTCGTTGACGATCGGCAGCGTCAGCCCCGTCTCATCGGCCCAGAACTGGGCCAGGCCTTCGAATCCGTAGAGGCCGATCTTGGCGGCCTCCTGGATCACCGGCCAGGGGGTCTCCTCGCGCTCGTCCCATTCGGAGGCGGCCGGGCGGACGGTGCCCTCGGCGAAGCCGTGCACCCAGTCGCGGATGTCCTTCTGGTCCTGGTTCAGCTCGAGGGTGAACCTCGGCCCCGCGGCCGCAGAGTCGTCCGCCTCGCCGTTCTGGC
>DASSTR010000049.1:0-6909 GCA_035707825.1 Solirubrobacterales bacterium
ATCGCCGTCGATGAACGTGATCGCCGAGCGGCAGGCGGCGGTGTTGGTGAAGGCCGGGTCATAAGCCAGCATTCCGAATTCGTCGGGGTCGACTTTGATCTGGCGCAGGTCCATCGCCCGCACCGTGCCGTCCGTGATCGGCAGCTCATAGGTCTGGCCGGTGCGGTTGTCGGTGACCGATAGCGAGTCCGAGCCGGTTGCGGCTGCACCGTCGGCGGTTGCGCTGCTTGTCTGCTGATCGGTGGCCATCACCCCTCCTCGCACTCGTATTTCCCGAACGGCCAGTATCGCAGTTCGCTCGTTTTGCCTATCGCCGTCTGGGAGACGGGCGAGCCCTACTCGGCGGCGGCCGGAAGCGGCTCGAAGCGGGTCATCTCGGAGAGCTCCGCGAAGCGGGCGTCGATCTCCTCGCGGCTGAGGCGGGAGACGCGCTCGGTGCCGAACTGCTCGACGTTGAAGGAGGCGAGCACGGTGCCGTATGCCATCGCCTGCCGCAGGCAGCTCTCGTCGATCTCACCGCCGTGGCCGTCGAGGTAGCCCAGGAAGCCGCCGGCGAAGCTGTCGCCCGCGCCGGTGGGATCGCGCACCTCCTCGAGCGGAAAGCCCGGCAGCGCGAAGAAGCCGTTCTCGGTGAACAGCGCCGAGCCGTACTCGCCCTGCTTGGCGACCACGGCGCGCGGGCCCAGGCCCATCAGCGCCCGTGCCGCCCGGGCGAGGTTCGACTCGCCGGTCAGCTGGCGGATCTCGGCGTCGTTGAGGAAGACGCATTCGACCTCTCCGATCGCCGCCATCAGCGAGTCCCTGGCGGTTTCGATCCAGAGGTTCATCGAGTCGAGGCCGCTGAAGCGCTCGGCGGCGCACTGCGAGCGAACCTGCCGCTGCAGGTCGGGCTGGATGTTGGCGAGGAAGAGAGTGTCGGCGGCCCGTGAGGCGTCGGAGAGCTTCGGCTCGAACTCGGCGAAGACGCCGAGCTGCGTGTCCTCGGTATGGGCGACGTTGAGGTCGAAGTCGTAGCGCCCGCGCCAGAAGAAGGACTCCCCACCCGGCACCCGCTCGATGTCGTCGGTGACGATGCCGCGCCGCTGCAGGACCTCGAACTCGGCGGAGCCGAAATCGTCGCCCACGGGGCCGACGGTCCTCACATCGGTGAAGAAGCTGGCGGCAAGCGAGAAGTGCACGGCGGCGCCCCCCAGCATGCGCTCGCGCTCCCCAAAGGGCGTGCGAACGGAATCGAAGGCGATCGAGCCGACCACGGTCAATGACATGGCGCGAACAGTATCCGTAGGGTCTGAGCGATGAAAGCTGTCCAGATCGAGGAGTTCGGCGGGCCCGAGGTCATGCGGTACCGCGACCTGCCCGATCCCGTGCCCGGGGACGGCGAGGTCCTCGTCGACATCGCGCGGGCCGGAATCAACTTCGCCGACACTCACGCGACCCGCAACGACTATTTGGCCGAGCAGTCCCTGCCGATGATCCCCGGTGGGGAGGTCAGCGGCCGCACCGAGGACGGCCGCCGGGTCGCGGCGCTGCTCGGCGGCGGCGCCTACGCCCAGAAGGTCGTCGTCCCCGAGGCGCTGATCGTCCCGGTGCCCGACGAGGTCGACGACGACCAGGCGGCGGCGCTGCTCCTGCAGGGCCTCACCGCGATGGCGCTGGTGCGGCTCTGCGCCAGGGTCGCCGAGGGGGAGACGGTTGTCGTCGAGGCCGCCGCGGGCGGCACCGGGTCGCTCTCGGTGCAGCTCGCGAAGAGCGCCGGCGCGCGGGTCATCGGCCTCGCCTCGAGCGAAGAGAAGCGGGCGCTGGTCGAGCAGCTGGGCGCCGACGCGACAGTCGACTCGCGCTCGGAGAGCCTCAAGGACGAGATCCTCGCCGCCAACGACGGCCGCCGGGTTGACGCGGTGCTCCACATGAGCGGCGGAAATGCCTTCGACGAAGAGCTCTCGGCGCTTGGGCCGCTGGGGCGGATGGTCGTCTTCGGGATCGCGTCGCGAGAGCAGCGCGAGGTCTCGACGGCGGCGCTGCTGCGCGGCTCCAGGGCGGTGATCGGGTTCTGGCTGATCCACCTCCTCGCCGCCCGCCGCGAGCTGGCGATGCAGATGATCGGCGAGCTGCTCGGCGCGGTCGGCTCGGGCGAGCTCACCCTCACGATCGGCGGCGTCTACCCACTCTCGGAAGCGGCCCGAGCCCACGAAGACCTGATCGCGCGCCGCACCAGCGGCAAGCTTCTCTTGGACCCCGCCTCATGAACAAGTTCCACGATCTCGGCCTCGCGCCTGAGATCCAGCAGGCGCTCGACGAGCTCGGCTTCGAGGAGCCGACGCCGATCCAGGAGAAAGCGATCCCCGAGCTGCTCGGCGGCCACGACGTGATCGGCCAGGCGCAGACCGGCACCGGCAAGACTGCCGCCTTCGGGCTTCCCCTGCTGCAGTACCTCGATCCGGCCAACGACGAGGTGCAGGCGGTCGTGCTGACGCCGACCCGCGAGCTCTGCATCCAGGTGACCCAGGCCCTGCGGGCCTACGCCGAGCACCTCGACGTCGAGATCGTCGCCGTCTTCGGCGGCGCCCCGATCAAATCCCAGCAGTCCCAGCTGCGCGCCGGCGCCCACGTCGTCGTCGCCACCGTGGGCCGGATGATGGACCTGATGTCGCGGCGCTCGCTGGTCCTGACCGCGGCGCGCTACGTCGTCCTCGACGAGGCCGACGAGATGCTCGATCTCGGCTTCATCGAGGACGTGGAGAAGATCCTGCGGATGTGCCCGAGCGGCCGCCAGACGGCGCTCTTCTCGGCCACCATGCCGCCGCCGATCAAGAAGCTCGCCGAGGGCTACATGTACGACCCGGTGACGATCAAAATCACGCCGAAGACGCTCACCGTCGACGCGATCGCCCAGGCCTACGTCGAGGTCCCCGCGAACCGGAAGGCCGAGAGGCTGGTCGAGCTCCTGAAGACGGAGGAACCAGAGCAGGCGATCATCTTCTGCCGCACGAAAATCGGCGCCTCCCGGCTGGAGAAGACCCTGAAGGACAAGGGCCTCGACGTGAAGGCGCTGCACGGCGACATGAGCCAGGGCTCCCGCGACGGCGTGATGATCGCCTTCAAGGACCACCGCGTGCGGCTGCTGGTCGCCACCGACATCGCCGCCCGGGGCCTCGACATCGAGCACGTCACCCACGTGATCAACTACGACGTCCCCGCCTCGTCTGAGGTTTACGTGCACAGGATCGGGCGCACGGGCCGCGTTGGGCGCACGGGCCGTGCGATCACCTTCGTGACGCCGGCGCAGCGCGACGAGATCGACCGCATCGAGCGCGACGTGAAGACGTCGATCGGCGAGTGGGAGAGCCCCGAGGAGCGTCTCGAGCACGCGCCGCGACCGCGCCGCCGCCGGCGCGAGAGCGCCGCAGGGCCGCAGGGCGATGGAGAAGAGGCAAAGGCCGCGGCCGGGAACGGCGCGGCGGCCGAGGACGAGCCCGGCGAGGGCGGGGAGACCGTGAAGCTGTTCGTCAATCGGGGCGAGCGCAGCGGCATCGACGAGGAGGACCTGCGCTGGGCGCTGCGCGAGGGCGCGGTGCTGCCCGAGGAGGCGATCCACGACGTCCACGTCCTGCACCGCTTC
This sequence comes from Solirubrobacterales bacterium, assembly GCA_035707825.1. Taxonomy (GTDB): domain Bacteria; phylum Actinomycetota; class Thermoleophilia; order Solirubrobacterales; family 70-9; genus VRUE01. The sequence continues at coordinate 3,620 of DASSTR010000049.1, forward strand.
TCCTTCGTCCGCGTCGACCCCGATCAGGCCGAGCGCGCCGTCGAGTTCCTCGACGGGACCAAGCTCAAAGGCAAGGAAATCCGGCTCGAGATCGCCCGCAGCTGACCTTGGCCACTAGGCGGTCAGCTCGGAGATACTGGCGAAGAGCCGCTCGAAGTCGATCGGCTTGGTGACGTAGCCGTCGACGCCCAGGTCCGAGGTGGTCAGGTCCCCCTCGTCCTGATGGGCGCTGACGATCAGGGCCGGGGTGTCGATGCCCTCGGCGCGCAGCTCGCGCAGGGCGTCGATGCCCGATTTGCGGGGCATCATCGCGTCGAGCAGAAGCACGTCCGGGCGCTCGCCGCCCCCGCGCAGCACGACGTCCATCACCTCCTCGCCGTCGGCCGCGGTGGAGACGTCGTGGCCCTCCATCTCGAGCCGCGTCCTCAGCAGCAGCAGGATCGTCTCGGAGTCGTCGGCGACGAGTACGCGCGCCATCAGTCGACCTCCGCGGCGGCCTGCCGCCCTCTCGCGTCGCCGGGCTTCGGCTCGACGGGCAGCCGGATCAAGAAGCTCGAGCCCTGCCCGGGCGCCGAGACCGCGCGCAGGGTGCCGCCATGCAGCTCGATGAGCGATTTGGAGATCGCGAGGCCGAGCCCGGTGCCGCCGACCCGTTGCGTGAGGCCCGCGTCGCCGCGCGTGAAGCGGTCGAAGATGTGCTCGAGTTGATCGCTAGACATTCCTGGTCCATTGTCGCTCACGGCGATCTCCACTTCATCATCGACACGGGCCGCCGCCACGTGAATAGACGCTCGTTCGGGGCAATACTCGTGAGCATTGGTCAGCAGATTCACAAGAACCTGGCGAATCCGGTCCCGGTCGACCTGTAACGGGGGGAGCCCCCCCTCGACGGCCTGGCTCAGCTGCTGGCCCGCGGCCTCGGTCTGATTGCGCATCGTGCGCACGGTGTCGTCGATCAGCGAAGCGATGTCGGTCGGCACCGGTTTGATCGCCAGCCGCCCGGCGTCGCTGCGAGCCAGGTCGAGCAGATCGTTGAGGAGGCGCACCAGGTGGCGGGTGTTGTCGAGGATGATCTCGACGGTGTCGGCCTGCTTGGGGCTGAGGTTGTCGCGCTCCAGCATCAGCAGCTCGGCAAAGCCCTGCACGGAGGTGAGCGGGCTGCGCAGCTCGTGAGAGGTGGTGAGGACGAACTCGTCCCGCATCCGGTCGAGCCGGTCGCGTTCGCCCGCGCGGCGCTGCAGCTCGTCGGCCATCTCGTTGAAGGCGGCGCCCAGGGTCGCCGTCTCCGAGAGCCCGCCGGCGTTGACGCGAGCTTCGAGGTCGCCGCTCGCGAGGCGTTCGGAGGCTTCGACCAGCTCCTCCAGGGGACGGCGCATCGACGCGATCAGGCCGTTGAAGAGGAGCGCCGCGCCCGTCAGCCCCGCGATCAAGCCGGCGCCGACCAGCAGCGCCGTATCGCGGGTCTGGCTGTCGATGTTGTTGCGCAGTTCCTGGCGTTTGCGTTCCTGGGCTTTGACCTCCGCCCTGGCCGCCGCAGGCCGCACGTTCTGGACCAGCTGGTTGCGCGCCTCGATCTCCACCTGGTAGGAGCGGGCCGTCGCGTTCTCGAAGTCCTGGCGCTGATGCAGGGACCGCGCGACGCCGATCACCGCCAGGCCGGTGAGGGCGGCAAAAGCGATCGCGAAGCCGATCGTCAACCGGCTGGCGAGGGAGGGGCTCAACCGCCTGCCCCCGCGGGCATATGCTTGCTTCATGATCGGCGACGAGGCTACAGGCACGGCGGACGGCACCGTGGCGGCACCCGAGGGGATCGACCGCGAAGGGGTCGAAGGCTGGTTCTCCGAGCACGTTCCCGGCGTCCAGCCGCCGCTCTCTTTCGAGCGCATCGCGGGGGGCCATTCGAACCTGACCTACCGGGTCAGCGACACGGCGGGCCGCCGCTGGGCACTGCGCCGGCCGCCGCTGGGCAAGCGGCTCGGCTCCGCGCACGACATGGGGCGCGAGCACAAGGTGGTCTCGGCTCTGGGCGGGACAGATGTGCCGGTGGCGCCCGTCCTCGGCCTCTGCGAGGACGAGAGCGTCAACGAAGCTCCCTTCTATGTAATGGAGTTCGTCGAGGGGCCGATCCTGCGCGGGCTTGCGGAGGCGGACGCTTTTCCCGACGAGGGCGACCGGAGGGCGATCGGGGAGCGCGTCGCCGACACCCTGGTCGACATCCATGCTGTCGATCCCGATGCCGCCGGGCTCGGCGATCTCGGCCGCAAGGAGGACTACGTCGCCCGCCAGCTGCACCGCTGGCAGGGCCAGTGGGAGAAGTCGAAGACCCGCGAGCTGCCGGCGATCGACGCGGTTCACGAGCGGCTCTCGGCCCGCATCCCCGAGCAGGGGCCGGCGACGATCGTCCACGGCGACTACCGGCTCGACAACATGATCCTCACCCCCGAGGGCGAGGTGGCGGCGGTCGTCGACTGGGAGCTCTGCACACTGGGCGACCCGCTCGCCGACGTCGGCCTGCTGATGGTGTACTGGGCGCAGGAGGGGGACGAGGGGATCTCGCTGGGCCAGCCGGCGAACCTGGCTCCGGGCTTCCCGAGCCGCGAGGAGCTGCGCGCGCGCTACGCCGAGAGATCGGGCCGCGACCTCTCCGAGCTCGACTTCTTCGTCGCCCTCGGCTACTGGAAGCTGGCGATCATCCTCGAGGGCGTCTATGCCCGCTACACCGCGGGCCAGTACGGCAAGGTCGACCCTGGGGTCCAGTACTTCGCGACCATGGTCGAGAACCTGGCCGCCGCCGCCGAAGCGGCCGAGCGCCAGGACTGACCGCCGCCTATCACAGGCCCCTCTGTCGTCGATCCGGCCAGCTTTCCCGTCGGGCCTCGATTAGGTGAAACACTCTGCGCGGTGAGGCGCTTTTCCATCCCCTTCTCGATCCTCTGCGCCACCGCTTTGGCGAGCACGGGTTTGGCAGCGCCCGCATCGGCGGCGGCGCCGCAGCACCTGGGGCAGACGGCGGTGCCGGGCAAAGAAAAGGGCGGCTGCAATTGCACACTCGTGCAGCTCGGGGATATCGGGCCCACCGGGTCCTCTTATTTGATCCCCTATAACGGCGTGATCGTTCGCAGCGGCCTCTACGTCGGGCAAATCGTCGAAGTAGGCAACACCTTCCAGGTGCAGACAGTCAATCCAACCGATGCGACGACCGGGACGGTGGCGAGCGAAGGCACGATCCATGCCCTCTTCGGCTCGACGGTGGAAGCGGTGAGGAGCTTTTACGAGCGCGTGCCGGCCCA
>DASSTR010000050.1:0-7946 GCA_035707825.1 Solirubrobacterales bacterium
GCTCCTCGTCCGAGCGCACCGCGGCGCTATCCGGCTGGCTGGAGTTCTATAACTGGCGCAGACCACACGGCTCCCTCAGCCACAAGCCACCCGGAGCCCGCCTCGGCGAGCTGAAGCGGAACAACCTGGTCGGGTCTTACAGCTAGGCTTGCCCCCAAGGTGCCACGAACGATCGACAGGAGTGGGCGCTGAGCTCGCTGCGCCTACCCACTCGCGTCAGCCGGCGCGCCCGGGCGCGGACGCGTTTCGGATGGGCACGCTCCGAGCGGGCTACCGTCGGCCTCGCGGCGGTTGCGGTCGGCGCGGCGGGAACCGTGCTCGCGGGCCAGTTCGGGCGCATGTTGCGCCGCCGCTCCCATGAGCACGACGCCGGGGACGGTTTGGTCGAGGTGGCGCCGGCGGCGGCTCTCGACACCGTCAACGTGGCGGTCAGCGGCTATGCCGCCACCCCGCGCAGCGAGACCGTCCTCTTCAACCTGCTGGCGGGCTTCCTCGGCTCCTTCGCGTTTGTGCGGATCTCGACCCTGGCGATCCGCGACGACGTCGGGCCGTTCCGCAACGTCAGCGTAGGCGGCCGCCACATCCATCATTTCGTGCCCGGGATCCTGATCGCTTTCGCCTCGGGGACGACGGCGCTGCTGACCGACGACGACGCGCTCGAGGAGCATCTCGCCGTGCCGATGGGGATTGGCATGGGCCTCACCTTCGACGAGGCGGCCCTGCTGCTTGACCTGAGGGACGTGTACTGGACCCGCCAGGGCCTGTTCAGCGTTCAGCTCAGCCTCGGCGCCACCGCGATCCTCAGCATCGCCATCCTCACCCTGCGCATGCTGCGCCGGGGCGAGCGGCGCCAGGAGGAGGCCGGGCTGATCCCCGAGCCCGCCGGCCCATCGGCATAGGCCGAAAACGCAATTTGCGCTTTAGGAATCGCGCGGTTACGTCCGCCGTTTGAGTTTCGGGCGGAAAAAGCCCGTTTTCCAAGAACCCCCGCGCGGCCGGCTTGGCTAGGTTGGCCAAGGCGGGACCGGGGTCGATCGCAGGTCTCAGAGCAGAGCCCTGCGATCGGTCTTGCCGCCGAGCGAACCCCGAAACTGAGAGCAGATGTCGCAGCCACCCACCGTCAACGTGCCGCCGCAGAACATCGAGGCCGAGGAGTCGGTGCTCGGAGCGATGCTGGTCGCCGAGCCGACGCTGACCGGCGTGATCGACGAGGTGAAGCTCAACGAGGCGGACTTCTACCTCGAGAAACACGCCGTGATCTTCCGCTGCATCCACGACCTCTACGCAGCCACCAAGCCGGTCGACGAGCTCAGCGTCAGCGAGGCGCTGGTGCAGCGCAATGAGATCGAGGAGGCGGGCGGCAAGCACTACGTCTCCGAGCTGGCGGCGAAGGTCCCGGCGGCGGGCAACGCCAAGCACTACGCGGAGATCGTCCAGCAGAACTCGCTGCTGAGGCGGCTGCTCGGGGCCGGGCAGCGGATCCAATCCTGGGTCCACGAGCGGGACGGCGAACCGCGCGAGCTCTCCGAGCGCGCCGAGAAGCTGCTCTTCGACGTCGCCCACAAAGAGCACGCAAGCGATTTCAAACTGCTCTCCGAGATCCTCCACGACGAGGTCGACCGCCTCGAGAAGCTCTCCACCGGCGAGACCGAGATGACGGGGACGCCGTCCGGCTTCCGCGACATCGACGCGATCACGGGCGGCTTCCAGCCCGGCAACCTGATCATCGTCGCGGCGCGCCCGGCGATGGGCAAGAGCGCGATCGTCGCCAACATCGCCGAAAACGTCGCCGTCAAACGGGAGCTTCCGGTTGCCTTCTTCTCGCTCGAGATGTCGGAGGTCGAGCTGGCGCAGCGCTTCATCGCCTGCCGCGCGCGGATCTCCGGCGACAAGCTGCGCAAGGGCCAGGTTTCGCAGCGCGACTGGCCCAAGGTCGTCCGCGCCTGCAACGAGCTCGAGCAGGCGCCGCTGTGGTTCGACGACTCCTCCGACCTCGGCCTGCTCGACCTGCGGGCCAAGGCGCGGCGGCTGCACGCGCAGCACCAGGACAGGGGCGGCCTCGGCCTGATCATCGTCGACTACCTGCAGCTGATGCGGCCCGACGACCCGCGGGCAAACCGCGTCGAGCAGGTCGGCCAGATGAGCCGTGGGCTGAAGATCCTCGCCCGCGAGCTCGAGGTGCCCGTTCTGGCGATCTCCCAGCTCTCCCGCGCGCCCGAGCAGCGCACGCCGCCGAAGCCGATGCTCTCCGACCTGCGCGAGTCGGGCTCGATCGAGCAGGACGCCGACGTCGTCGCCTTCCTCTTCCGCCAGGACTATTACCGCGACCCCGAAGAGGAGCCCGACGGACTGGCCGACGTGATCATCGCCAAGCATAGGAACGGGCCGATCGGCTCGCCGAAGCTGGTCTTCCTCGACCGCTATCCCAAATTCGCCGACCATGCCCATCAGGAGCAGCCGATCCAGCAACCGGCCGGCGTAGAGCCGGTGGGCGACGTGGCCAGCGCGGGCTCCGACCCCTTCTGATGGCGGGGGGCTCGGCACTGCCGCTCATGGGACGGGCCCGCTGATGGCGATCGCGCGCAGCGAACCCTTCAAGGAACAGGTCTGCCCGCTGGGAGTCTGCGACGGCTCGGGCTGGATCCTCGGCCCCGAGGACGTGGCGCGCCCCTGCGAGTGCCGGGAGAGCAGGCTCAAGCAGGGGCGAATACGCGGGGTTGCCTCCGCGATCCCGCCCCGCTACAGGGGCGTTTCATTCGACCGCCCGCCCGTTTCCGACATGGCTCGGGACATGCGCACCAGGCACGTGGTCGGGGCGGTGGGCGAATTCTGCGATCAGCTCGAGGAGAACCTCGCCGCCGGTAAGGGGCTCTGGCTGATGGGCGACACCGGCACCGGCAAGACGACGCTTGGGATGCTGATCGCGAAAACCGCCCTGGCCGCCGGCAAGACGGTGGCGATCTACTTCACTCCGAAGCTCCTCACCCAGATCCGCCAGACCTACCAGGCGACGGAATCCGAGGACGCCTACGAGGCGTTCTTCCGCCGGCTTACGTCGGTCGACCTCCTCTACATCGACGATCTGGGGGCCGAGCGGCACACGGATTGGGTGGTGGAGCAGCTGTACGCGCTGGTCAACGAGCGCTACGAGAACCGCCGCTCGGTGATGATCACCAGCAATGCCGAGACCGACGTGGACAAAGGCCAGCGTCAGCTGGAGGAGCAGATCGGCTCGCGCACCGTTTCGCGCCTGATCGAGATCTGCGGCGACCCCTTACCGCTCTTCGGGCCCGACCAGCGCCTCGAGGCGCACGCGGTCGGGGAGTAAAACCAGGCACAATCCTTCGGTCATGCCTGGCCTGGTCATAGTTGGCGCTCAGTGGGGCGACGAGGGCAAGGGCAAGGTCACCGACCTGCTCGCCGAGCGCGCGCAGGCGATCGTCCGCTTTCAGGGCGGCAACAACGCCGGCCACACGATCGTCCGCGACGGCGAAGAGTTCAAGTTCCATCTCATCCCCTCGGGGATCCTCCATTCCGACAAGGCCTGCGTGATCGGCAACGGAGTCGTGCTCGACCCGCGCATCCTCCTCGAGGAGATCGACGGACTGCGGCGGCGAGGCGTCGACGTCGGCAATCTGAAGATCTCCGCCAACGCGCACCTGATCATGCCCTACCACGTGCTGCTCGACACAGCCGGCGAGATCAAGCTGGGCAAGCTCTCGATCGGCACCACGCGACGGGGAATCGGCCCCTGCTACGCCGATAAGGCGCTGCGGCTGGGGATTCGAGTCCAGGACCTGCTCGACGAGAAGATCCTGCGCACGAAGATCCGCGCCGCCCTCGAGCCCAAGCAGCAGGCGCTGCGGGAACTCTCCGTGCGGCGCCGGAAGATGCGCAAGGAGGGAGAGGCGCCGCGTGAGGGCGACCAGTCGATGGACGACGCTCCCGACCCCCGCCTGGACCTGCACACGATGACCGAGGAACACGTCAACTTCGGCCACCGCCTCGAGCCGCACATCGCCGACACGGCGCGGCTCTGCTGGGAGGCGCTCGACAGCGGGGGGACGGTGCTCTTCGAGGGTGCGCAGGCGACCCTGCTCGACCTCGATCACGGCACCTATCCGTTCGTCACCTCCTCCAACCCGATCGCGGGAGCGGCCTGCCTCGGCGCCGGCGTCGGCCCGACCGACATCGACGAGGTCTGGGGGGTGGCCAAGGCCTACGCGACCCGTGTCGGCGCCGGGCCCTTCCCGACCGAGCTCGAAGACGACGTCGGGCGACACCTGCTCGAGCGCGGCCACGAGTACGGGACGACGACGGGCCGCGAGCGGCGCTGCGGGTGGATGGACCTGATCGCCCTCCGCTACGCGGTGCGCTTGAACGGGATGAGCGCGTTGACGATCACCAAGCTCGACGTGCTCAGTGGGCTCGACACCCTGCGGGTCGCGGTCCGCTACCGCTCGCGCGAGGGCGCCGTCCTCGACAGCTTTCCCTACCACCAGTCGATCCTGCACTCGGCCGAGCCGGAGTACGAGGAGCTGCCCGGGTTCGACGCCGACATCGGCGAGTGCCGAAGCGAGGCCGACCTGCCGCGGGCGGCCCGCGACTACCTCGCCTACATCGCCGATTTCGTCGGAGTGCCGGTCCGGCTCGTCGGAGTCGGCCCGGCCCGCGACCAGGTGGTCTGGATCGGCGACGAGCCGAACCTCCTCGCCGCCTGAGGCGAGATTAGAACGGCGAAAAATCCGACCGCTCGCGGGGCCTCTGCTCTAGAGTTGCCATGTGGCTTCGGGTAGACGCAAAGCTAAGTTAAGCGAGCGGCTGCCTAGGGGCAGACACAGCCTGCCGCGCGAGGCGGTCACCGAGTCGCAGCGGGGGCGGATCCTGCAGGCGATGATCGAGGTGGTCTCGGAGAAGGGGTATCCCGATACCCGCGTCGTCGACGTGATCGCGCTCGCGGGCGTATCTCGCAAGACGTTCTACGAGCTCTTCAACAGCAAGGAGGACTGCTTCCTCGCCACCTACGACGTGCTGCTCGGCAATCTGCTCGGCGACACGGCGCGGGGGTTCGAGTCGAAGTCCGAGGCGCCGTGGGCCGAGCAGGCCGCCGCCGGGCTGGGAGAGATGCTGAAGCATCTGGCCGAGCATCCGGACGAGGCGCGCTTCGCGATCGTCGAGGTGCTCGCGGCGGGCCCGCGAGCCCTCGCGCGCCGGGATGCCGCCCTGCGCCAGTTCACGCGCTTCCTCGACGCCGGCCGCGAGGAAACCTCGGTCGAATTGCCGGAGATCACGTCCCTCTCGCTGGCCGGGGGGATCAACGAGCTGCTCTACAGCGAGATCCTGCACGGGGCCGCGTCAGGGTTGCCCGAGCGCCTGCCGGACCTTATCTTTTGGATTACCCTTCCTTTTCTGGGGCCGGAAAAGGCCGCTGAGGAGCGAGAGAAGGTCGAACTGGCCCCGAAAGAGGGCTGAGAAGGGTCTGTTAAGGCGCTCCTTTTTGGTGGGGGCAGGGTTTATTCGATAGGCAATATTGGTAATTTGCCGTGCGGAGAGATGTACCGGCCGTATGGCCAGGGCCTGACGGGCAGGCCACAAAGGAGAGAAAGGGATTATGCGTAAAAAGCTGATTGTGGTACTCGCCCTGGGCGCGACGTTGGCCTTGGCCTTCGCAGCCGTGTCGGCCGCAAAGTGGAGCATCTTCCAGGCGGGCAATCTGGTTCTGAAAGCCGATGGCGGAGTCTCGCCGAAGGCGCTTCCGAAGAAGAGCTACGCCCCGGTGACGGTCAACGTCAAGGGCGAAGTCTCGGACAAGACCGGCGGTCACCCGGCGGCGATCCGTGAAGCGCTGATCGACTTCGACAAGAACGGCAAGATCGACACCACCGGCCTGCCGGTCTGCAAGGGCAGCCAGCTCGAGGCGCGGGACACCAATTCCGCCAAGAGGGTCTGCGGCAAGACCATCGTCGGCAAGGGCAGCGGCAAGATCGAAATTGCCTTCCAGGAACAGAGCCCGATTGCGGTCAACGCTCCGATCACCGTCTTCAACGGCGGCACCAAGGGCGGCAAGACGACGCTCTACATCCACACGTTCATCACCGTCCCGGTGCCTTCCGCAGTCGTCACCACGGTGACGATCAAGAAGGTCCACAAAGGCCGCTACGGCCTCAGCACCGTCTCGAAAATCCCGGTGATCGCCGGGGGCTCGGGCTCGGTGTTGAGCTTCAACATCGAATTCGGGAAAAAGTACACCTACAAGGGCAAGAAGCGGAGCTACATCGAAGCCCGCTGTACTGACGGCCACTTCAACGCCAAAGTCATCAAGGCGATCTTCAAAGACGAAGACCGCACCGCGCCGGAAAACGGCACGACCACCCTCTCGGGCACGGTTATCCGGCCGTGCACCCCGAAGGGCTGATCGCTTAACAGGGCGACAAGGGGAATGAAAGGGCGGCCTTCGGGCCGCCCTTTCTTATGCCCAGGCGCCTGGGAGTGTCCGGCGGCGATCCGGGTATCCATGCGGGGCTGAGCCGTCCCCACGACCTGACACGGGACCCGATCGACAAGACTCACTAGATGCGGATTCGCGCTGCTAGAGATGCTGACCTGGCCGTCGTCGAGGACATCGTCCGCCGTGCCTATGAGCCCTACGTCGAGCGCATCGGCCGGCGGCCGGCGCCGATGGACGACGACTACGCCGCGGCGATCGCGCAGGGGCGCGTCTTCGTCGCCGAAGAGCGCGTCGATGCCGGCGTGCTCGGCCTGCTTGTCCTGACTCCGGCCGGCGATCACCTTCTGGTCGAGAACGTCGCCGTCGACCCGGACCGTCAGGGAAAGGGGCTCGGCCGGGCCCTGCTGGCCCGCGCCGAGACGATGGCCCGGCGGGAGGGGCTTCCGGCGCTCCGCCTCTACACCAACGCGGCGATGCACGAGAACATCGCGCTCTACTCCAACCTCGGCTGGCAGGAGACGGGAAGGGAGGTCGTGAACGGGTTCGAGCGGGTCTTCTTCCTCAAGCCCCTGGACCAGGTGACCGACCTGCTGGCTTTGCTCGGATCGGGCGCCGGCGGGGAAATCCTCCTCGCCCTGGGAGAGGGGCCCCTGCGGACGAAGGAGCTGGCGGAGCGGGTGCCGGTCTACTCTCCGCGGACGCTCTACCGACACCTCGACCGCCTGGCGGGGATCGCGGTCGTCGAACGAGAAGAGGAGCCAGGCGTCCCGTCGAAGGTGGTGAATCGCCTCACCGACCCTCGCGGCACCAGCCTCTACGCGCTCGTCGAGCGCTTCGCCCGGGCTTCGCTAGACCATCTCCCCGGTGGGGGGATCCTCACGCATTCGTGGAACCGCCTGGAGATGCTGGCGGACCTTTGGCGATCGGACATACTCGGGGCCTTGAACGCCGGGCCCGCCACCGCCACCGAGCTGGCGCAGGCCAGCTCCAGCCTCGGCTTTCACCAGGTGAGCAGGCGAATAGGCCTCTACATGAGCGCCGGCCTCTTGGAGCCCTGCGATGGCGAAGGCCGGCGGCGGCGCTACCGGCTGACCGAGCTGGCGCGGCGGGACATGGCGCTGATCGTCGGGCTGGCCCACTGGCGCGAAGGCGTCAAGGGCTCGGGTGCCGGATCGAGCTTGAGCGCTGCTGAGGCCGCGAGGGTGCTGACGGCCAGCCTGCCCCTGGCCCACGCGCCGGAAGATGCGGGCAAGCGGTTCGAGCTGACCGTTACGGGACGGGGGCCCCAAGGGCAGCGGGAAGAGGCCCTCGTGTGGGGCGAGGTCGGTGCGGACGGGGCGCTGGAATGCCCTGACGAAGGAGCTTCCGCCGGCGCTTCGGCCAGTGGAAGCATCGACGCCTGGTTCGAATTGATGACTCTGGGCACGCACCAGAGGCTCCAGATCGATGGGAAGGAGGGCCGGCGACTCGCGGCCTGCCTGGAGCAGCTGCATGCGGC
>DASSTR010000051.1:0-20755 GCA_035707825.1 Solirubrobacterales bacterium
GTTGGCGGCGACGACGGCCAGTTCGTCCGGGAGCCTGGAGGGGTCGAGGAGTTCGTTGCTGGCGTCGCTGGTCGTTGTGTCGGTGGTTGGGAGCGGTTGTTGGCGATGGAGTAGTTGTTGACGTCGGTAGGTCGCCCAGCAACGGCGTTTGAGGGTAAGGGTTAGCCAGGCGAGTGGTGGCGCTCCCGCGTTTGGGTCGAAGTGGTCGATGAAGAGGATGAAGGTGTCGTGGAGGGCCTCTTCGGCATCCTCGGTGGTGGGTGAGTTTCGTTTGCCGATTGCGAGTAGTCGGCGATGGTGGGCTGAGTAGAGATGGGCGGCAAGGGTGCGTGTTTTGGCGCGGTCGTTTGCGCTCGCGTGAAGCTGTTTTGCCATCTGTTGCTCCCTCCGTGGCTGAGTTGACGGAGGGCGCGAACGCGCCGATCAGGCGATCCCGGAACCCGAGCTGTTTAGCGAGGGCGGTTAGAGCCCCCTTGGGGGCTTGAAGGGATTGCCGGCGGCGCGATGCTTTGCGACCTCGCGACTCGGCGGGAGGGAGGTGGTTGGCGGTTGCTGTGCGAGTGGTGGCCGTGTGTTGGAAGGGCCTTAGGTTGGTGGGTCGCTGTGGTCGTTGGCCTCGTCTTGGAAGTGATGGAGTTGAGACTGAGCAACGATGCGAGGATGTTGAGTGCGCGTGCGGCGGCGTCCGTTGCCGGGTGCAGCGTTAAGACGATAAGGAGGGCGTATTCGAGCGGGACGCTTGTTGCCTATAGGGATGCCGGGGGGCGTGGGGTTCGGATCCGGTACGGCGACTTGAGGAATTGGATGATGTGTGAGGTTGTCGCTGCGGTGGGGGATGTGGATGACGGTGTGGGTTTGGGTGGTTCTGGGGGTAGCTCAGGGCGTTCGGCTCGCGCGAGTGAGAATCTGCAGTTGTTGTTGGCTGCGAGAGAGAGTCGCGTGGCCTCCTTGAGTTGATCGCTGCCGGTTGTTGGGCAGGGGTTGTTTTTGTTAATCGTAGGCGGGGTTGCTTTCGACTTTTTCGCGTGCTGCTTGGCACTCCGCGGTGAGATCGATTGGCTCGGTGTTCTGGTATCGGGCGATTACGTGTGCGTAGTAACGCTGGAGGGTTTGCACGTCGTGGCCGGCCCAGCCGGCGAGGTTGTGGAGGTTCATTCCGTGGGGGCCGGATACGAGGGTTGAGTGCAGGGCCATAGAGATGGCGGTGTGGCGGCAATCGTAGAAGCGCATCGTGTTGAGGCCTTGTGGTGCGGCGGGAGCCGTGGCCGCTCGGTTACGGGCGGGCCGCCAGATTCGGGCGGTCCATCTTTTGTAGTAGTTGTAGCTCCAGGGTGTCGGTGTGGCTTTTTTTGCTTTGCCGTCCCAGATGGGCCCGTTTGGGTCGAGAGCCTGGAAGACGAGGGCGTGTTCGGGCTGGGGCCCGAACTCGGCCTCGAGTGCGAGGCGGTATGCGGTTATGCGGTCGTGGGCGTTGGGGAGCAGGAGTGCCGCTCGGGCGCCGGTCTTGAGTCCGATTTCATTGTGTGCGGTCGGGTTGTCGGAGTCGGGGCGTTGAAGTTCGATCGAGCTCTTGTGGAGTCCCGACCAGGTTGCCGAGTGGAGCCACTCGGAGGGTCGGGCGGCGATCGTGAAGCCCATCGCGGCAACAAGTGCCGCGTCGCGGAGCGGAAGGAGCTTGTTGCGGCTGTGGCGGTGGAGGACCGCCTCGATGATGCGCTCGAGGCCGTAGGCGTCGGCGCTGTAGGCGAGGCGTTGATGGCTGTGGGTCGGGACCTCGAAGAGGCCGGAGAGCTCGAGCGTTAGTGCGTTGGGGTAGCGGCGGCGTCCCCATCGTAGGACCGCGCGGAGGATCTTCAGGATCTGGGCGCGGTTCGATGGGGTGAGGCCGTCGGCCTCGAGTTCGTCTTGGAAGCGGGTGAGGATGGAAGGGTCTTGGGATAGGCGGCCGAGTTGCACCTGTGAGATCGGTCGGGGAGCGATCTCGCGGTCCCATCGTTTGACTGCGTCTTCGGAATAGCGCCTCGAGAGGACGGCGCCTCGTTTGACGCACCATTCTTGGAAGAGGGCGGCGACGGTGGTTTTGGTTGAGGGGTCGGGTCTCGATGAGAGGGGTGTGGTTGTGGTTATAGAGCGGGTGCGGTGTGCGATCGCCGCCTGGAGGGCTTTGTCGGCTGAGCCAAACTTGGCGACGGAGAAGGATTTGGAGGCGTTGCGGGGGACGCCGTTGGCGTCCTCGGCTCGCCAGCGGGTCTTGTAGCTGGCGATGGTGCCGTCCTCTCGGGTGAGCGCGTAGATTCCGGCGGGGAGGGGGCGGCTTTCGTGGTCGGTTCGAGCTTCGGTGAGTTTTGTGCCCATGTAGAGGGAACGGAGCGGGAGTCGTTCTCGTTACCTCTCTTGGGAAGGGGACTTGTTCCCAGCGCGTTCCCAGTTGGCTTTGTTTTGGGTTCGGGGTCAGTTGAGCGTATGGGCGCTTTTGGCTCTTGGGAGCCAAAAGTGGCGATACGGACGGCGGGGAGTGGTGCGCCGTGGGCTACTCCTTAGGAGGGAGTCGCCCCTATCCAGCTCAGCTATCGGGCCCCGGCGGCTGATCGTAGAGGCTCTCCGAAGCAACCTCCAAGCCACGGCGGCTCCAGAGCTTCACCTGCAAAAAGACGTCATCCCCGTAGCCCTGCAGCGCATCGAGTGCGACGAGGGTGAAGCGGCCATTGGAGATCGCCTCTTGGTCGACCGTCTCCATCTCCAGCTCGGCGGTTGCCGCCACGGCTCCGGCGACCAGCGGGCGCCCCCAAACCAACGTCACGTCGCCGGCGCGGCCGTTCTCGCCGCGCCAGCGGCCGATCACGTCGTCGTTGAGGTCGATCTGCCAGTCCGGGTTGTCCTCGGCGAGGACGTCGGTGAAGTCGGCCTTGGCGCGAAGGTCCGACGGCTCGCCCTCCGGCGGCTGAACGTAGGAGACGTGACCGAACAGCTCGAGGGACCCGTCTGGCCCTTCGGCATGGGCTGAGCAGGGCACCCAGACGCGGCCTCCCCAGGCCCGCTCCAGGAACCAATCGATCTCCGCCGGCATCTGCACCCCGTTGGGGAGGTCGTCGATTGCGTCGCATGCCTCCCTGAAGCACGCCGTCAGCCGCTCCGCGAAGCGGCCATGGGGGATCCCCTCCTGGGTCGTGTCGGCGATGAACCGGGGGATCGGACGTGGATTCGGGGGCATCCAGCCACCCTACCGGCGCGGGTTGCTCAGGAGAGCGACTCGCGCAGGTCCGCGGCGGCCTGCTCCGGCGGGTAGGTGTTGATGTCGACGCCGGTCCCCATCTCGAAGCCCGCCTTGATGGTCAGTCGCGGAGCGATGTCGACATGCCAGTGGAAGCCCTCTGCTCCCCGGGGCGCGGTGCGGACCCAGAGGTTCAGCTCCGGAGAGCGGCCAAAGCGCGCGGCAAGCGCTCGCAGCGCCGTCAGGATCATCGCCGTCCCGGCCGTGTCGTTCTCGAAGGCGGCCGCTTCCCGTCGCGGGACGACGCGGACCTCGAACGGCGATCGCGAAGCCCACGGGCAGATCAGGGCCGCCTCGTCGTCTATCGACACCAGCCGCTCGCGGCGCCTTACCTCCTCGACGAGGACGTCGCTCAGCAATCCCCCGCCCGCCGTGCGTTCGCCGTAGGCGCCCGCCCGCTCTCGCTCTCGCGCCACCGCGGCGGGCACGAACGGCAGTGCGTAGAGCTGGGCGTGGGTGTGCTCCAGGGAGGCGCCGGCGCCTCCGCCCTCGTTGACGATCAGCTGCACGTAAGAGGCATCGGGATGCGCTCGCATCCGCTCTCGCCAGGTCGAGACCGCGGCGGCGAACTGCTCGTCTCCGAGGTCGGCCATCGCGAGGACATGCTCTGGTGCGTTGACGATCACCTCGTGCTCGCCGAGCGCGGGTCGCGCCGCGAAGAGGTCGGGTTCGCCGGCGCGACGCGAGGCGAGCAACGGGTCGCCGGTGCTGGCAAAGGCGCCCGCCTCGCTCTCGGTCCCCGGCTCGGGGGCCCCGCGCCCGCCTCCGCCGGCCCCAGGCTGCGCCAGCGCCGGATAGAGGTTCGGCACCACTCGCGTCTTCCACCCCGGGGTGTCGGCGCCGCCGTCCCCCGGACGCAGCGCGCCGACCTCAGGGGGCGTTTGGTCCTCGCGGCCCTCGCAGAAGGGGCACCCGGTGGCGCCCTTCGGTTCGCTCGTGGCGGCCTTGAAGCTGTCAGGCCGTGCGGCCCGGCCGGGGGCGAGAATCGTCCGCAGGCCGGTGAGCTGGTCGATGCGGATCTCGGGGGCGCGCTGATCTGAGTTCACGGCAAGCCTGCGCGTCGGCAGGGAGTCGGCGCCTTGACGCGGGTCAGGACGGGGACGGTGGCGGGTCGCCCCCCTCGGGCGGAGGGGGTTGGGA
Source organism: Solirubrobacterales bacterium (assembly GCA_035707825.1). Taxonomy (GTDB): domain Bacteria; phylum Actinomycetota; class Thermoleophilia; order Solirubrobacterales; family 70-9; genus VRUE01. The sequence continues at coordinate 4,412 of DASSTR010000051.1, forward strand.
AGACGACGACGGCCGCCTGCCGCCGCCCTGCCCGCGCCGCGCGTTTTCGAGGAACGGCTCGAAGATGTCCATCGGCACCGGGAAGACCACCGTCGTGTTCTGATTGCCGCCGATCTCGAGCAGCGTCTGCAGGTAGCGCAGCTGCAGGGAGGCGGGGTTGGTGCTGATGATGTCAGCCGCGTCGGTGAGCTTCTGCGCGGCCTGGAACTCGCCCTCGGAGTTGATGATCTTCGCCCGCCGCTCGCGCTCGGCCTCCGCCTGGCGCGCCATCGCCCGCTGCATCTGCTCGGGGATCTCGACGTCCTTGATCTCGACCGCCGTCACCTTGACGCCCCAGGGCTCGGTCGACTCGTCGATGATTTTCTGCAGCTCCTCGTTGAGCCGCTCGCGCTCGGAGAGGAGCTGGTCGAGCTCCGCCTTGCCGAGCACCGAGCGCAGCGCCGTCTGGGAGATCTGCGACGTGGCGAGGAGGTAGTTCTCCACCTCGACTATCGCCCGATTCGGGTCGACGACCCGGAAGTAGGCGACCGCGTTGACGCTGGAGGGAACGTTGTCGCGGGTGATCACCTCCTGCGGCGGGATGTTGAGGGTCACGGTGCGCAGGTCGACTCGTTCCATGCGGTCGATCCCGGGGATCAGCAGGATCATCCCCGGCCCCTTGGTGGCGGTCAGCCGCCCGAGGCGGAAGATGACGCCGCGCTCGTACTCGCGCAGCACCCGCACCGCCGCGCCCACGGCGATCAGCGCGAAGATCACCAGGACGACGAGCACCCCGATCGCGACTTCCATCAACCCGCTCCTTCCTCGACTGGCTCGGTGGGCGGCGACTCCGGGCGCACCACGAGGGTCAGGCCCTCGACCGCCTCGACCCTGACTCTATCCCCGATCTGAACGTGGCCATTCCCCCCGGCGAGCCGGGCGCGCCAGAGGGATCCCTCGATCCAGACCTGACCCTCCGGCGCAATCGAGGTCCGCGCCTCGGCCAGGGCGCCGATCAGCTCCTCCGAGCCGGTGCGCACCGGCTCGTTGCGGTGGGCATCGAGCACTTTGCGGGCGATGAGGAAGAAGCTGAGGCCCGAGAGGATGCCGAGTGTGATCAGCGCCGGCCCCAGGTAGTCGGCGCCGTCGGAATGGTCGGCGAGCGCGATGATGCCGCCCGCGACCAGCCCCAGCGCGCCGAGCACGGCCAGGACGCCCCCGGTCGGCAGCAGCAGCTCCGCCAGCAGCAGCCCGACTCCGATCAAGGCGACGATGACGAAGGCGTCCACGATCCGCCGATTATCCGCTAGTTGGGATTGGAGGGGGCGGTTCCGGGCGCTTCGTCGAGTACGTAGCGCTCGAGGTCGGCGCGGAAGTCGGCCTGCGTCGCGTAGACCCCCTGCCTTACATAGAGCAGCTTCCCGTCGCGGCCGTAGAAGGCGGTCGCGGGCATTCCGATGGCGCCCAGCTCGTCGTAGATGTCTCTGCTCGGGTCGGTGTAGCTGGGGTAGGGGACGGGAGCCTCGCCGAGGAAGGTGCTGGCCGCGTCATTGGAGTCCTGGCTGTCGACGCCGAAGAAGGCGACTCGATTTCCGTATTCGGCGGAGAGGCGCTGCAGGGTCGAGAACTCGTAGCGGCAGGACCCGCACCAGGAGGCCCAGACGTTGACCACCACCGGATAGCCGCGCAGGGTGGCAAGCCGCGCTTCGTAGGCGTCGAGACCGCCCGGCAGCAGCCGGTTGCTCTGTGCGTACAGCTTCCTCAACGGCGGCGGCGCGCCGGCCAGCTTCTTCGCGTAGTCGGGGTGTTCGCCGCCGTAGTCGCCGCCGACGGCGCCGGCGCCGCAGCCGCCGAGCAGGACCGCAAGCGCCGCGGCGATGCCGAGCACCGCGGCCGCCATCGCTCCCTTGCCTCGGCGCCGCCGGGTGGGGGCTGTCGACGTATGGACCCGCGACGAACTCAAATCGGTGTTTACAATACGTCCTACGTTTTGTGGGCTCGCCTGATGCGAGCCGCTGAGAGCGCTCGGGGAGCAAGCGAACCTCGAGCATCCTCACTCAAGTTGCCCCCGCCGCACGCGTCTGCGTTCCGGTCGGGACGAACCAGAAGCCGTTATGGCCAAGACCAGCGAAGTTGCCACGTCAGTGGCTGTTCCCTCAAGCGCCGACATCGAGCGGGCGGCCGAGTTTGCCCGCGAGCCCTTGCTGCTCGACGGCGAGGGCCCGGAGGCGCTCGCCCCAGGCACGGCGCGGCGGCGGGCGCTCGACGCGGCACTGAAGGAGCTGGACGAAGGAGCCGAGCACCCCTCCGTCCAGTGGCGCCAGGACTTTTCGCTGCTGCTGGGGCTCGAGCGCCTGCTCGCCGACGAGCCGCCGAAGCTGCGCGACGGCGCCGAGCTGAATCCCCACCAGGTCGACGCCCTCTCGGGAACGCTGACCGAGCTGATGGCGGAGCAGCAGACCGCCGCCGAGAACGGCGACGAGGCCGCCTCCGCCGACGGCGCCGCGGCGGTCGATGAGGAGGACGAGGTGCTGGCGCCCGACGAGGAGCCCCAGGATTGGGAGGAGCCAGCCGCAGGGGACGAGGAGGACGAGGCCGTCGACGAGGCGCCCGAGGACCCCGGCGCAGAGCGGCGTTTCTGGTTCGAGCACGCGACCGGCGCCGGCAAGACGGTCGCGGCTGTGGGCTTTATCGACGCCTCCCGTACAGGCGGCGTCCTCATCCTCACCCACCGCCGCAACCTGGTCGAACAGTTCATCGGCGAGATCTCCGACCGCGGCTACAAGGAGCGCCTGCGCCCGCCGCTGCTCGACGGCCGCGACGACCCCGACGGCCCGGTGACCGTCGAGACCTACCAGTGGTTCGTCCGCAACCACAAGAAGGTCTCCGACGCCTACTCGATCGTGATCTGCGACGAGGCGCACACGGCGCTGGGCGAGAAAACCAGCGCCTGCATCCGTGAATGGACCGGTCCCGTCTACATCGGCATGACGGCCACCGGCGCGCTGATCGCCCGCCACGTCGCCGACCTCTTCCCGACCCAGACCTCGCGCTTCGACCTCGCCCAGGCGGCGCGGCGCGGCGTCATCTCGCCGCTGCGCTGCATCCGCATCCCTCCCGGGCCGGGCGTCCGCACGATCGCCAAGGTGCCGCTGCGCAAAGGCGAGGTCGACCAGGACTTCGACCAGGAGGAGCTGGCTGCGCTGCTCGACCAGGAGCCCTTCAACGTCGCGATCGCCGATCTCTACAAGGGGCGCTTCAGCAAGGTGCCGGGCGTCGTCTACACGGCCGGCGTCCAGCACGCCAAGAACGTCGCGAAAGCGTTCCAGGACGTCGGCATCGTCGCCCACGCTGTCTCCGGCGAGACGCCGAAGCGCGAGCTGGCCGAGATCCTCGCCGCCTTCGAGCGCGGCGAGGTGGACGTGCTCTGCAACGCGATGCTGCTTGCCGAGGGATGGAACTCTCCGCGGGCGACGATCTGCATGCATCTCGCGCCGACGGCCTCGCGACGGGTCTACCAGCAGCGGGTGGGCCGGGTCACCCGGCGCGCGCCGGGCAAGGAGGCGGGCCTGGTGCTCGACTTCGTCCACCCCGCGACCACCCACGACGAGACGATCGTCACCCTCCACAGCCTGCTCGATCGCGAGGTCTATCGCGGCGGGGCGATCGTGGTCGGGCCGGTGCGCCGGTCCCGCGGCCGCAAGGTCAGGGTCGAGCGGCGGGTGGTGCCGGTCTCCGACAACGAGGAACACCGCATGCAGGTGCTCGAACGCGAGCTCTGGCGGATCGCCGTCGAGAACCTCGACTACCCGGAGCAGCACGCCTGGGCGGCGCTGGCCGGAGCGCGGGTCAATTCCCAGAACTGGAAACGCGCTCGCGCGATGCTGCAGAACGACCGCACGAAAGAGCTGCGACGCCGCTTCCTGCTCACCTGCGTGCAGCGCAACCGCAATTCGCAGCTGCGCCTGAAAGCGCTGGGCGAGATCACCGACCTGCGCGACGCGGAGGCCTTCGACGATGCGATCGAAATCGTCGGCACCTGGGCCCGGGACGACAAACGGGCGGGAACGAAGATCCTGCTGCAGGCCTTGGTCGACACGCGAGTCGGCCGCCGCGACCAGGCTCAGGCCTGGGTCTGGCGCCTCGCCTCCTACACCCGCGAGCTGCACGAAGAGTATGCGGTGCAGCGCTGGCCGGAGACGAAGCGCCTGCTCGGGCTGCTCGTCAACTCCTCGGGCCGCGCGCACGGGCGCAACGCGCGCCGCCTGGTCCATGCGGCCCGCAAACAGGACCGGCGCCTGACCGTGGCCCTTCTCGCCGCGTCCGTCTCCCACACCCCCGAGGGGGAAGAGGTGCTGCGCGGCGCCCGGATGCGCATCGCCCGCAAACCGTCCGCGACCGCCCGCGAACTGCTGCGCAACTTCCCGAAAGGCGGCAAGCGCCGCCGCAAGCGCGGCGGCGGCAAACGCAAAGCCGCCAAAGGGGCGGCCGGGGCCGCGGCCGGGAACGGCAGGCGCCCCACCCGGGACGCCGCCGCTGCTGACAACGTCGACGTCGACGTCGACGCCGAGGAGCTCGAGGCCAACGGCAGCCAGCCCGAGGAGCTCGCCGGTGTCGGCAGCCTCGAGGACACCGAGCTGGAGGCCAACGGGAGCGAGCCCGACGTCTCAGAGCCTGAGGTGGACCTCGCCGGCTCCGAGGGAGACGACCTCGTCCCCGGCGACGCGGACGAGGAGGTTCCCCCGGTCGTCGACGCCGGCAGCGACGCCTGAGCCCTTCGCCCAGGCGACCTCTCGACCCAGCAGCGCGTCGCGCGCCCGCCAGGCGGAGAGGACGGTGTCCGGCTCGGCGTCGACCCAGCGGACGAGCTGCTCGTTCAGTACCAGCATCGCGCTGTCCCCCTGATGCGCCAGTCCATCCCCGGGCGGGAACAGGGACACCGCCGTGTCGCGCAGCTCGGGCGGGAACTCGCCTTCCTCGATCGCGAGGTTCAGGCCGACGCCGATCACCGCCCAGCCGTCCTGGGGCCGCGCCTCGATCAGGATGCCGGCCAGCTTGCGTCCCTCGTGCCAGATGTCGTTGGGCCACTTGATCTGGCAACGGACCTGAGGCTGCAGCTGCTCGGCCGCCTCGCAGACAGCGAGGGGAACGGCGAGGGGAAGCAGCAGGTGGCGCCGGTCGAGGGGTCGGAGGATCGCCGAGTAGAGCAGCGCCTTGCCGGCGGGCGCGCTCCAGCTGCGTCCCTGGCGTCCCCGCCCCTCGGTCTGCTCGGCGGCGGTCACGACCGCGCCGCCGGGCGCGCCGCCCGCCGCCAGGTCCCGCGCCCGGGAGTTCGTCGAGTCGACGACCCGGTAGTGGCGGCGAGGGAGCCCGAACCCGCTCACGGAGCCCCGGGCTCCGGCTCGTCGCCTACGTCAGGGCTCATCGCCGTCCGGCGGCATCGCCGAGCAGCGCGTCGAGAAGGCCGTCGACGTCGTGGCGCTCGGCCTCGACGTCGACGCTGAGGCCGGCGTCGCGTGCGGTCTCGCTGGTCACCGGCCCGATCGAGACGATTCGCGCGCCGGTGGGGAAGCGCTCGCCGAGCGCCTCGCGCAGGTTGCGCACGGTGGAAGAAGAGGTGAAGGTGACGTAGTCGGCGCTCTGCGCGGCCTCGATCGCCTCTGCGGCCGGCTGCTCGCGCACCGTCTCGTAGAGAGCGACCACGTCGACCTCGGCGCCGCGCTCACGCAGCGCATCGGGCAGGACGTCGCGAGCCTCGGCGGCGCGCGCGACCAGCACCCGGCGGCCGGAGACCTCGATAGCGGCAAGCGCGTCGACCAGCGCCTCGGCGACGAAACGCTCCGGCACCACGTCGGCCTCGAGGCCGTGCCCGGCAAGCGCCCGCGCGGTTCCGGGGCCGATCGCCGCCAGCTTCGCGCCGGCCAACGCCCGCGCGTCGAGGCCCGCCTCGCGCAGGGCGGCGAAGAGCAGGCGCACGCCGTTGGGACTGGTCAGGCAGATCAGCGAGTAGTCGCCGATCGCGGCGATCGCCCGCTCCACCTCGGGGCTGCCGGTGAGCGGCTCGATCCTGATCGCCGGCAGCTCGATCGCCTCGGCGCCGAGCGCGCGAAGCGCCGCGGCGAGGCCGCTGGCCTGCGCGCGGGCGCGGGTGACGACGACGCGAAGGCCGTGCAGGGGCCGCCGCTCGAGCCAGCCGAGCGACTCGCGCCGCCCAACCACCGGTCCGATGACGATCAGCGCCGGGGCCGCGATCCCCTCGCGCTCCACCGTTGCGGCGATCGTCCCCAGGCTGGCGACGACGGTGCGCTGAGCGGCCATCGTGCCGCGTTCGATCGCCGCCGCCGGCTCCTCCGGATCGCGGCCGGCGCCGATCAGCGCCGCCGCGTTCGCGGCCAGGCGCCTGACACCCATATAGAAGACGAGGGTGCCGGGGAAGGAGGCCAGCGCCTCCCAGTCGAGCGCCGACTCGTCCTTCTCGGGGTCCTCGTGGCCGGTGACGAAGGCGACCGCGGAGGCATCGTCGCGATGGGTGACGGGGACGCCGGCGTAGGCGGTCGCGGCGACGCCGGCGGTGACGCCGGGAACCACCTCGAACTCGATCCCCGCCTCTCGCAGCGCTTCGCCCTCCTCGCCGCCGCGGCCGAAGACGAAGGGGTCGCCGCCCTTGAGCCGGACGACGCTGCGCCCCGCCCGCGCGGCCTCGACCAGCTTCTCGTTGATCTTCTCCTGGGGAACCGACTCGTGCCGCGAGGCGGCCGCCTCACCGGCAGCGGCCGTCTCGCCCGCGGGGGTGGAGGCCTTGCCCACATAGGCGAGTGAGGCGTCCGGGCGCGCGCCGTCGAGCGCGCCGGGCGGAATCAGGCGGTCGTAGAAGATCGCGTCGGCGGCGGCAATCAGCTGCAGCGAACGAGCGGTCATCAGGCCCGGGTCCCCGGGCCCGGCGCCGACGAGATAGACGACCCCCGGCCGGGCTTTCATCGCCCCCCCTCGGCGGGCGCCCACTGCTCCGCACGGGCGAGGATCTCGGCGGCCCCCATGGCAAGCAGGCGCTCGGCGAGGAGCGCGCCGGCGGCTGCCGGCTGCGCCGCTTCGCCCTCGACGCGATCGCGGATCCACTCGCCGCCGTCGGGCAGGCCGACGAAGGCCTCGAGCGCGATCCCCTCGCCCTCGACCACGGCGTGGACCCCGATCGGGGTGGCGCACGTCGCCTCGAGAAGGGCGACTGCGGCGCGCTCGGCGGTCAGCTCGCGAAGCGCCGTCTCGTCACCCAGGCCAGCCGCCTCATCGGCCGCCGCGTCGCTGCTGCGGGTCTGCAGCAGCAGCGCCCCCTGGCCAGCCGCCGGCGTCATCTGGGCCGCCGGGATCGCAAAGGAGGCCTCGCTCTCGCGGCCGAGCCGGCGCAGTCCGGCGGCCGCCAGCACGATCGCGTCCAGCTCTCCCTCCGCCAGGCGCCTAAGGCGGGTATCGACGTTGCCGTGCAGCTCGCTCACCCGCAGGTCGGGCCGGGCGGCGAGCAACTGGGCGCGGCGGCGCAGGCTGGCCGTGCCGACGCGGGCGCCCTCGGGGACCTCGTCGAGGGAGCGGCCGGGCCCGATCCAGACGTCGCTGGGGTCCTCGCGCGCGGGCACCGCGGCGATCTCGAGGCCGTCGGGCAGCTCCGCGGGCACGTCCTTCGCCGAGTGGACGCCGATGTCTGCTTCGCCGGCGAGCAGCAGACGCTCGACCCCGCGGACGAAGCGGCCCTTGTCGCCGGCATCGCCATCCGAGGAGGCCTCGACCAGCTCCGCCCCGCCGAGCATCTCAGCCACCTGCCCGGCTTGAGCGAGTGCAAGGGCACTGCCGCGGGTGGCTAGGCGCAGCGCCACGCCACTCAGGCGGACTTGCCCTTGCGGCGCAGCTCGGTGACCTTCGCCTCTGCTTCGGCTTGCGGCTCGGTTTCGGCGTCGAGCCCGAAGAGCTCGCGCAGGGCGCTGACGTAGAGGTAGGCGTCGTCGCTGCCGGCCGAGCGCTTCATGCGCAGCGTCGGCTCGTGCAGGAGGCGCGAGACGATTGCCTTCGCCATCGCGCCGATCCGCTCCCGGTCGGCCTCGCTGAGGCTCTCCCAGCGCGGCTCGTTCTCGGCCAGCACGCGGCGCGCCACCTCGTCGCCGCGCTCGCGCAGCGAGGCGATGGCCGGCACCACCTCGAGAGAGGCGAGCCAGCGCTCGAAGCGATCGAGCTCGCCGTCGAGGAGCCGCTCGGCCTTGCGGCCCTCGGCCTCGCGCCCGCTCAAATTGCGCTCGACGATCTGCTGCACGTCGTCGATGTCGTGGAGGCTGACTCCAGAGATCTCGCGGCAGGCCGGCTCGATGTCGCGCGGCACGGCGATGTCGACGAGGAGCAGCGGGCGCCCTTCCCGGGTCCTCATCACCTCGGCGATGTCGTCCCGCTCGACGATGTGGTGGGGCGAGTTGGTGGCCGAGACGACGATGTCGGCGGCCTTCAGCTGCTCGGGCAGCTCCTCGAAGCGGACCGCGCTGCCGGAGAAGCGCTGCGCGAGGCCGATCGCCCGGTCGTAGTGGCGGTTGGCGACGAAGACGGTGGAGACGCCGCGGGCGACCAGCGCTTTGGCGACCAGCTCCGCCGTCTCGCCGGCGCCGATCACGAGCACCCGCCGATCCGAGAGGTCGCCGAGAGTGCGCCGGGCGAGCTCGACCGCGACCGAGGAGATCGAGAGCCCCCGCTCGCTGATCCCGGTCTCGGCGCGGGCGCGCCCACCGGCCGCCAGGGCGCCGCGGAAGAGGCGGTTGAGGATCGGCCCCGTCCCGCCCTCGACCAGCGCCAGCTCGTAGGCGCGTTTGACCTGACCCTGGACCTCGGCCTCGCCGAGGATCATCGAGTCGAGGCCGGCGGCGACGCGGAAGAGGTGGCGGGCGGCCTCGCCGGAGCGCAGCGAGTAGAGGTGGCCGAGCAGCTCGGTGGGGCGGATCTCAGCCTGGCGCGTGAGGACGCCGAGCGCTGTGGACTCGGCCTCCACCGGGTCGGAGACGACGAGGTAGAGCTCGGTGCGGTTGCAGGTCGAGATCGCGGCCGCCTCGTGGATGCCGCTGGTCCCGGTCAGCTCGCGCAGCGCCCCGACGGCCCTGCCCTCGGTGAGCGCGAGGCGCTCGCGCAGGTCGAGCGGCGCGGTCTTGTGGGAGACGCCGAGGGCGAGCAGCTCAGCCATCAAGCATCGCCTCCTCCGCCTCCGCTCGGAGCAGAGGAAACAGAGACGGACTGGCGCTCGCTCTCGCGCTCGGGGGCGGCCTCCTCTCCTTCGGACCGAGTCTCGGCGAACCCGGCCAGCTCCCGCAGTTCGCGCTCGATCCGCTGCAGCCTCGACGCCATGATCGCGACGTAGACGACGATCAGGACCAGGAAGACGACGTAGGCGCCGGCGACGTACTTGCCCGCCTCGTCGAGCGGCAGCGCCGGCGTGGCCAGAGGGAGGAGCCCGGCGATCGCGCCCATCTCAGCTCACCTCCGGGGCGACCCGCGAGGCGCCGCTGGTGGGGGCATCGAGCGCGCGGCGCAGGCGCTTGACCTGACCGCGGGCGCTCTTCGCGGTCAGCTCGAACTTGACCAGGGTCACCCAGAGCAGCGCCATCGCGGCAAGGCTGACCAGGAACGTGAACATCATCTCGCCCGGCAGGCCGCCGTTGGCGGTCGCGAAGACGCGGGGATGCACGAGGCTCTGCGCCATTCGCACGGCCATGAAGTTGAGCGGCACGAAGGCCCCGGCGGTGATCGCGAAGACGGAGGCGTAGCGCGCCTGGCGCTCGGGGTCCTCGATCGCGTAGCGGAAGGGGTAGTAGGTCGCGTACATGAGGAAGACGATCAGGAAGCTGACCAGCGTCGGCTCGTCCCAGACCCACCAGTGCCCCCACGACGCCTTGGCCCATATCGCGCCGGTGATCAGCACCGCGACGCCGAAGATCACCGACATGTGGATCGAGACATACGAGTAGGCGTCCCACTTGCGGTTGCCGCTGCGCAGGTGGGCGATCGCGAAGATCCCGCCGACGACGAAGCCGCAGAGCGCCGTGATCGCAAGCGGCACGTGCAGGTAGAAGATCTTTTGGATGAAGCCCTGGTCGGCATCCAGCGGCGCGTAGAAGAAGACCAGCAAAAGGGAGGCGGGGATGGCGACGACGGTCGCTATCGAGAGTGGTCTCAGGCCTTTGCCGTACATGGTTGATCGCGGTGCGAATGCGGGGACGCCGCTCAGTCCTCCAGAAGGAAATCGAAGACCGCGTATCCGATGAGGAGGAACACCAAATCGTATAGGCCGAGGACCGCAAGCCAGGTTCCGAAGCGATGGAAGCCGGGCCCGCCGGCGGCCAGCAGCGGTTCGGTCGCGCCCGTCGCGGCGATCATCAGCGGCACGACCAGGGGAAGGAGGACGAGCGGCACGAGCAGGTCGCGCGCCCGGGAGTTGACCGCCATCGAGGAGATCAGCGTCCCGGTCGCGGCGAGGCCGAGGTCGGCGAGGACGAGGACGGCCAGCAGCGGCGCCAGCCCGGCGGCGGAGTCGAGGAAGAAGAGAGCGAAGACGGGAACCGCGATCGCCTCGAGCGCCGCCAGGTAGACGAGGAGCGCACTCGCCTTGGCGGCGAAGAGGACGGAGCGGTCGATCGGCGCCAGGCGAATCGCGTCGAAGCCGCCCTCCTCGCGCTCGGCGACGAAGAGCCGGTTGATGCCGAGCACGGCGGCGAACAGCAGCGTCGTCCACAGCACCCCGGAGGCGAGGCTGCCGGAGAGCGCGGTGCGGTCGAGCCCGAAGCGGAAGATGACGAACGCGGTGACCGCGAAGAGCGCCATCGCCGGCAGCGACTGCAGGGTGCGCAGCTCGGCGCGCAGGTCCTTGGCGAGGATCGCCTTGAAGGCGACGCGGGAGGGGGTCATCTCGCCGCCGCCTCGGCGCCGATCCCCAGGCGCAGGACCTGATCGGCCTCGTCGGCGTAGCGGTCGGGATCGTGGGTGACGAGGACGCGGGTGCGGCCGGTCCCCGGCCCGATCAGGGCGCGGGCCAGCTCGCGGCTCTCGGCGTCGAGGTTGGAGTCGGGCTCGTCGAGCAGGAGCAGCTCCGGCTCGTGCAGGACGCAGCGGCAGATAGCCAGCCGCTGGCGCATCCCGGCGGAGAGCTCGGCGACCCGCTCGTCGGCGCGGCGCTCCATCCCGACCGACGCCAGCAGCTCTGCGATCCGCTCCCCCGCCGCCTCGCGGTGGATCCCCTGCAGGCTTGCCTGGAAGGCGAGGTTCTCGCGGCCGCTGAGATCTCGATAGAGAAGCGGCTCATGGCCGAGGTAGCCGATCCGGCCGCGCAGCTTCCAGGCCTCGCCGGGCAGCTCGCAGCCGAGCACCCGGACCTCGCCGCCGCTGGGACGGAGCAGGGTCGCGAGGATGCGGAGCAGCGTCGTCTTGCCGGCGCCGTTCGGCCCCAGGACGACCATCGTCTCTCCCGCCGCCAGTTCGGCATCGACCCCGGCCAACGCAATGCGTTCGCCATAGTCGCGCCGCAGCCCCGCAAGGCTGAGCGCCGGTTCGCCTCTCTCGTCCGCGCCGGCCACGACCGGGCATTTTGACCGGCTAAGGCCGCCCCGGGGTGCCGGAGGATGGCGAAGCGCCTGCTCTGGCCGTCAGGAGCGGCGCTTGCGCAGCGTGCGGCGGCCCACCTTGAGGAGCGGGCCGGCGCCCTCGCGCAGGGCCTGCGCCCGCGCCGCGCCCTTGCCGTAGAGCGCTTTCGCCGAGGTCTGCACGGCCTCGCCGAGCGTGCGGTCGTAGGGATGCCACCAGAAGTCGCGGGTTAGCCCCGGCTCCCAGGCGTTCATCTTGATGTTCGCGCACTCGTAGAAGCCGAATTTGGAGTGCGAGCGGCCGACCCCGGAGTCCTTGACGCCGCCCCATGCGCACTGGCAGGCGCCATGGCTGAAGGAGTGGTCGTTGACCCAGACCATGCCCGATTCGATCCGGCGGGCGATCCGCGCCCCCTTCTGGCGGTCCTTGGTCCAGACCGAGGCGCCGAGGCCGAACTCGGAGTCGTTGGCGAGGTCGATCGCCTCCTGCTCGGAGTCGACGACGACGATCGGCAGGACGGGACCGAAGATCTCCTCCTTCATGATCCGCATCTCATGCGTGACGCCGGTCAGCACCGTCGGCGCTATGTACTTGCCGGGCAGCCCGGCGACGTCGGTCGCCCCGCCACAGTGCATCGTCGCGCCGGAGGCGACGGCGTCCTCGATCAGTTCGCGGACGATCTCGTACTGGCCGTCGGAGGTCATCGGGCCGATTTCGGTCTCCCACTGCATCGGGTCGCCGAGGCGCAGCTTGCGCGACTCCTGGGCGACGCCCTCGACGAAGCGATCGGCGATCTCGCGCATGACGTAGACGCGCTCGATCCCCGAGCAGGTCTGGCCAGCGTTCGCGAAGCCGCCCCAGACCGCGCCGGAGACGGCGTTGCCGAGGTCGGCGTCGGCGCAGACGATCATCGGGTCCTTGCCGCCGAGCTCCAGCACCGAGCCCTTCAGCTGCTGAGCGCAGACCTCGCCGACCTTGCGCCCCACCTCGACCGAGCCGGTGAAGAAGACCTTGCCGACGCTGGAGCGGGCCAGCGCGTCGCCGACCGCGCCGCCGCCGTGGACGACCCGGACGAGCCCCTCAGGAAGGCCGCCCTTCTCGAAGACGCGGCGGATCGCCTCGCCGAGCAGCGGCGTCAGGCTGGCCGGCTTGAGGACGACGCCGTTGCCGGCCATCAGCGCGATCGCGACCTCTCCGAAGGGGATCGACCAGGGGTAGTTCCAGGGCGCGATCACGCCGACCACCCCGATCGGCTCGTAGGAGAAGTAGCTCCGCTTGCTGAGCAGGAAGGCCTGCGACATGCGGACCTTCTCGTCGGCGAGGATCTTCGGGCCGGCCTTGGCGCACCAGTGCAGCGCGTCGACGGTCGGCAGCAGCTCCATCGTGTAGGCCTCGACGCGCGGCTTGCCCTGCTCGCTGACCAGCAGCTCGGCGATCTCGTCGATGTCGTCGAGCAGCGCGTCGGCGGCGCGGCGCATGTAGCCGGCGCGGTCGGCGAGGCTCAGCTCCGCCCAGGCGGGCTGGATGCGTGCGACGTCGTCGACGACGCCCTGCACCTGCTCGGGCGTGATCGTCGCAACCGAGCCGACCAGCTCGCCGGTTGCCGGATTGAAGCTCTCGAGAGTGGAAGCAGCGGGGCGTGTCTGTGTGGTGGCCATTCATCGATTCTAAGCCGAGCGAGAGGGGATCGGTCAAGGCCCTCCGGAGCAGCGGCCCGGGAGGCTCCGTCGGACCTCGGGCGATCCCCTCATACTCAGCACTGTGGGCGACGAGCAGCTCTTCGACACAGACGTGCCCGGTGGGCCCGATGGCGAGGCCAGTCCCGGCATCGGCTCCGCTCCGGCAGCTGGGGGGCCGCTGGCGGTGCGGATGCGCCCCCGCCGCCTGGAGGAGGTGGTCGGCCAGGAGCATGTGCTGGGGGAGGGGTCGGCGCTGCGCACCGCGATCGAGAGCGGCCATCCCCACAGCGCGATCCTCTACGGGCCGCCGGGCGCGGGGAAGACGACCCTGGCGCGGATCGCGGCGGAGCGGGCCGAAGGCGCCTTCGAGGAGGAGTCCGCGGTCAACGCCGGCCGGGCTGAGATCAGGGCCGTGATCGAGCGAGCGCGCGAGCGGCGCCAGACCAGCGGCCGCCCCACGGTCCTCTTCCTCGACGAGATCCACCGCTTCAACAAGGCCCAGCAGGACGCGCTGCTGCCGGCGGTCGAGGAGGGCCTGCTGACGCTGATCGGCGCGACAACCGAGAACCCCTACTTCGAGGTCAACTCCGCGCTTCTCTCTCGCTGCCAGGTCTATGAGCTGCAGCCACTGGCGCCCGAGCAGGTCGAAGCCCTGCTGCGCCGCGCCCTCGCCGACCCCGAACGGGGCATCGCCGACTCTCCCGCGGTCGAGGAGGCGGCGCTGGAGATGCTGGCCCACCGCTCGGGGGGCGACGCCCGAGTCGCCCTCTCCGCCCTCGAGCGAGCGGTCGAGCGCGCATCCGACGCGGTCGGCGCGGGGAGTGGGTCGAGCTCGGACGCGATCGACGTCGCCGCGATCGAGGACGTGCTGCAGCGCAAAGCGATCGACTACGACCGCGCCGGCGATCGTCACTACGACTTCATCTCCGCCTGGATCAAGGCCACCCGCGGCTCGGACGTGGATGCCTCGCTCTACTACCTGGCGGTGATGCTCGAAGGAGGCGAGGACCCGCGCTTCATCGCCCGCCGGATGGTCATCCTCGCCTCCGAGGACATCGGCAATGCCGATCCGCAGGCGCTGCTGGTCGCCGACGCCGCCGCCAGGGCCGTCGACCGCGTGGGCCTGCCGGAGTGCGCCCACAACCTCGCCCAGGCGACGGTCTACCTGGCGCTGGCGCCGAAGTCGAACGCCTCCTACAAAGCCCTCGGCGCCGCTCGCGCCGAGGTACGCGAAAACGGCGCCAAGACCCCGCCGGACTACCTGAGGGACGCCCATTACCCGGGCGCCGGCAAGCTCGGCAGGGGAAAGGGGTACCGCTATGCCCACGACGAGCCGGGCGGAGTCTCCGATCAGACCCTGCTGCCGCCGGAGCTCGAGGAAAAACGTTTCTACAAACCCACCGATCGCGGTTTCGAGGCCGAGCTGGGAAAGCGCTTAAACGGCTTGCTGAAGCGGTTTCATAGGTCCTGAAAAAGAGGATTCACAGGACCTTAAAAAGCGGCGCAACTTCCTGGCGTACCCCGTGTTTCATAAGCGGCTTTCCAAGCTAGAGCCAGGGAGAGCCGACATACCGGCCGGAGGCCTGGACTGGGGGTCTCCGGCCGGGATTCAAAGGGAGATAGGGGATTAGACGACCGCGCTATGGGGAAGCGCGGTCGTCTCTTTTATGTCCTCGTATGTCTCGGAGCTCCGCTCTTCCTGCCTCCCGCGCGGTTCTTCCCGGGCGCTAAGGTCCCTCGAGATGGCTGGCGAGGAGAACGGAGGGCCCAACGCGCAGAACGGCAGCGCCGAGCAGGCGGCCGACACGCAGATGCGGCTGCGGCTCGGCGGCATGGCGCTGCGCAACGGCCTCCTCATCCACGGCCCGACGCATTGGGCGGCTGCCGTGCGCGACAGCGATGGCGCCATCCAGGTCGCCTCGGAGCGCAAACCGGAGCTTGCCCCGGAGTTGGCTGCCCGCATCCCGGGCTTGCGCGGCTCGCTGAAACTGGCCGAGGCGATGGCGGTGCTGCCGCTGGTGCGCAAGCGCCTGAGCGCCGCGCGGCTTCCCTTGGAGGACCGGCGCGTGCTCGCCGCGGTCGGGTCCACTCTCCTGCTCACCTCCATTCTGCGCAAGCGCTTCCGCAGCTCGGCGCTGCGCGAGGGGCTGGTGCAGGCGCTTGGCGCGCTGCCGGCGGTGGTCGCCTTGACGGATCGCGACCTGGCCGCCTACCACGGCGCCGAGCACAAGGTGATCGCCGCCTACGAGCAGGGCATCGAGGACGTGGCGAGCGTGCCCAAAGAGCACGACCGCTGTGGCTCGAACCTGATCACGCCGATGATGCTGCTCTCGAGCGGAGGCACGCTGCTGCTGGAGTCCCTGGTCGAGGAGCCGAGCCCGCTCGCTCGAGCGGTGGTCGGTCTCGGCGGCGCCTCGATCGCGGTCGAGATGTTCGCCTGGAGCGATCGCAACCACGGCGCTCCCCTGGCCGAGGCCTTCCATACACCGGGGCGCGAAATCCAGCGCCACCTGGCGACCAGGGAGCCGACCGCCGATCAGCTCGAGGTCGCGGTCGCCGCTCTGGTCGAGATCCTCACGGCCGAGGGCGTGAAGGTCGAATACGAGCCGCCGCCGCCCGCGTAGACTGGCGGGCCGATGTTCGGACGCATTGACCACATCGGCGTCGCCGTCGAGGACCTCGACGCCGCGATCGACCTCTACGAGAAGAGCTTCGAGATGACCCTCGCGCACCGCGAGACGGTCGAGTCCCAGGGTGTCGAGGCGGTGCTGCTCGATGTCGGAGACGGCCATGTCGAGCTGCTGCGCCCTCTCGGCCCCGATACGGCGGTCGGCAAGTACCTCGCCCGCAAGGGGCCCGGCCTCCATCACGTCGCCTATGCGGTGGACGACATCGACGCCACCCTGGAGAGGATCGTCGCGGCCGGCATCGAGCTGATCGATTCGGAGGCCCGGGTCGGCATCCGCGACAGCCGGGTCGCCTTCCTGCATCCCCGTTCGACGGGCGGGGTCCTGACCGAGATCGTCGAACTCGCGAATTCCGGGGAGGCCGGGCATTGAGTGCGGAACTCGCGAATTCCGGGGAGGCCTGC
>DASSTR010000052.1:0-44510 GCA_035707825.1 Solirubrobacterales bacterium
GCCCGCGACGCCGCCGCCGTGCCGGTGATCGACACCGGTATGTCGGTTGAGGGGCCCGGGGGCGGGGAGCTGCCGGTCCTCATCTCCCCGCTCGTCGACGCCCGCTACGGGCCCACCGCGGCGCTCGGGATCCCCGCCGTCGACGAGGCGGATGAGACGATCGCCCGGCGCATTCCGCGCACGGCCGGCTCGGTGCCCACCGAGGGAGAGGCCACGGCGGCCGAGGGCGCCGACGCCGATGCTCCCGTGCCGCCGGCCGATGGTTTCGAGCCTCGCCCGGCGACCCGCTACCGGGCATCGGACTTCTCGATCTCGCGCCAGCGCTACTGGGGCACGCCGATCCCCGTCGTCAACTGCGAGGCCTGCGGTCCCGTGCCGGTGCCGGTGGAGGACCTGCCCGTCGTCCTGCCCCGCGACATCCAGCCGACCGGGGAGGGCAACCCGTTGGCCGAGCGTCCCGACTTCGTCGACGTCGCCTGTCCGCGCTGCGGGGAGCCGGCCAAGCGCGAGACCGACACGCTCGACTGCCATTTCGACGCCCTCTGGCTCTGGGTGCCCGCCGCGGTGCCGCCCGATGCCCGCGCCGAGCGGATGTTCGACCACCCGGACCTGCGGCAATGGCTGCCCTCCGAGCGCCTCGTCGCCGGCAACGACAGCGGCGGCTTCGTCTTCGATCAGCGGGTCGTCACCAAGGCGCTGCGCGACATCGGCCCCTTCTCCTTCCTCGATGAGGGCGAGCCCTTCGCCGGCTGCCTCTTCCACGAGATGGTGATCGCGGACGGGCGCAAGATGAGCAAGCACCTCGGCAACGTGGTCGACCCGGACGAGCTGGTCGGGAGCTATGGCGCCGACACGATGCGCTTCGCGGTCCTCTACGCCGCCGGCCCGGCGAAGACCCTGAACTGGAACGACGGCGCCCTGCGCTTCGCGGCGCGCTTCCTCAACAACCTCTGGAAGTACTCGCTCGATCGCTTCGCGGCGCTGGAGGACGCGCCGGAGGACCCCGAGGCCGCCGAGGACACGGCTTTCATGAGGGATCGGCTGCGCAAATGGACCGAGAGCGGCCTCGAGAAGATCACCGCCGACATCGAGCAGCTGCAGATGCACAAGGCGCTTCGCAACATCACCCGGCTCTTCGAGCGCATTCAGCAGTACGAGAAGCGGGTGGTGCAACGGCGCGAGCGGCTCAGCCGCCCCGATGTCGAGGCGCTGGTCGAGGCGCTCGTGCTGCTGGTGCGCGTGCTGGCGCCGTTTGCGCCCCACATCGCCGAGGAGCTGCTGATCGCTGCCGGCTACGAGGACGGTCCCAACCTGGTCGGCGCCTGGCCGGAGCAGGCTTCGATCGAGCTGCCGGGCGCCCCCGCCGGGGCCTGAACCACGCCGCCTCGGGTAGCACTCGTTCACGCGAAGAAAACCCGATTGGGCACGGAGGCGTGGATAAATGGGCCAACAGCGCCAACTCGGCCTCGTCAGGAGGGCCGCGGATGGGTACTCTGAGCGAACGCGATGGAGGAGACGATGCCCCCATATGAGCAGGAGAGGAGCTAGCTAGATGACCGCAAATGCTCCAGGTGAGCGCACCCGATCCTGCGCCACCGAACTGGTCTGCCATGACTGCGGGTTGCGCCTGCCCCTGCTCGACACCACGTTCAAGTGCCTGCAGTGTGGGCAGGGCCTCGACATCGACTACGACTACGACCTCGCCAAGAGCCGCTTGGAGGAGCTCCCGCCCGCCGAGCGGCCGCTGAACATCTGGCGCTTCGAGGAGCTGCTGCCGATCGTCGACGCCCGCGCCCAGGCGCGCGTCGGCCACTACAGCGGCCGCACCCCGCTGATCCACGCCGATCGGCTCGGCGCCGAGCTCGGCCTGCGCAAGCTCTACCTCAAGGACGACAGCACCGCCCGCCCGAGCCTCTCCTACAAGGACCGTGTCGTCTCGATGGCCGTCGCGCGCCTGCTGGAGCTGGGCAAGAAGGAGATCGGCTGCGTCTCGACCGGCAACGTCGGGACCTCGGTCGCCTCGCTGGCCGCAAAGGCCGGGGTGGCCGCCTTCGTCTTCTATCCCAGCAATCTCGAGAAGGGCAAGGCGCGGGCCTGCCGCGCCCTCGGCGCCGCGGTGATCCAGCTCGACGGCAACTACGACGAGGCCAACCGCGCCTGCCGCGAGCTGGCCCTCGTCACCGGCATGCAGTTCGCGAACATCACCCTGCGCCCCTTCTACGCCGAGGGCGCGAAGACGATGGCCTTCGAGGTCGTCGAGCAGCTCGGCTGGCAGGCGCCCGACCACATGGTCATCCCGGCCGCCGGCGGCACCCTGTCCTCACGCGTCCACAAGGGCCTGATCGAGCTGGAGAAGGTTGGGCTGGCCGAGACGGCCGGCACCAAGATCAGCGTCGCTCAGGCCGGGGGATGCGGCCCGATCGCCGCCGCCATCCTCGACGGCAGCGGCGAGATCAAGTCGCAGACGCCGAACACGGCCGCCCACTCGCTGGCGATCGGCGCCCCCGGCGACGGGCCGCTCGTCGTCGACGCGGTGAAGTCGCGCGGCGGCTCGGCCGGGGCCCCCTCCGACCGCGAGATCTTCGAGGCCATCGACCTGCTCGGCGCCACCGAGGGCATCCTCACCGAGCCCGCCGGCGGCACCACGATCGCGGCGACCGCGAAGCTCGCCAGCGAGGGCAAACTGGGACCGGACGACACCGTGGTCGCCGTGATCAGCGGCAACGGCTACAAGACGCTCGACGAGCACCCCGACAAGCCCTGGCCCGAGATGGTCGGCTGCAACGTCGAGGCAATGGGCGAGATCCTCGCCGAGCTCCGCCAGACCGGCATCGGCGCCACCGTCTCCTAGGCCTCTTTCCGCCGCGCGTTTCCCTGAGTTCGGTTCAGGGTGCCTCGTTGCGCGGCTGGCAGTTGCATTGGCGCCCGGAGGGCTTGATAATTGCCCTGTGCACCGGGGATCGCGTTTCGCCGTTGCGGCGGCCATCGCGGCTATGGCTGCCGTCACCCCTGCAGTCGCGTCGGCAGCCACGCACTACGTTGCCAAGACCGGCAGCAGCGACTCCGGCGACTGCACTAATCCCGGCGCCCCCTGCCTCACGATTGGATACGCCGTCTTACAGGCGACCGACGGCGACACGATTCAGATCGGCCCCGGCGCCTATGTCGAGTCCATAGATACCGAAAAGGTTCTTACCTTCATCGGTGCGGGAAGCGGCACCCTCGACGGCATACCGGCTACGACCCTGATTCGGGGCCCCCTCGCGCCCGGTGCTGACGGTGCACCCGCGATGGTGCTGCCGCACGGTGGTGAAGTACGGTCGCTAAGGGCTGAAGGTGGAAAAGGCGCCAACGAGTCCCTGACGAACGGAGAAGCTGGCGGCGCGGGGATCGTCTTCGACTCCAATGCACCGGGTCTGTCGACCCTTCATATAGATGACGTCGTTGCCGTTGGCGGTGATGGAGGCGCGGGCGAAAATCCGGTGGATCCCTTCGAATTGGGGGCCGGCGGCAGAGGGCTCGACGCAAGAGGTCAGCCGGGGGAAGTTGCTGTTTTCGCGACTGACAGCGAGTTTGCGGGAGGGACCGGTCTCGGTTTGGGCGACGCGATCATGGTGCGCGGGCCCGGCGCTAGCGCCGATATCGTCAGGTCGAAGATGGAGACCGAGGGGTTTCCATCCGGTACGGGGATCGTCGGGTTCTCAGGAGCGCAGCTGTCGCTTGATTCGGTCGAGATCGATACCGAACGGTTCGGTGCCGCGATCTATGAAGGGTCGATGACGATCCGCCGGAGCCGGATCCTGGGGGAATTCCCTCTGGAGGCCATTGCGAGCGGGGGTACGACCACCATGGCGCAGGTCATCGACAGCCTCATCATCTCTACGGGAGGAACAGCCGCCGAAAGCGAATCCTACGATGCTGGATCTACTTCCTCGCTTAGCCTCGTCGGGTCGACGATAGTCGGGCTTTCCAGCGACGCGGCAGTTACGGCACACCGTGAAGAAGGCTCGGGCCCCGCGACCGTAATCCTGCGCAACTCGATCGCGCGCCACCTGCCGCCGCCGGGCGTCCCCCAGACAGACCTCCTTGCAAACGGCGGGGTAATCGATGCCACCTCATCGAGCTTTACGACCAGGGTTGAGGAAAACGGAGGAAGCGCCTCGGCGCCGGGGAGCGGCTCCAATGTCACCGGCGATCCGCTCTTCATCCACCCCCGAAAAGGAAACTTCGCTCTGCAGGGCACCTCGCCGCTGATCGACCGTGGCGATTCTTCCGTCGTGCAACCGGGCGAGTTGGACTTCGCCGGATCGCCCCGCTCTTTGGATGGCAACCGCGACTGCCTGGCCGCTCCCGATATGGGCGCATTCGAGGTGACTGGGCAGGGCGTTCCCTGCGACGTCGCACCCGAAATCACCCAATTCGGCCTTACCAACAAAGTGTTCGCTCCTGTGGGCGGCAAAGGCGGCGCCAAAGGGAGTGCGCTGATCTCGGCTCGCAAGAAAGTGAAGCGGGGGACGCGGTTCGTCTACACGCTCTCCGAGGACGCGAAAGTGACGATCGCCATCGAGCGACGGCTCAAGGGTCGCCGAACAGGCCGCCTCGCGGCGCCTACCGGTCCAAAAGCGCGGTGTGCGAAGGTGACGCGCGCGAACCGCAAAGCCCCTCGTTGCGTTCGCTTCGTCAAGGTCACCTCCCTTGGCACGCAAGCCAAAGCCGGCAAGCAGTCTCTGTTCTTCTCTGGCCGCGTACGGGGCAAGGCTTTGAAGCCGGGCCCATATAGGGCCACGATCGTCGCCAAGGACGCAGCGGGCCATACCTCCAGTCCGCACCGAGTCAGCTTTCGGATCGTCCGCGGCTAAAGTCGCCTCGGGCTCTTCGCAAATCAGTTGAGTAGGCCGAGCTCGCCGGCGCGGTGGGAAGCCTCGACGCGTGAGCGGCACTCGAGCTTGCCGAGCAGGTTGCGGACGTGCATGTCCACCGTTCGCTGGCTGAGGAAGAGCTCTTGGGCAATCTCCCGGTTGGTCTTTCCTACCGAGACGTGGCGCAGGACCTCGAGCTCCCTCCTGGTCAGAGCGACCTCATCGGAGGATGCGGCGGCGGCCCGTTTGCCGAGCCGCTGGGCGACCGACTCGCCCAGATCCGCCACCTCGCGCGCCGCTGCGGCGGCCAGCGGCCGCGCCCCGAGCTTGCTCGCGGTCCGGTAGGCGTCGTAGAGCCGCTCCAGGCCGGCCTCGCGCTCTCCCGCCGCGGCCAGGACGCTGCCGGCGCGAAGTTCGATCTGGACCCGCTCGAAGGGGATCGCCAGCGATCTATGCAGCTCGACCGCCCGCGAGAAGTGCTCGGCGGCGGCGCCTTCGTCTCCTTCCAGAAGCGCCAGCTCGCCGATGGCCTGGGCGAGGGCGGCAAGAGCGTCGGCGTGGCCGCCCTCGGATGCCATCCGCCCGAGCGCCTCCGCGCAGGCGTTGGCGCCCTCGCGATCCCCGAGCCGTGCCATGTGGCTCGCGGACCAGCGGATGCCCCATACCGCGTAGTGGTGGTCCTCGCTCTTCTCCCAGCGGCCGAGGAGCTCGCGGCAGTACCCGGTGGCCTCGTCGTCGTGTCCCTCCGCCGCCGCGACATGCGCGAGGCCGGTGGTCGAGTCCATGTACATGTTGTAGTGGCCGACCGATGCGGCGGTCGCTCGCGCGGAGGTGAGCATGCGCCGCGCGGAGCTGAGCTTGCCCTGAAATGCCTGGATCGCTCCCAGCAGGCCCTCGGCGACCCAGACGGCCCTGCCGGCCTCGATCAACTCGCGACCCAGCTCCCCGGCGCGCCGCCACTCTCCCCGCTCGCGCAGGACGTATACGAGGCAGGTGACGCAAGCGAGCTCGGTGCCTGCCTCTCCGTCGGCGCGGCAAAGGTCGAGGGCTGTGTCGAGGGCCTCTTCGGCCTGCCGGTAGTCGGCGCCGTCGTAGAGCACCATGCTCATCCGCTGGTAGAGCTCGGCCGCGACCGGCGTCAGCTCGTGCTCCAGCGCGATCGCCAGCGCCCTGTTGACGGATCGCAGGCCGCGGTCGGAGTCGCCGCCCTTTGCCTCGACGACGCCCCGCAGCCCGAGTGCCCGAGCGCCGATATCGATCCGCCCGGCCGCCTCCGCCTCGCACGCGGCGAGCTCAGTCAGTTCGAGCGCCTCGCTGTAGTGCGCCCCGCGGTGGCGGTGGTC
The DNA here is from genome assembly GCA_035707825.1 of Solirubrobacterales bacterium. Taxonomy (GTDB): domain Bacteria; phylum Actinomycetota; class Thermoleophilia; order Solirubrobacterales; family 70-9; genus VRUE01. The sequence goes on from DASSTR010000052.1 coordinate 6,203, forward strand.
GGCCATCGCGAGGTGCACGACCGACGCCTCCGTCACCTCACCGGCCTCTGCGAAGGCCTCGGCAGCCATCCGCCGGGCGGCGAAGGCCGAGTCGCGCTCGCCGCTCAGCTCGAGGACGGAGGCGAGCTGCCGCTGCGCTCGGGCGTGGCCGACCTGGTCGCCGGTTCTGTCCCACCGCGCGGCTGCCTCCCGCCACGCTTTTGCCGCCTCTCCGAGTTCGCCCGCCAGCTGAGCGCAGCGGCCGTAGCGTTCGAGTGTCTCGAGTCGCAGATCCTCCGCTTCGTCGTCCTGCCAGAGCTCCAGCGCCAGGCGCGCCGCCCGCACCGCGTCCCTGTGTGCGTGCAGCTCTTCGGACTCGGCGATCGCACGGCTGAGGGCGGGGCGGGCACGCGCGGTTTCGCCGGCGCCCAGCCAGTGCGCGGCCACCTCGGAGCTCGGCGCCCCGGCGCTCTCCAGGGTTTCGGCAAGGCCGCGGTGCGTCTGGCGCCGCCGCGTCCAGGACGCCTCGGCGTAGAGCGCCTCTTGTGCGAGCGCGTGGCGAAACGTCGCCGTCCCGGGCGCCGTCTCCTCGAGGAGCCCCGCGCGCAGCAACTCCGCCAGGCCCTCGCTGTCGACCAGGTCCTCGATTGCCCTCAGGTCGACCTGAGGGCCGGCGATCGCCGTGATCTCGGCCGCTTCGCGGGCGGGGTCGGAGAGGTGGGAGAGGCCGATGAGGACCGCCTCTCGGATCGAGTCCGGCACAGGCACGTCCTCCTGGTCGGCGAGCTCGACCCCCCGCTCGCCGCCTTGCAGTGCGCCGCGGACGCGCAGCGCCGTGACCAACTCCTCGACGAAGAACGGGGACCCCATCGTCCGGTCATGCACGGTGGCAACCAGCGCGGGGGAGGGGCTTTCCCCCAGCAACCCCGCCAGAAGGCCGGCGACCCGATCGCGGTCGAGGGGTTCGAGCGAGATCTCGTCGAGCAGCCCGCCCCGGCGCAGCTCGTTGCGCAGCCAGCGGAGGCGATGATCGCGGGCTAGACCATCGGAGCGGTAGGCGAGGATCGCCAGCACCGGCATCTCATCCAGGTGCGGCGCGAGCGCGGCGAGCAGCTCGAGCGTGGTCTCATCGGACCACTGGAGGTCGTCGAGGAGCAGGATCGCCGGCCCCTTTTCGCTGATGTAGGCGAGTGCGCAGCGGACCGCCTCGAAGATCGTCGCTTTGTCGCTGCTCTCCGCGGGGTCGCCGAGCTCGGGGAGCAACAGCGCCAGGTGGGGCCGGAGAGGCGCATCGGCGGGGAAGGAGTCGTGTCCGAGCCGCGTCCAGGTGCGCAGCGCCTCGGCGATCGGGCCGTAGGGCGGACTGCCGTCCACGGCGGCCGCGCTGAGGACGGACCCGTCGCTTGACTCGGCAGCCTCCCGGGCCAGCCGGCTCTTACCGATGCCGGCCTCGCCGTCGAGGAGGATCGTCCCGCCGGAGCCTTCCCGCGCCCGCGTGAACGCGGCGGCGATTCGTCCCAGCTCTGCGTTGCGGCCGACGAGCGAGGTCGGGGCGTTCATGGATTAGGGAGTCTAGGCCGCCGACGCCAGACGCCCGCCGTATCGCGAGCGGCTGCGCCGGCGGCTAAGGCGCCGATCAGCTCGTCGCCTGGACCGGGTCGGGACGGACCACGACCGTGTCGAGGATCGGGATGATCTCGTCGGCCGGGAGATCGGCCTTCTCGGCATGAGCGCGGATGGTCTCCGGGCTGTCGCCTTCGTAGACGCAAAAGGTGCCGACCTCGCCGCTCTCCTCGTCGAGGACGTAGCTGCGGATCCAGCGAACGCCGGAGCCCGGTTCGTCGCCGACTTCCGCCGAGCGTTTGGCGGCCACCTCGAGATCGTCGCCGCTCGCCCATCCGTTGCGGCGCAGAATTCCGTAGAGCTGCATTGAACTGCCTCCAATCGGGTTGCTTTGCATTGCAAGCGACTGTATGGCCGGAAATCAGCCCTCGCATCGGTGAAGTTGCCGTATTTTCGCCCTGGCGATGCCGTATTCGGGCAGGGAGCGCGACCGATTCGCGCTCAACCCCGTAGAAATCACCTTCCGATGCGCGAGCGCACCCGCACCTACGGCGCCGTAATGGCTCTCAGCCGCCCTGTCGCCGCATGGGGAAGGCTTCAGGTCGAGGGCCTCGATTCGCTGCCGGCTGACGGCCCGCTGCTCGTCATAGGCAACCACGACAGTCACTGGGACCCGGTGATGGTCGGCGTTGCCGCCCGGCGCCGCCGCCAGATCCGGGCGCTCGCCAAATCGACCCTCTGGGACGTGCGCGGGCTCGGCCCGGTCCTCAACGGCATGGGGCAGATCCCGATCGAGCGCGGGGCGGGGGACGCCCAGGCGCTGGCCAAGGCGATCGAGACGCTGCGGTCTGGCGCCTGCATCGGCGTCTTCCCGGAAGGCACCCGCTCGCGCGGCAAGGTGCTGCGGGCGCGCAGCGGTGTCGGCCGCCTGGCGCTCGAAGTGCCGGAGGCCCACGTAACCCTGGTGGCGATCGAAGGGACCTCCGACCTCACCGGCTTCCCCCGCCGACCGAAGCTCGGCATCCGCTTCTTCGATCCAGCCGGAGGACAGCCCCGCCCGGACGAGGACCCGGGGGAGCTCTCCGCCCGCCTGCTCGCCGAGATCCGCGCCCTCGTCCCACCCTCCATCTCCTACCGCAAGCGCGCTTGAGCCAGCCCGGGCTCACCGTGTCGCCTGGCCGACCGCCTCGCTGTTGATCATCGCCTGCCGGATTTCCTCGGGGCGCACGCTGGCCGGCAGCGGGACCGCTCGGTAGGAGGAGACCGCGAGATGCATGCGGAACACCAGCTGGCCTTTCGAGTTGAACTGGGTCAGCAGTGGGTTATCGCCCCAGTCCACGAGCCAGCCTCCGGCAAAGGCCCGGACTGACCCGCAGCAATGGCTGCGGCGGACCAGAGGGTCGGTGAGCTGTCTGATGAACGTCGCTGTCCCACGCTCGGGGTCGATCCGGTAGAAGGCCGCTCGCGGACGGTGGGGCCGGTGAGTCGCGTCGTCGTAGACGCTGAGCAGGCCGTCGCCATGGATGCGGGCGTCGTGCTGGCCGCCGAAGAGTTCGTCGGGATGAGGATCGCCGATGACCCGTAGGGACTCCGGAGTCGGGGTGCCGCCCAACTTCCAGAGCACCTGACCGTCCTCACGACTGATGCCGTAGATCGCGTCCGTGTGGCGGCTGGAGATGACAACGGTGTCGCCCCAGAGGTCGATCGAGTTGATGTGGATCACGTCGTAGGTCTTTCGGCCGTCGACGATGTGGGGGTTGTAGGCGACGTTGTTGTGCCACCAACGGCCCGTCTCGGCAAGCCGGATGTGGCTGCGCGAGTTCCAGCGCCAAAGGAGCCGGCCGGTCGAGCTGACCTCCTGCACTTCAGCGTCGGCGACCGATGCGTGTGGGCGACCACCGAAGCGAGTCAGGTCTACGTCGTCGCGGATCGGATAGGAGTCGAGGTAGAAGCTCCCGTCGGAGGTGGCGTACAGCTCGTGCCCATCGGTGACCGCGCCGCGTGTCCGGACCAGCCCGAGCAGTTCTCCGTTGAGGCCATGGATCTCGTGCGCCATCTTCGGGTTCACCCCATAGCCGTCGCGAAAGGAGCGAGCCCATGCGATGGTGCCGTCGGGGAGGATTTGGTTTTGCAGGATCGGCCGCGAGGTCCTCTCCCACCACAGCGGCTTGCCTTGTGCGTCGAAGACGACGAGCCAGGCCTTCTCGGCTCGCGGTGCGAGCCCGAGGAGGAACATTCCCTCTCCGACCTGGCGGTAGCGCCGGTAGCGGAACTTCGGGAAGTCCGGTGGCAGCGAGGGAAGGGTGCCGGCGGATCTGCCGCAGGCTTTGCGACCGGTCTGACAGGAAGACGGGGCTTCGACCGTCGGAGAAGGTTCGCCTTCCTCTCCGGGATTTGTGCTCCCGGCGCACGAAGCAAGTCCGAGCAGCAGGATGCCGGCAAGCACCATCGCCAGCCAGCACTTCCAGGTTTCGACGCTGCCCGGCAGGGACCGAGCATAGGTAGCCCACGAGCCCGGCAAGGGCGCCCACCCCGTTGAAGGGAGCGACCTGCGGTCAGACAACACGCGGGCAGGCGCTTTCGGTGGCGTGGCTGTTCGCTGCTAGACGGTTGCCACTTCCCTTGCCACCCCTTGACCCGAAAGCAAAAGCGCCGCCTCTTGGGCAGCGCTTTTGGCTCTATAGCTAGTGCCGGAGGAGGGACTCGAACCCCCGACACGCGGATTATGATTCCGCTGCTCTAACCAGCTGAGCTACTCCGGCGGGATGAGGGATCGTAGCCGCTGCCGGCATGAAATCCTCTCCCAGGATGGGGAAGCTCCTCTACTCGATGCTCTGCTCCCTCGACGGCTACGTCGAGGACGCTGAGGGGAACTTCGACTGGGCGGCGCCCGACGAGGAGGTTCACTCGTTCGTCAACGAGCTCGAGCGCCCGGTCGGCACCCATCTCTACGGGCGTCGTATGTACGAGACGATGACCTTCTGGGAAGTCGGGGGCGGCGCCGACACCGACCAGCCGTCTCCCGAGAGTGAGTTCGCGGAGATCTGGCGCGGCGCCGACAAGGTGGTCTACTCGCGCACGCTGAGCGACGTCTCGACGGCAAGAACGCGCCTCGAGCGGGACTTCGACGCCGAGGCCCTGCGCACCCTGAAGCGCACCACCGACAGCGATCTCTCCATCGGCGGTCCGGGCATTGCCTCGCAGGCGCTCGCCGCCGGCCTGGTCGACGAGCTGCACCTCTTCATCGTGCCGGTGGCGGTCGGCGGCGGCAAGCCCGTTCTGCCGCTGGGCCTCCGGCTTGCGCTGGAGCTCACCGACCACCGCGGCTTTGGCAACGGGACGCTGTATCTGCGCTACCGGGTGGGGCGCTAGCCTTGCTTCGTGGTCGAGGAGCTCGATAGAGCGGTTCAGACGGTGATCAGGGACTGTCTGGGGGTCGAGCCGGCCGAGGACGTGCTGGTGATCTGCAACCCGGTGACCGAAGATCTCGGCGCCCTGATGCGGATCCTCGCTCAGGGGGATGGGGCCGAGGCGACGCTGGCCGTGATCTCCGAGCGCGACTCCCATGCCGCCGAGCCACCGGCGCCCGTGGCGGCGGCGATGCTCGCCGCCGACGTGGTGATGGCGCCGACGATCCAGTCGATTTCCCACACCGCCGCCCGTAAGGCGGCGACGGAGGCCGGAGTCCGCGTCGCCTCGATGCCCGGGGTCACCGAGGAGATGCTGACCCGGGTGATGGGAGCCGACATACGCCAGCTCCGCCGCCGCGGCACGGCGGTCTGCGGCAAGCTCAACAGCGGCTCCGAGGCCCGCATCACCTCCGCGCATGGCACCGACCTGCGCCTCGGGATCGAGGATCGGACCGCGATCGTCGACGCCGGCAAGCTGATGGCCAAGGGCGCCTTCGGGAACATCCCCTGCGGGGAGGGATTCATCGCCCCGGTTGAGGGCACGGGGGAGGGGACGCTCGTCGTCGACGGCTCGATTGCCGGCGTAGGGATGGTCGAGAGGCCCGTCTCTCTCACTGTCCGCGACGGCCATCTGACCGACGCGACGGGAGCCGAGGGAGAGGCGCTGCTGGAGCTGCTGACCGCGCACGGGCCGGACGGGACCAACGTCGCCGAGCTCGGCATCGGGACCAACGAGGAGGCGATCCTGACCGGCAACATCCTCGAGGACGAGAAGATCCTCGGCACCGCCCATGTGGCCTTCGGAGCCTCGGCGGCGATCGGGGGCACCGTGCAGGTCCCCGTCCACCTCGACTGCGTGGTCCTCGAACCGACGGTCGAGATCGACGGCAAAGCGATCGTCCGCGAGGGCGAGCTCCTGATCTGAGCCGCCTTGGCCCCGCCGCTGCTTGCCGTTCCCAACGTCTCCGAGGGCCGCGACGCGGGTCGGATCGCCGCCCTGGGTGAGGCATTCGAGGGAGGGGCGTCGCTTCTCGACACTCACTCCGACCCCGATCACGACCGCACCGTCTTCACCCTCGGCGGGCGGCCCGACGCGTTGCTAAACGCCCTGGCCCAAGGCGCCGCCGCCGCGATCGAGGCGATCGACATGACCGATTACGCGGGCCTTCATCCCGCGGTCGGCGCGCTCGACGTCTGCCCAGTCGTCTGGGTGGCGCCGGACGATCGCGACGCCGCGGTCGCCACGGCGATCGAAGCGGCCGCCGCGATCGGCGAGATGGGTGTTCCGGTCTTTCTCTACGGAGACCTCGCGATCGGTCCCGACCGGGTGGAGCGGGCCTTCTTTCGCAACGGCGGGCCGGCGGAGCTCTGGCTGCGGATGGAGGGCGGCGGCCTCGCCCCCGATCGCGGCCCCGGGCTTCCCCACCGAACCGCGGGCGCGACTCTGGTCACGGCCCGCCCCCCGCTGGCCGCCTTCAACGTTGAGCTGGACGGGGGAGACCTGGAGGCCGCCCAGGCGGTCGCCGCGGGCCTGCGGGAGTCCGGCGGCGGCCTGCCGGGTGTGCGGGCGATCGGGCTGCCGCTCTCCAGCGGCCGCACGCAGGTCTCGACCAACGTCCACAACCCCCTTGCCGTGCCGCTGGGGGAGGTGGTCGAGCGGGTCCGCGCCCTCGCTGAGCCGCTCGGTGCCCGGCCGGTCGAGGCCGAGCTCGTGGGACTGGCGCCGGCGGCCGCGCTGGAGGGCTATCCCGCCGACGTGCCGATCCGCGATTTCGACCCCGAGCTGCGCACGATCGAGAAGCGCCTCGCCGCGCTGCCCTGAGCGACAGGGAAGCCGAATCACTAAATTCCGGTCATGGCCCAGACGAAGAAGAAGCGCCGCCGCAAACACCGCGGGACCCAGGGGGGTCGCATCGACACCAAGGGCCGGGGACGGCCGCGCAGCCGCGAGGAGGCCAAAGCCCGAGTCCGTGCTGGACGCGGCGCGCCACGCGTCGACAAACCGCCCACCTGGCGCAGCTCGACGATCAGGGGAGTCTTCGCGGCGGTGATCTTCACCGTCTTCCTGATCCTGTTCATGAAAGGCCCGCTGGCCACCTCCCTCGCCCTTGGCGCCTTCATGCTCGCCTTCTACATCCCGGCCGGCTACTACATCGACATGGTGCTGTGGCGGCGTCGTGAGCGGGCGCGCATCCGCGCCGGAGAGAGGTAGTGGGCCTCGATGTCGAGATGCTCACCGTCGGCGCGATCGCCGAGAACTGCTTTCTGCTCCGCCGCGAGGGCTCCGATCGCCTGCTGATCGTCGACCCGGGCGACGAGGCGGAGCGGATCCTTGCCGCCGTCGAGAAGGCGGGCGCCGGCGTCGAGGCGATCCTGGTCACCCACTGCCACTTCGACCACATCGGCGCCGTGGCGCCGGTCGCCGCCGCGACCGAAGCCCCGGTCTACTGCCCCCAGATCGAGGCGCCGATCCTCGCCGACATCATGACCTTCGTCCCCTATCCCGGCTTCGGGCCCTTCGAGAGCTACGACGCGGATGAGCTGGTGAGCGGGGGAGAGGCGCTGGAGCTCGCCGGCCTGACGCTCGACGTGATCTTCACGCCCGGCCACAGCCCCGGGCATGTCACCTACTCGGTGCGCGACGAGCACGCGATCTTCTCTGGCGACGTGCTCTTTCAGGGGTCGGTTGGAAGGGTGGACCTGCCGGGCGGGGACGGGCCGGCGCTGATGCGCTCGATCGGCGATCTGCTCGCGTCGCACCCGGACGAGACCGCGGTCTATCCCGGCCACATGGGGACGACCACGCTGGCCGCCGAGCGCGCCACCAATCCCTTCCTCGTCGAGCTGGCGCGCTAGGCGCCTCGCCGCGTCGGTAAGGTCGCGCCACTGTGGCCAGCAAGTACCAGGCACCCCGCGGGACCTTTGACGTGCTCCCGGCCGCCGCCCGCTCGCGGGCGCGCGTCGAAAGCGTTGCCCGGGGCGTCTTCGAGCGCGCCGGCTACGAGGCGATAGCGACGCCCGCCTTCGAGGACACCGAGCTCTTCGAGCGCGGAGTCGGTCGCTCGACCGACATCGTCCGCAAGGAGATGTTCACCTTCGAGGACAAGGGCGGGCGCAGCCTCACCCTCCGCCCGGAGGGCACGGCGCCGATCTGCCGCGCATACGTCGAGCACGGGATGCACAAACTGGCGCAGCCGGTGAAGCTCTCCTACGTCGGCCCCTTCTTTCGCCACGAGCGCCCGCAGGCCGGCCGCTACCGTCAGTTCCACCAGCTCGGCGTCGAGGCGATCGGGACCGACTCGCCGCTGGCGGACGCGGAGGCGATCATGTTGCTCGGCGACGTGCTCGCCGAGTTGGGCGTGCCGGGAGTGGAGCTGAGACTGGGGAGCCTCGGCTCGCTCGACGCTCGGCACGGCTACCTGGAGGAGTTGAAAGCCCATCTACGAGCACACGAAGGCGAGCTCTCCGGGGAGGTGCGCGAGCGGATCGACCTCAATCCTCTGCGCGCCTTCGACGCCGACGACGAGGGAACGCAGGGTGTGATGGCGAGCGCCCCGACGCTCATAGACCGCCTCGACGAGGAGGACGCGGCGCATTTCGCCGAGGTGCGCGCCCTGCTCGACGCGGCAGGCGTCTCCTACACCGTCGACCCAACCCTCGTGCGCGGGCTCGACTACTACACCCGGACGATCTTCTCCTACGTCTGCGAGGGCCTCGGCGCCCAGTCGGAGGTCGGCGGCGGCGGTCGCTACGACGGCCTGATCGAGCAGCTCGGGGGCCCGTCCACACCCGCGATCGGTTGGGCGGCCGGCATCGAGAGGATCCTGCTCTCCCTTGACGACGACGGGGAGACGGCCGGCCGCGACGTCTTCGTGGCCGTCGCCGAGGAGGGGCAGAGGCAACGGGCGATGGCGCTGACCGTGGAGCTGCGCCGCGCCGGAGCCTCCACCGAGATGGACCTCGCCGGCCGCACCCTGAAGAGCCAGCTCAAGCACGCCGATCGGATCGGCGCCCGCCGCGTGCTGATCGTCGAAGCCGACGGCGCCCAGCTGCGCGATATGCAGAGCGGCGATCAGCGCCCGGTCGACCTGGCGCGACCGGTCGACGAGGTCCTTGGGGGCGAAGCGTGAGCGAGTTTCCCGCCCTGCGGCCCAACGGCTATCGCGATACCTGGTGCGGGCAGGTGCTTGGAGATCGTGTCGACTCGCAGGCCCGTGTCGCCGGCTGGGTGCACCGGCGGCGCGACCACGGCGGGCTGATCTTCATCGACCTGCGCGATCGCACCGGGATCGTCCAGCTCGTCTTCGACCCGGACGACGCCGGCGGCGCCTTCGAGCTCGGGCACGAGCTGCGGGCGGAGGACGTCCTCAGCGTCGGCGGCACGGTCGTCCGGCGCTCTCCCGAGACCGTCAACGCCGACCTGCCGACCGGCGAGGTCGAGCTCAGGGTCGCCGACGCGCAGCGGCTGGCGGATGCCGAGACGCCGCCCTTCCAGATCGAGGGCTTCTCCGGCGAGGCGGGGGAGGACACGCGCCTGCGCCACCGCTACCTCGACCTGCGCCGCGAGCAGATGCGGGATGCCCTGACCCTGCGCCACCGCGTCACCGCCGCGATGCGCGAGTTCCTCGACCGCGAGGGTTTCCTCGACATCGAGACGCCGGTCCTGACCCGCTCCACTCCCGAGGGCGCGCGCGACTTCCTCGTGCCCAGCCGGCAGCAGCAGGGCTCCTTCTACGCGCTGCCGCAGTCGCCGCAGCTCTTCAAGCAGCTCCTCATGGTGGCCGGCTTCGAGCGCTACTACCAGGTGGCGCGCTGCTTCCGCGACGAGGACCTTCGCGCCGACCGCCAGCCCGACTTCACCCAGCTCGACATCGAGATGTCCTTCGTCGACGTCGACGACGTGATCGAGGTCAACGAACGCCTGCTGGGCCACGTGTTCGAGCGCGTCGGGGGGCCGCAGCTGCAGCTGCCGATGCGAAGGCTCCCCTATGACGAGGCGATCTCGCGCTACGGGACCGATCGTCCCGACACCCGCTTCGGCCTCGAGCTGGTCGACCTCGGCGAGGCCCTGGCCGGGACCGAGTTCAAAGTCTTCCGGTCGGTCATCGACGGCGGCGGCGTCGTGCGGGGAATCAACGCCGGCAGGCGCGAGCTGCCCCGCTCTGCCCTCGACGGCCTCATCGCGCGGGCTCAGGAGCTGGGCGCCAAGGGGCTCGTCTGGGCATTTCGAGAGGGCGATGGATGGCGATCGCCGACCGCCAAGTTCCTCTCGGAGGCCGAGCTCACGGCCCTCAACGAGCGCCTGGCCGCCGAGGAGGGGGACCTCCTCCTCGTCGTCGCCGACGGCGCCAAGACCGCCAACGCGGTGCTCGCCCAGCTGCGCCTCGACCTTGCCGGGGAGTTTGGGCTCATACCCGAGGGCGCCGAGGAGCTGCTCTGGATCGTCGACTGGCCGCTGCTCGCCGAAGGTGAGGGCGGCGGTTGGGAGCCGCTGCACCATCCATTTACCGCCCCCGCCGGCGACTTCGATCCCGCCGACCCGGGCGGGGCGCGTGCGCTTGCCTACGACGTGGTCTGGAACGGGCAGGAGTTGGGCGGCGGCTCGATCCGCATCAGCGACCCCGTGCTGCAGCAGGGCCTCTTCGCCGCGCTGGGGATCGACGCGGCCGAAGCGGAGGCCCGCTTCGGCTTCCTGCTCGAGGCGCTCCGCTATGGCGCGCCGCCGCATGGCGGTATCGCCTACGGGCTCGACCGCTTCGTACAGAGGCTTGCCGGGGCCGACTCGATCCGCGACGTGATCGCCTTCCCCAAGACCGCCTCGGGCGCCGACGCCCTGACGGGCGCCCCGGCGCCGGTCGATGAGCAGCAGCTGCGCGAGGTCGGTCTTGCGCTTCGCGGCAGGCGCCCGGGGGGGCAGGGCGACGCCGCCGGGCAACCTCCCCCCGCCGCTTCCTAGCGATGGGCCTGCTCGACCGCCTGCGCGGACTCTTCGGGCCCGGCCCCGGGAAGACGCCGGTCCACGTCGGCGATCCCCGCTTCGACAGCTGGGAGGTCGTGCGCGATTTCGGCGACCTGCGGACTGCGCGGGCCTGGCATCAGGCGCTTGTCGAGGCCGGTATCGAAGCGGCGCTGACGGCCGACTGGCCGCTCGATCGCTTCGGCCGCGGCGAGATCTACCTACAGGTCCCCCCGCAGCACTGGAGCGAGGCGGAGCTGCTCCTCTCCAACCTCGACCTGGACTGAAATCTGCCCTCGCCAGGGCGCCTGGCCGGTGGTAACTTTGTCCCCGAGGCCCGAACCCGTACGCGAGCCGTCTCACCGTTTGACCCAACACAAACGGCGCGGGAGCTGATCTCTCTAGACCCCGTGGGGTCCAGAGGAGGCGCCCACCCTTTACTTCAAGGGATCAAAGCCAGAGGCGGTAACGGCGGGTTGGGGCCTCAATTGCTTTCCTCTAGGGATGAGCATGGAGCTGTTCGAGCACTTCCTGCGGGATGAGACCCGCCTCGGCCCGGCCCCGCCCGACGCCTTTTCGGGTGCGGCGGGGGGCGCGGCCTGCGGCGATCTCGCGCGGGTCTCGCTGCTGATCGGCGAGGACGGCGTCGTCGAGCGCGCGACCTTCGATGCCGAGGGCTGTGGCGCGACCCGAGCCGCCACGGCGGCGGTCACCGAGATGGTGGAGGGGGAGCCGGTCCTCGAGGCGGCCCGGATCGGCGCAGAGGAGCTCGATGCCGCGCTCGGTGGGCTGATGCCCGCCAAGCGCCATGCCGCCGTTTTGGCGGCGGACGCATTGCACAGGGCGCTGGCCGCGGCCGCCGCCTCGACGGCTCGCCTGGCGGGCGCCTCCAGGCGGCGCGTTCTCGTCGCGATGTCAGGGGGGGTCGACAGCGCCGTCGCCGCCCTGCTCGAGCGTGAGCGCGGCGCGGAGGTGGTCGGCGTGACCTTGAAGCTGTGGGCGGATCCCGAGACCGACGGTGCCAAGGCCTGCTGCTCGCCGGAGGCGGTGCTCGGAGCCCGCTCGCTCGCCCATTCTCTGGATGTGCCCCACCTGACCCTCGACCTGGAGGAGGAATTCCGCCGCCGGGTCGTGGCGGGGTTCGTCTCCGGGTACGCGGCGGGCGCGACTCCCAATCCCTGCATCCTCTGCAACGGTGAGGTGCGGATCGCGGCGATGATCGACCTTGCCGAGCGGCTTGGCGCGACCCATCTGGTCACCGGCCACTACGCGCGGATCGTGGACGACGAGTCCGGGCCGCTGCTGGCCGCCGCCGCCGACGAGGCCAAGGACCAGAGCTACATGCTCGCCGCCCTGCCTCCCGAGTTGCTCGAGCGCGTCCGCTTCCCGCTCACCGAGTTGAGCAAGCCGGAAGTGCGCGAGATCGCGGCCCGGCACGATCTCGCGGTCGCCCGCAAGCCGGAGAGCCAGGACCTCTGTTTCCTCTCCGGCCAGGGCAAGCGCCGTTTCCTTCGCCGCCACGGCGGCCTTCACGATCGCGATGGCGCGGTGCTCGACCGCGCGGGGAAGGCGATCGGCCGCCACCTCGGCCATCACAACTACACGGTCGGCCAGCGGCGCGGGATCGGAGTCTCGGCCAACCTGCCGCTGTATGTCCTGGCGACCGACGCCGAGGCCAACACGGTCACGGTCGGCACCCGCGAGGAGCTCGAAACCCGAGCCGTGAGCGTCCGCGACGCGGTGCTCTATCGCAGTGGCGACTCGGTCGACGCGGTGAAGCTGCGCTACCGCTCGCGCCCCGTGCCCGCCGCCGTATCGGCGAAGGGAACGGGGCGCCATGGTGAGCTGCGCATCGAGCTGGGGGAGGCCTTCGCCGGCGCCGCTCCCGGTCAGACAGCGGTGTTGCTGGCCGGCGAGAGGATCGTCGGCCACGGCACCATCGCCGCCTCCTGATCCTTAGACGGCTGAAGCCGCCGCCACGTTCTGCCGTTCCTTGCGCATCTGGGCGACTTTCTTGACGCACTGGCTGAAGGGCGTTCCCTTCTGGCCTTTGACGTGCTTCTTGCTGAACGCCTTGCAGGCCCGCCCCGGCGGCATGTGCTCGTGCTTGTCGGCCTGAGCCATCGCTCTCACGCACTGGCTGAAGGGCGTTCCCTTCTGGCCTTTGACGTGCTTCTTGCTGTAGCCCTGGCAATGGAAGCCGTAAGCCTTCGCATGGTCGTGGCCCTTGGCCTGGCCGTTTTCGTGAGGCGGCGGCCCCGGCGTGTAATCGGGCCCGTAGTTCGGCCCCGCGACGGCTGCCGTGCTCATGCCCAGCGCCAGCGCTCCGGAGATGATGGCGACCTTCATAGCCAGCTTCATGATGTCTCCTCCTTGCGATGCGGTTAGTCGGTGGCGATGCTGAGGACTCCCAGCTCCTTCTGCAACGGAATCGCTGACCGCTTGTCAGGGCTAACCTGGGGGAAAGCGTAAGGATGCGCCCTTCAGGTCACTTAGGGAGCAACCGTCTGCTGGGTGCCTGCTCCTTCTTCGGTGACAGGGCCGGCCACCTGTTCAGGGCGATCCCGGCGCGGCTTGGAAGCCTGATCCCCGCGACTGCTTCCCTTCGAGTGCGTCCTTCCGGTGCTCGTGGACTTGACGCCGCGCGGCTTGGATTGCTTTGCCGGCGTGCTCTGCGCGGGTGGGTTCTTGCCCGTCGCCTGAGCGCCGGATGCCCCCTGTCCATGGGCTCCGGCCTGGGAATGAGCGCCGCCCTGCGTGTGTGAGCCGGCCGCGGCGCCTCGATTCCCGTGGGCTGAGGAGTTGCCGTGGCCTTGGTTGGGAATCCCTGCGGGCGGGCCGTTCCCATGCTGTGCTTCCTGGTGGGCTTCGGACCGGCCTTTTGCTTCCGCCTTGCCGTGCCCGCCGGGCGGCTGGACCGGGCCGCCCTCTGCGCCCGCAGGGGACTGCAGGGCCTTGCCTCCCTGGACCTGGCTCTGCCGCGCACCGCCCGCGGCATCCTGCGGGGCGACGGCACCCGCCTGCCCGGAAGGGGCCGGTCCCGACGACCCGGCCGGAGCCTGCTCGGCGCCGTTGCCGGAGTTACCGCCGGGCAGGTCGACGCTCACGAGGCCGCTGCGGTCGGCGGCCGAAACGCCCACGACCGCGACAACGGCAACGGTGGCGGCGGACTTGGCCAGCATCGAGGCGGCGACGGTTTTCCCTGTCGCTGCCCCCGCGCCCGCCAGCGCTCCTCCGCCGGCGGCGCCGCCGGCTCCGGTCCCGCCGATCAGGCCCTGTAGCAGGCCGGTCGCCACGACCGCAGGCAACGGCGCGATGGCGGCGAGGTCGCGCTGGCGCCCCTTCAAGCCATCCTCGAAGCGGCGGCACTCCGGGCAGTTGCGCAGGTGCGCGCGCATCTCACGGCGGCGCAGCAGGCGGCCATCGCCATCGGAGAGCGCCTTCGTAACCGCCGCGCAGTCCATCTCACGCCCCTCGCTCATCCGTTGCAGGCTCAGCCGCGCCTCGTAGACGGTCTGCCGGGCGACCGCCGCCGAGGTTCCGAAGGCGGCTCCGATCTGCTCGAAGCTGAGATCGCTGAGCTCCCGCATCACCAGCGCACCGCGCTGGCGCTCCGGCAGCATGCCGATGTCGCCAACCAGCCTGCGAACCCGATCCCGGGTCTCGATCGCCTGGGCGGGCTCGGCCTCGACCAGCGGAATATCGGCGTCGAGGGCCTCTGTGGGGCGCTGTCCGCGCCGCAGGTCGATCGCCTCGTTGTGGGCGATCCGGTACAGCCACGGCTTGAGCTTGATCTCCCTCTTCTCGCCGGGCAGGGCGGCGAGGATCTTGACCATCGTGTTCTGAAGCGCGTCCTGGGCATCCTGCGAATCGCCGAGGATCGCCACGCAATAGCGATAGAGGTCCTGGTGGTAGCGGCGGAAGATTGCCGCGAAGGCGCGCTGGTCCCCCTCTGCGGCGCGGCGGCTGAGGCGCGAGTCCGACATCAGGCGCGCTGTGCCGGCGTGCGGCTCCATCGCGCTCTGCGCCGTCGATTCGCTCATCGTGGGCTTTCGTGTACACCAGGATGCATCCGTTCAAGAGTAGGGGCTTGCGGGCTGTCTACTCAACGTTTTGGGGTTGCCGATGTCAGGCCGATCCCGCCGAACTGCGGGCGAGACGCCTGCCGCTTAGGCTCTCCTGCCATGAAGGCGCAGGAGATTCGCGACACCTACCTCTCCTTCTTCGAGGAGCGGGGGCACAAGATCGTGCCCTCTGCTTCGCTCGTGCCCTCGGTCCACGATCCCTCTGTCCTGCTCACCACCGCGGGCATGCAGCCCTTCAAGCCCTACTTCCTCGGTCGCGAGCAGCCGCCGGCACCCCGCCTCGCCGACGTGCAGAAGTGCTTTCGCACCACCGATGTCGAGGAGGTGGGCAACACCGCCCGCCACCTCACCTTCTTCGAGATGCTTGGCAACTGGAGCTTCGGGGACTACTTCAAGGCCGAGTCGATCCCCTGGGGCTGGGAGCTCTCCACCCAGGGCTTCGGGATGGATCCCGAGAGGATCTGGGTGACGGTCTTCGGCGGAGACGAGGAGCTCGGGCTCGGCCCCGACGAGGAGGCGATCGAGATCTGGCGTGGCGTCGG
Source organism: Solirubrobacterales bacterium (assembly GCA_035707825.1). Classification (GTDB taxonomy): domain Bacteria; phylum Actinomycetota; class Thermoleophilia; order Solirubrobacterales; family 70-9; genus VRUE01. Next base: position 21,738 of record DASSTR010000052.1, read on the forward strand.
CGTCCCCGACGAGAGGATCGTCCGCCTCGGCCGCGAGGACAACTTCTGGCAGGCGGGGCCGGCCGGTCCCTGCGGCCCCTGCTCGGAGCTCTACCTCGACCGCGGGGTCGAGTTCGGCGCCGAAGGCGAGCGCCCGGGCGACGACACCGACCGCTTCCTCGAGTTTTGGAACCACGTCTTCATGAGCTATGACCTGGCCGAGGACGGGTCGCTGACGGAGCTGCCGATGAAGAACATCGACACCGGCATGGGGCTGGACCGCATGGCGGCCGTCCTCCAGGACGTGCCGTCGGTCTTCGAGACCGACCTGCTGCGGCCGCTGGTCGATCTGGCCGAGGAGCTGTCGGGGCGCTCCTACTCGGAGGGAGGCGCGGTGACGCGGGCGATGCGGATCGTCGCCGACCACTCGCGCGGGGCCTCCTTCCTGATCGCCGATGGCGTCGTCCCCTCCAACGAAGACCGCGGCTACATCCTGCGGCGGATCATGCGGCGGGCGATCCAGCAGGGCCGCACCCTTGGGCTGGAGGCGCCGTGGCTGGGCCGCTTCGCCGAGCGCGCGATCGAGATCATGGCCGGCGCGTATCCCGAGCTCGAGCAGGAGCGGGAGACGATCGCGCGCTGGGTGGGCGACGAGGAGGAGAGCTTCGGCCGCACCCTCGAGCGGGGGACCGAGCTGCTCGAGCGGCTGGTCGGGGAGGCAAAGGAGGCGGGCACGTCCTGGATCGACGCCGCGGACGCCTTCATGTTGCACGACACCTACGGCTTCCCCTACGACCTGACCAAGGAGCTGCTCGCCGAACGGGGTCTTTCTGTCGACGACGGCGGCTTCGAGGAGCTGATGGAGGAGCAGCGCAGCCGCGCCCGCGTTGGCGCCGCCACCGCGCACGGCTCCGAGGCCCATCACGAGAAGGTGATCGCCTTCGCCGCCGCCGCCCCGGCGACGCGCTTCGTCGGCTACGAGCGCCTGCGGGCGACGACCGGCCTGGCCGCGGTCGAGAGCGACAACGGCCGCGCACTGGTCAAGCTCGAGGAGAGCCCTTTCTATGCCGAGGGTGGGGGGCAGGTCGCCGACTCGGGGCTGCTGCGCTGGCCCGGTGGCGAGGCGCGGGTGCTCGACGTCTACCGCGTCGGCGAGGACCAGGCGCTGGAGATCGAGTCCGGGGACGCGATCGAGGCCGGCATCGCTGTCGAAGCGGAGGTCGACCACGAGCCCCGTCACGCGACGATGCGAAACCACACCGCGACGCATCTGCTGCACGCGGCCCTGCGCGAGCGCCTCGGCACCCACGTCCGGCAGGCCGGCTCGGCCGTCCGCCCCGACAAGCTGCGCTTCGACTTCACCCACGGCCAGGGACTGAGCCCCGAGGAGCTGCGCGAGGTCGAGGATCGCGTTAACGAGTGGATCAAGGCGAGCCGCCCGGTGCGCTGGCTCGAAATGGAGCGCCAGGAGGCCGAGCGACTCGGAGCGATGGCGCTGTTCGGCGAGAAGTACGGCGAGTGGGTGCGGATGGTCGAGGTCGATGGCGTCTCGCGCGAGCTCTGCGGCGGGACCCACGTCGCCAACACAGCCGAGGTCGGCATCTTCAAGATCGTCTCGGAGGGGTCCAGCGCCGCCAACGTGCGGCGCATCGAGGCGGTCAGCGGCCCCGCCGCGATCGATTGGTTCCGGGAGCGCGAGGCGCAACTGCGCGAGGCCGGCGAGCTGCTCGGCTCACCCCAGGACCCGGTTGCCGGCGCACGCAGCGCCGCCGAGCGCCTCCGCGAGGCGGGGAAAGGCGCGCAGCAGGCGCAGAGTCAGATGCTCGGCGAGGAAGCAGAGCGGCTGGCCGGCGACGCGGCCAGTCTTACCGTCGACGGTGGATCGCTGGCGATGCTCGTCGCCTCTGCCGGTCCCGCCGATCCGAAGCAACTGCTCGACCTCGCCAACCGCATCCAGTCCAAGCTGGAGGGCCCCTCCGCCATCCTGCTTGGCGGCACCGCGCCGGAGAAAGTGGGCCTGGTCGCGCTCTTTTCCAAGCAGGCAGTTGGTCACGGCCTTTCGGCTGCCGCGGTCGTCCGCGACGCGGCGGCGATCGTCGGTGGAGGCGGCGGCGGGCGCGACGACATGGCCCAGGCCGGGGGACGGGACCCTTCCAAGCTCGACGAGGCGCTTGCCGCCGCGCGGGAGGCGATCGAAGCCGCGGTCGGGGGGAGCTAGTGCGCGTGCTCGCTCTCGACCACGGAACTGTGCGGATCGGCTGCGCGATCTCCGATCCCAGCGGCACCCTCGCCCGGCCGCTGCCGGTGATCGAGCCCCCCGAGCCCCGCGCGGTCGCCGAGCTGGTCGACGAGCACGAGGTGGAGCGGGTCGTCGTCGGCCTGCCCCTGCACCTGAGCGGCGAGGAGGGCAGCCAGGCGGCCCTCACCCGCAGCTTTTGCGCCGAACTCGAGGCGATCCTCGACGTTCCGGTCGAGACCTATGACGAGCGGTTGACGACCCGAATGGCGGAGGCGAGCAGGCGCGACGGCGCCAGCGCGGCGCTCGACTCGCTCGCGGCCACCCACCTGCTCGAGTCCTACCTCTTGCGGGGAGGTGGGGACGATGAGCGATGACTGGACCACGGGCGCGGGCGACCCCTTCTCCAATCCAGACGACCCTCGTGCCGCCGACCGGGAGAGACGCCGCCGCGAGCGCGAAGAGCGCCGCCGCCAGCGGGGGGACAGGCGGGCCGTAGAGGAGGAGGCGACGCCTCCGCCTCCGCCGCCGAGCGAGCCTCCGCCCCCGCGCGGCTCCGAGGAAGACTTCTGGGACGAGGACCCGGTCGATCCTCCGTCTCCTCCTCCCACGCAGGCGCCGCCGCGGAAGCCGCGGGCGGCGGGCGGGCCGCGGCGGCCGGGGGGAGGCTCCGCGGCTCTGGGCGCGCTGCGCCGCCATCCCCTGCGCGTCGTCGGCGCCGTCGCCGGAATCGTGGCCCTCTGGTTCCTGATCGCTCTCTTCCAGCCACTGCACGGCGACGGGTCCGGCACGGTCGTGGTGACGATCCCGAAGGGGTCGAGCGTCGCCGAGGTCGGCGATCTGCTCGACGACGAAGGGGTCGTCTCCAGCTCGACGCTGTTCCAGCTGCGCGTCACCCTGGCCGGCAAGCGTTCCGAGCTCTACCCGGGGCGCTTCGTGCTGGCCCATGGGATGAGCTACGGCGCCGCCATTGACGCACTCTCGACCGCGCCGGTGAAGGCGACGGCCACGGTGACGATCCCGGAGGGATACAGCCGCGCCCAGGCCGCGCCCCTGGTCGAAGAAGCGGGCCTTACGGGCAGCTACACGCAGGCGAGCGTGCGCTCGAAGTACCTCAACCCCGCCAAGTACGGCGGCACGGGCGCGAAGGACCTCGAGGGCTTCCTCTTTCCCGACACCTTCGAACTGAAGCCGCACGCTCCCGCCGCCGACCTGGTCCAACTGCAGCTGCAGGACTTCAAGCGGCGCATCAAAGGCGTCGACATGAGCTACGCGCGCTCGAAGAACCTCACCACCTACGACGTGCTGACGATCGCCTCGATGGTCGAGCGCGAGGCCCAGCTGGACAGTGAGCGCCCGCTGGTCGCCGCGGTGATCTACAACCGGCTGCACGAGGGGATGGCGCTGGGCATCGACGCGACGATCCGCTTCGCGACCGGCAACTACACCGAGCCGCTGACCGAATCCCAGCTCGCCACCGACTCCCCCTACAACACGCGCCTCAACGTGGGCCTGCCCCCGGGGCCGATCGACAGCCCGGGGCTCGCCTCTATCGAAGCCGCCGCGCACCCGGCCAAGGTCGGCTACCTCTTCTACGTGGTCAAGCCGGGCACCTGCGGCGAACACTCCTTCTCGAGCACGGACGCCGAATTCCAGGCCGATGTGGCGCGCTACAACTCCGCCCGCGCCGCCAACGGCGGTGAATCGCCGGACACCTGCGAATAGCGATGCGGCGCCTGGCGGTCCTCGGCCACCCTGTCTCTCACTCGCGCTCACCCGCTATGCACGCCGCCGCGCTGGCCGAGCTGGGCCTGGGCGAGGAGTGGAGCTACGAGGCGATCGACGTCTCCCCCGACCGGCTCGACGAACAGGTGCGCGCGATGGCGGCGGACGAGTTCGCCGGCGCCAACGTCACCGTTCCCCACAAGGGCGCCGCGATGAGCGTCGCCGACTCGGTCAGCGAGGCCGCGCGGGAGATAGGCGCCACCAACACGCTGGTCTTCGAAGCGGGAGAGGTCCACGCGGATAACACGGACGCGGACGGCTTCCTGGCTTCGCTGCCCGAGCCGCCGCTGGGCAGCCGCGCACTGGTGCTGGGGGCCGGAGGGGCGGCGCGGGCGGTCGTCTGGGCGCTGTTGCGCGAGATGGCGGAGGTCGACGTCTGGAACCGCACCGCCCTGCGCTCGCGCCATCTCTGCGAAGAGCTGGGCGGCGAGCCGGTCGAGGAGCCCGACCCTGCCGCCTACGAGCTGATCGTCAATTCGACCGCGGTCGGCCTGCGGAGTGAGGACCCGTTCGAGGTCCTGCCGTTGACGCCGCCCTCCTTCAATTCCCAGCAGACCGTCGTCGACCTGGTTTACGGCGAGGAGCCGACCGCGCTGGTGCGGGCCGCCGGGGAGGCCGGCGCGGCCGTCGTCGACGGGATCGAGGTGCTCGTCCAGCAGGGAGCCCGCTCGCTGCGGATCTGGACCGGGCTCGAGCCGCCGCTCGACGCGATGCGCGCGGCGGCGCGCAGATAGCCTAAGCGCCTGATGAGCGCGGACTTCCGCTTCACCACAGCAGGGGAGTCGCACGGGCCCGGCCTGGTCGCGATCGTCGAGGGCATGCCCGCGGGCCTGGAGCTCGACCGCGAGGAGCTCGACCGCGACATGGCGCGGCGCCAGCTCGGTCACGGACGCGGCGGGCGGATGAAGATCGAGTCCGACTCGGTCGAGGTCCGCTCCGGTCTGCGCCACGGCCGCACGCTCGGCAGCCCGATCGCCATCCTCGTCGCCAACCGCGATTACGCCAACTGGGAGGAGCGGATGAATCCCTGGCCCGTCGAGGCCGGGGTGGACGAGGTCCACCTGCCGCGTCCCGGCCACGCCGATCTCGTCGGCGCCCAGAAGTACGGGCACTCCGACATCCGCAACGTGCTCGAGCGCGCCAGCGCCAGGGAGACGGCCGCCCGGGTCGCCGCCGGCGCCATCGCGCGGGGCTTTCTCAGCACGCTCGGCGTCAGTGTCCACAGCCACGTGACGCAGATCGCCTGGGTGAAGGCGCCGGAACGTCACGACCTGGCCCGCGAGGATTTCGACGGCGTCGACGAGGACCCGGTGCGCTGCCTCGACGCCGATGCGAGCGCCGCGATGGTCGAGGAGATCAACCGCCTGCGCAAGGCCAACGAGAGCCTCGGCGGCAGCTTCGAGGTGCGGGTCTTCGGGCTCGTTCCGGGGCTCGGCTCCCACGTCTCCTGGGAAGACCGCCTCGACGGCCGCCTCGCCGGGGCCGTGGCCTCGATCCAGTCGGTGAAGGGAGTGGCGATCGGCGAAGCGTGGGACGTCGCCGGCCGGCCCGGGTCGGAGGCCCACGACGAGATCTTCTGGTCGCAGGAGCGCGGCTACTACCGCGAGACCAACCACGCCGGCGGCCTCGAGGGCGGGATGACCAACGGGCAGCCGCTCTCTGTGCGGGCGGCGATCAAGCCGATCTCGACCCTGACCAAGCCGCTGCGCTCCGTCGATACGGAGACGAAGGAGCCCGCCCAGGCGCTGCGCGAGCGCACCGATTCGACCGTGGTGCCAGCGGCCGCGGTCGTCGCCGAGGCGATGGTCTGCCTGACCCTGGCGCGCTGCTACCGCCAGAAGTTCGGCGGCGACCACATCGACGACGTCCTCGCCGCCGTCGACGCCTACAAGGGTCGGATCGACTGGCGTGGCTGACAGCGAGCAGAGCAGGCAGCCGGCACTCGTCTTCATCGGCTTCATGGGAGCGGGCAAGAGCGCCGCTCTCGATGCCGCCCGCCGCGCGGGGATGAAGACGACCGAGATCGACGAGTTGATGGAAGCGGCGCTGGGAACGACCATCGCCGCGTCCTTCGAACACGACGGCGAGGAGGCCTTCAGGGCGCGTGAGGCCGAGGAGGTGGGCACGCTGCTGGAGCAGGCCGACGGCGGTGCGATCGCCCTCGGTGGGGGCAGCATCCTCTCCGAGCGGATTCGCGATGCCCTCGCCCGCCACGTCGTCGTCTGGCTGCAGGTCGACGCCGCGGAGGCCTGGCGGCGCATCGCCGGCACCGACCGGCCGCTCGCCCGGAGCGAGGACGACGTACGGCGCCTGTTGGAGGAGCGGCTGCCGCTGTATGAGGCCCTGGCCGACGTGGTCGTCCCCCAGGGCCCCCGCGACATGGTTGCGAGAGCCCTGCCCTCGATCGAGGCCCTCGCCGGGCTGCCGCTCGGGACGAAGATGATCTGGGCCGGCAGCGCCTCGGGTGGGTATCCGGTCTTCGTCGGCCCGGGCCTGCTGGAGAGCGGCTGGTGGCCGCTGTCGGGACGGCGCTTCTGCGTCAGCGACACCGCCGTCGGCGGCCTCTACTCCAGGCGACTGGAGCCGCTTGCGGCACGCATCGAGGTGGAGCCCGGGGAGGCGGCCAAGACGATGTCGGAGGCCGAGCGGGTGCTGCGCGAGCTCGCCCGGGCGGGGATGACTCGCGAGGACCACCTGATCGCCCTCGGGGGCGGGGTGGTGGGCGACCTCGCCGGCTTCTGCGCCCACACCTACCAGCGCGGCGTCCCGGTGGTTCAGGTGCCGACCTCCCTGGTCGCCCAGGTCGACTCCGCCTACGGCGGCAAGACGGGTGTCGATCTGCCGGAGGGCAAGAACTACGCCGGCGCCTACCACCTTCCCGAGGCGGTGTTGGCAGACACGGCGACGCTCGGCACCCTCTCGCAGGCCGAGCTCGCGGCCGGCTTCGTCGAGGCGCTGAAGACCGGCCTGCTGAGCGGCGGAGGGCTCTGGGAGCGGGTGCGCTCGATCGGAGCGCTCGAGCCCGCCGAGCTTGCCGACGTCGTCTTCGCCTGCGCGCGCTACAAGTGCGAGGTGGTGGCCGCCGACGAGCGCGATTCCGGCCGGCGGGCCGTGCTCAACCTGGGCCACACCGTCGGCCACGCGATCGAGGCCGCGAGCGGTTACTCCCGCTACCGCCATGGCGAGGCGGTGGGCCTCGGCCTGCTGGCCGCGCTGCGCCTTTCCGAGGCGCCCGGCCTGGCGGCGGAGGTGGAGGAGATTCTGCGGCGCCACGACCTGCCGGTAAAGCTCGACTCCTCGATCGCGGTGGAGGAGGTCCTCGAGGCGCTGCAGCGAGACAAGAAGCGGACCGCCGCCGGCGTCGGCTTCGTCCTGCTCGCCGAGCCCGGCGCTCCCCGCGAGGGGCAGTACCTCGATCCGGATAGGGTCAGGGCGGCTGTGGAGGAGCTGGCGCAATGAGTACGAGCCACAATCGCGTCGCCGTTCTGCACGGCGTCAACTTCGACGTCCTCGACCGTCGCGATCCCGAGATCTACGGTGGGCTCTCGCTGCGCGAGCTCGAGGTCAAGATCGGCGACTGGGCGCGCGAGCTGGGCCTGGAAGCGATCTTCTTCCAAACCAACTCCGAGGGCGAGTTCGTCGAGTACCTGCACCGGCTTCCCGAGCTCGCCGACGGAGCGGTGATCAACGCCGGCGCCTGGACCCACTACAGCTGGGCGATCGCAGACGCCCTGGAGCTGGCCCGCCTGCCGGCGGTGGAGGTGCACCTCTCCGACGTCGAGGCGCGCGAGGACTGGCGGCGGCTCTCGGTCTTCGACGGCATGGTGCTGGGCAAGGTGTCGGGCAAGGGCCCTGACGGCTATCGAGAGGCGCTTGCCGCGATGGCGAGCGAGCTCGGCGCCACGGACGCCTGATGCGCGCCCGCGGCGATCGTCTGGCGGCTTCGCTCGCCGAGCGCGAGCTCGACCAGATGCTGGTCACCGACCTGGTCAACGTCGGCTACCTGACCGGGTTCGGCGGCACCAACGGCGCCTGTGTGTGCGGGCAGGACCAGCGTGTCTTCCTGACTGACTTCCGCTATACCGAGCGCGCCGAGAGCGAGGTCGAGGGCTGGGACGTCGTCACCGTGACCGACGACTGGCTGGCCGGGATAGCCGCGCACATGAGCGGCAAGGTCGGCTTCGAGGACGACCACACACCGGTCCGCTTCATCGGCAAGCTCGAAGAGAAGCTTGCCGCGGGAGTCGCCCTGGAGCCCGCGGGGGGAGCGGTCGAGCAGTTGCGCCGGGTCAAGGACGCCGCTGAGCTGGAGGCGATCGAGGCGGCCTCCAAGCTCGCCGACGAGGTTTGGCTCTGGTCGATCGAACGGGGGCTTGCCGGGCGCAGCGAGAGCGACGTCGCCCGCGCCGCCGAAGCCCGGATCCGCGAGCTGGGCGCCGAGCCCTCCTTCCCGGCGATCGTCGCCGCGGGCCCGAACGGCGCCCTGCCGCATGCCGAGCCCGGCGAGCGCGAGATCGGCAGGGGGGAGCTGGTGGTCTTCGACATGGGGGCGAAGTTGGACGGCTACTGCTCCGACGGCACCCGTACCTTCGCCACCGGCGAGCTGGACGAGCGGGCGCGGCGGATCTACGAATTGGTCCGCGAGGCCCAGGAGGCGGCCCTCGGCGCCGTCGTCGAGGGGGCGACGGGAGAGGCGGTCGACACCGTTGCCCGGGACCCGATCGCGGCGGCCGGCTACGGCGACTGCTTCGGGCACGGGCTCGGGCACGGCGTCGGGCTGGAGGTGCACGAGGCGCCGAGGCTCTCGCAGCGCTCCGAGGACGTATTGGCGAGCGGGGAAGTGGTCACCGTCGAGCCCGGGGTCTACCTGCCCGGCGAGCTCGGCGTCCGGATCGAGGACCTCGTCGTCGTCACGGAGGACGGAAGTCGTAGCCTCAGCGGCTTGCCAAAGACGATCCAGTTGGTTGAATAGCCGCCTGAAGCTGTGAGTTCAGAGTTAAGCCTCAGTCACTCAAAGGACGATGGGGGGCAGGTGAAGGCGACGTCTCGCATCCTGCGTTCCTCCAGCCGCCGCGTTTCCGGCGGCTCGCTCAGCCGACCCACCGAGGCCAATCCTCACTCCGTCGAGTCGCTGGCCCACATTCGCGCCGAAGCCCGCCGCGAACGGCTGCTGGACATGGAGGAGCGGGTGCGGCCCTACCGCATCGCCTGCTTCGCGATCCTCGCTCTCGCTCTCGCCGCCGTCGGGCCGCAGGTTGGCTGGTGGTGGGCCGCGCCTCTGGCGGTTGGCTTTCTCGGCTTTTCGGTCGCCGATCGCTTCATGCGCTCCAGCGAGCGGCCCTGGCTGTGGGTTGCCGGCGCCTGGGGGGCCCTGCCGCTCCTGCTTGGCGCCGCCGTGGTCGCGACCGGCGGGCCGGACAGCCCGGCGGTGATGCTGTTCGCGCTCCCGGCCGTGACGCTCGGCGCGCGCTTCGAACCCTGGGGAATGATCGTCGGGACGATCTACATCCTCCTTCTCTTCCTCGCCTCCACCGTGGCTGTCGACCCCGCGGGCGCGGTGGACGCAAACCAGCAGCTGATCGCGGCCGCGGCGCTGATCGTCAGCACCGTCATCCTCTCCGCCGCGCTGGCTGACTCCGACCGCGCGCACCGGGAACGCTCCACGCTCGATCCGCTCACGGGGCTCTTCAACCGCAACGCGCTCGAGCAGCGCCTTTCAGAACTCGACGGCATGCCCTCCAACGAAGCGGAGGGCCTCTCCCACGCGCTGCTGCTCTGCGACCTCGATCACTTCAAGAGCATCAACGACCAGCTGGGCCACGCCGCGGGAGACGCCGTGCTGCAGGACGTCGCCTACACGATGCGCGCCACGCTTCGCGCCGGCGACTCGATCTACCGGGTCGGCGGTGAGGAGATTCTCATCGTCCTGCCCAGTGCCAACGAAGCGGACGCGATCGAGATCGCCGAGCAGCTGCGAATCGCCGTGCGCGATCGCAGGCCGGTGGGTGCGCAGGTCACGGTCAGCATTGGCATCGCGGTATCCCGGCCGGGGCGGGTCGACACCGACGATCTGATTGCCCGCGCCGATGCCGCCCTATATGCCGCCAAGGCCAGCGGTCGCGACGCGATCAACGTCGAACCCAAGCGGGTCGGCGATCCCGTCCTCTAGATAGGCCGGCGGCCGATTAGCGGCTGAGGTCGACGCCGGTCCGCAGGCGGGTGGCGAAGGCGGCGATCAACTGCACCGTCGCCTCGACGTCGGCGAGATCGACCATCTCGACCGGAGAGTGCATGTAGCGCAGCGGGATCGAAACCAGGCCGGTGGGTATCCCGGCCCGGGAGATCTGGATCGCGTCGGCGTCGGTCGACGTGCCGCGACCGCTGGCGCTGGTCGTGTGCTCGATCCCTTCCGCCTCGGCCGTTTCGACCAGCAGCTCGAAGACCTTGGGCGAGAGGGTCGAGCCGCGGCTGATCGCCGGGCCGGAGCCAAGCGGGTGGCTGCCGATCTCCTTCTCATCCACGCCGGGCGCATCGGTGGCATGGGTGACGTCGACGGCGATCGCGAGGTCGGGCCGCACCGCGAAGGCCGACGTCCTCGACCCGAAGAGCCCGATCTCCTCCTGCACGGCGGCGATGGCGGCGAAGCTGCCGCTCAGGCCGTCGCCTTCGTGGCAGCGCCGCAGCGCCTCCAGGGCCACGTAGGCGCCGAGCCGGTTGTCCATCGAGCGCGAGATCAGCCGCTCGCCGGCGAGGCGGACCGGCTCGGCGGCGATCACCACCGGGTCCCCGACCCGGACCAGCGCGGCGGCCTCATCGCGATCGCCGGCGCCGATGTCGATGTGAAGCCCTTTCAGCTCGACCACCTTTTTGCGCTGGTCGAGCTCGAGCAGGTGGATCGGCTTGCGGCCGACGACGCCGGGGACGGTCCCCTCTTTGGCGCGGATCTCGACCCGCTGGCCGACGAGGATCTGCGGGTCCCAGCCGCCGATCGGGGCGAAGTAGAGGAAGCCCTTCTCGTCGATGTGGGTGATCACGAGCCCGATCTCGTCGATGTGGCCGACGACGGCGAGCAGCGGCTCGGCCTCGCCGATGCGGGCGATCGAGGAGCCCAAGCCATCGCTGGATTGGGAGGCAAAAGAGGCTGCCTCGCGCCAGACCTCCGCGGCCGGGCCCTCGTAGCCGGAGGGCGCGCCGGTGCGCAGCAGCTTGTCGAGAAGTCCGGGTACGTCGGCCATCGGGAGGGGCAGTATGGCAGTTGCCAAGCCGCCGCTCGGAGGGGATTCGAATAATTTTCAGGAATGGATCCAACGTCGATGACAGCGCTGGTCACCGGTGCTTCCAGCGGAATCGGCGAGGCCGCCGCGCGGCGGCTGGCGCGTGAGCCCGGCGCCGAGCTGATCCTCGTCGCCCGCCGCGAGGATCGGCTGCGCGAGCTGGCCGAGGCGCTGCCATGCCCCGCCACATATCTGGCCGTGGACCTCACCGACGCCGATGCGCCCGAGCGCGTCAAGGCCCATGTCGCGGAGCATCACGGGCGCCTGAGCCTGCTCGTCAACAATGCCGGCGCCGCCTGGCGAGGGACCTTCGCCGAGACCGGCTACGCCAACGTCCATCGCCACATGGAGCTCAACTTCGACGCCGTGGTGCGGTTGACCGAGGCGCTCCTGCCGCTGCTGCGCGACACCGCTCCGAGCTCGATCGTCAATGTGGCGAGCACGGCCGGTCGGGTCTCGCGAGCGCGCACGGGCGCCTACTCGGCGAGCAAGTTCGCGCTGATCGGCTGGACCGACTCGCTGTATTCGGAGGAGCGCCCCCACGGGGTGCACGTCGGCTTGGTGCTGCCGGGCTTCATCGCCACCGAGGGGTTTCCGGCCACGGAGCTGCGCGAAAGCATGCTCACCCGTTGGACTGTCTCCAAGCCCGAGAAGGTGGCCGAGGCGATCGTCGAGACGGGCCTGCGCGGCAAGGCGGAGCGCTACGTGCCGCGCCCCTACGCGCTGGCCGCGATGATCCGCATCCTCGCGCCGAGCCTGGTGCGCCGCGTCCTCTCCGGCGGCGCCGCCAAATCGCTGACCACCAGCACGGCCGGCGAAGCGCGCGACGCCTCCCGGGACTGAGTCTCTTCCGGCCGGTGGCCGGCAGCGCGAGTGGCTCAGCGAAAGCGCGAAGCGCTCAAACGGCAGTAGTGGAAGCCGTAGACGATGCTGACGTTGTTGGCGGCGTTGCCGCTGCGTTCGGCGCGGATCGAGTCATGGGTCGCTTTGATCTTGTTGCCTTCCCTGAGCGACTTGCCGACGTTGCGCAGGTTCGTCTTCACGATCCCCAGGAAGTGAAACCACTTCATCAGGCGGGCATCGTCGGCCGGCGGCCTGGGGACGGCGACGAGTTGACGGACGGTTTTCCCGAACGCTTCCGAGGCGCGGATGAACTGGCCGCCGGCGGCATTCAGCTCGTCCTGCTTGATGCGGTCCTTCGCCCCCTTGAGGATGCGTTCGTTGGCCACCGTGTTGCGCTGGCAGATCGGCTCGACCTGGGCGACGTATTCCTCGCGCGTCGGCCCTTCTTCGCCATGCGCCGCCGCAACGACGACGAGCATCGCCACAGCCATCGCGATCGCTGTTCTGATCATCCCCTGCATTCGTCCCCTGTGCCTCTAGGTTAGAGAAGCCCGCATCGCACCCATTGGGCGGGCGCTCTAGGATTTCGCCGCCGTGATCAGCACAAACCAATTCAAGAACGGGTCTCACATCGAGATCGACGGGACGATCTTCAAGATCATCGAGTTCCAACACGTCAAGCCGGGCAAGGGCGGCGCCTTCGTGCGCACGAAGCTGCGCAAGATCGAGGACGGCTCCGTGCAGGACAAGACCTTCCGGGCGGGGGAGAAGTTCCGCCCGGTGCGAACCGAGTCCCGCAAGATGCAGTTCCTCTACGACTCCGGCGACGCGGTGGTCTTCATGGACAACCGCGACTACGAGCAGATCGAGATCGCCCGCGACGTCGTCGGCGAGGCGATGCAGTGGCTCCTTCCCAATGCAGAGGTCGAGATCCTCTTCGTCGACGAACGCCCCAGCGACGTCCAGGTCGCCAGCGCGATCGACATGAAGGTGACGCAGACCGAGCCGGGGGTGAAGGGTGACACCGCCTCGGGTGGCGGCAGCAAGCCGGCCACGCTGGAGTCGGGGGTGACCGTGCACGTGCCGCTCTTCATCGAGGAGGGCGAGACGATCCGCGTCGACACCCGCAGTGGCGAGTACGTCTCGCGCGCCTGAGCTCCGCGCGCTGAGCCTGCGCCCACCACCGCCGGAAGCCCACACCGCCGGGAGTTCACCATCGCTTGCGCCTGCCACCGCCGGCCCGCAACCCCACCGGGAAGCGAGGTCCATCCCCGGGCCGGGATTCCGTGGCGAAAACCGACAGAATGGATGTCAATGCGCAGGTCCGATCAACGCCGCGACGCCGTCTTCGCCTGCTACCAGCGGGACGTCACCGGACGCCCGCTCGAGGAGCTCATCGCCGATTCGCGTCCCTTTACCCGGGAACTGGCGAATGGGGTCGACGAGCACCGTGAGGAGCTCGACGCGGCGATCGCCCGCCACGCCAGGGGTTGGGAGCTGGAGCGGATCGCGCCCCTGGAGCGAAACCTGATGCGGGTTGCCCTGTATGAGATCGAGCACCGCGACGACGTGCCCACCGAGGTGGCGATCGACGAGGCGGTCGAGATCGCCAAGGAGTACTGCGGCGCCGACGCTCCCGGCTTCGTCAACGGCGTCCTCGGGGCGGCGGTGCGCGAGCGCGAGGGGGTCAAGTGAGCCGCCTGCGCGAGATCTCCGAGCGGCTCGGCGCGATCGCCGGCCAGCTCGCCGATGTCGAGACCGACGACGAGCGAGCGGCGGAGCTGGCCAACGAAGCGGCGGAGCTCTCCGCGGAGGCGGTGGAGGAGGCAAACCGCCGCATCCGCGAGACGAGCGACGAGTGAGCGGCGCCGGCCGGTCGTGAGCTACCCCGAAGACCTGCGCTCCCTCGTCGAGGCCGAGCTGGAGACCCTGCGCTTCTCGCCGGCCGCCCCAACCTCCGGTCTGGAGGAGGCGATGCGCTATTCGCTGCTCGCCGGCGGCAAGCGGGTCCGCCCGGTGCTGGCCCTGGCGACCGCGCGCGCCTTGGGGGCCGAGCCGAAGGATTTCCTCGAGGTCGCCTGCGCGATCGAGCTGATCCACACCTACTCGCTGATCCACGACGACCTGCCGGCGATGGACGACGACGAGCTGCGCCGGGGCCTGCCCACGGCGCACGTCAAGTTCGGCGAGGACGTGGCGATCCTCGCCGGCGACGGCCTGTTCGCCGAGGCCGTGCGGCTTTTCTGCGAGCAGCCCGGCGAGCCCGCCAGGGTGCTCGCGGCGCTGCGTGAGCTGACCGCGGCGACCGGCGTCGACGGGATGGTCGGCGGGCAGTACGTCGACGTCGCGGGCGGCGAGAGCGACGCCGAGGGCCTGCGTGCCCTGCACGCGCTGAAGACCGGTCGCCTGATCGCCGCCAGCGTCGGGGTCGTTCTGGTCCTCGAAGGCCTGCCGGAACCTGAGACAATGCCCTACCGATCGTTTGCGGGCGAGCTTGGCGTGCTCTTCCAGATCGTCGACGACATCCTCGACGTGACCCAGAGCGAGGAGCAGCTCGGCAAGCCGAGTGGAAGCGATGAGCGACATGGAAAACTCACATACGCCAGTCTTTTCGGCCTCGACCGCGCGCGCGAGCTGGCCGCGGAATCGCACCGCAAGGCGCTGGCGGCGCTCGCGGAGGCGGGCGGCGAGACCGGCGATCTGAGACGGATCGCCGATTACGTCTTCACTCGCAAAGAGTGAGGAGTTGGAGCGGGAGCCATGACTGAGAAGCGACACGCGCCGGACAGCGAAAACGAGCCCCGCGGCCCCGAGGGGGCGGCCTCCGCGCCGCTGCTCGAAGGGATCGAGGGCCCGGCAGACCTGCACGATCTCGACGACGCGCAGCTGCAGCAGGTGGCGCAGGAGATGCGCACCTACATCATCGACGTGATCGGCGACATCGGCGGCCACTTCGGCGCCAACCTGGGCACCTGCGAGCTGGCCGTCGCCCTGCACAGCCTGATGGACTCACCGCGCGACAAGGTCCTCTGGGACGTCGGCCACCAGGCCTATCCCCACAAGATCCTCACCGGCCGCCGCGCGGCGCTGCCGACGATCCGCCAATACGAAGGGCTGGCGCCGTTCTGCTCGGTCTTCGAGTCCGAGCACGACATCATGGGCGCCGGTCATGCCTCGACCTCGATCGGCTACGCGGTTGGGCTGAAGGAGGCGATGCGAAAGGGCATCGGCGAGGACGGCAAGGTCGCTGCCGTGATCGGCGACGGCGCGCTGACAGGAGGGGTCGCCTACGAGGCCCTGCACGCGGCCGGCGGGATGCAGACCCCGGTGGTGATCGTCCTCAACGACAACGGGATGTCGATCTCGCCAAACGTCGGCGCTCTCTCGCGCTACTTCAACCGGGTGCGCCTCAACCCGCGGCTCTACCACGCCCGCGAGGGCGTCGAGGACCGCCTCACCAAGCTGCCCCTCGGGCTCGGTAAGCGGATCGAGCGCCTCGGGCCGGAGATCAAGTCCGCGATCAAGGCCTACTGGGCTCCTGGGCTCTTCTTCGAGGAGCTCGACCTCGCCTATATGGGGGTGATCGACGGCCATGACGTGCACGCCCTGCGCGGCGCGCTCAACGAGGCCTTCGAGGCCGACCGGCCGGTTGTCGTCCACATTCATACCGTCAAGGGCAAGGGCTTTGCGCCGGCCGAGGAGGGCGGCCTGGAGGGAATGGAGAAGTGGCACGCGGCGAAGCCGAAGTCGATCGTCAACGGAGCGCCGGCGCCGAAGCCGGTGCCGGTGAGGGAGTCCGACTCTCCCGAGGCGATCGCGCCGGAGCGGCTGGAGAAGCCCCCGGCCGCGGGGTCGCCGCCGCAGTACACGCAGGTCTTCGCCGATGCGATGGTCGCCGAGGCGAGGCGCGACGAGCGCGTGATCGGCATCACCGCGGCGATGGCCGGGGGAACCGGCCTGCAGAAGCTCGCCGACGAGGTTCCCGAGCGCTACTACGACGTCGGGATCGCCGAGCAGAACGCCGTCCTGCTCGCCTCGGGCTTGGCGATCCAGGGGGCGAAGCCGGTCTGCGCGATCTACTCGACCTTCCTGCAGCGGGCCTACGACCAGATCATCCATGACGTCTGCCTGCAGAACCTGGATGTCACCTTCGCGATGGACCGCGCCGGTCTGGTCGGCGACGACGGCCCCACCCATCACGGCGCCTTCGACGTCTCCTACTTCCGGCCGGTGCCCAATGTCGTCTTGATGGCGCCGCGTGACGAGGCGATGCTCGTCCACATGCTGCGGACCGCGATCGCCCATGACGGGCCGGCGGCACTGCGCTATCCGCGTGGCGCGGCGGAGGGGGCTGTGCTGCCCGCCGAGGCCGAAGAGATCCCGATCGGCACGGGGGAGACGCTCGCCAGCGGCGAGCGGGTGGCGCTGCTCGGCTTTGGCTACGGAGTCGCCGTCGCCATGCAGGCGGCCGAGATCCTCGGTGGCCATGGCATCGCGCCGACCGTCGCGGACGCCCGCTTCGCGAAGCCGATCGACACGGAGCTGGTCGAGCGCTTGGCCCTCGGGCACGACCTGGTCGTGACGATCGAGGAGAACGTGCTGCCCGGCGGCTTCGGCTCCGCGGTCCTCGAGCACCTCGAGGACGCGTTCGCCGAGCGGCCGGCGGAGCGCGCCCGCCTGCTGCGGATCGGCCTCCCGGATCGCTTCGTCACCCACGGCAAGCCGGCCCTGCTGCGCGAGGAGGCCGGGCTCACCGGCGAGAGCGTCGCCGAGCGCATCCTGAGCGCCCTGCCCGCACATGCACCGGCGCTCTCCTGAGCTTGCGCCAATGCGCTCAATCGAGTAGCCTTTTCGAGTCTCTTCGGTAGTCCAGATTGTCGACGTTTATACGGCGCTTCTGGAGTTACCAGGGGGAGAGGGGACATCTCTATGTATGTGGATCCGCCGGGGGAACTTGGATCTATGTACGGGGCGGGATCGGAACGGCTAAGCCGCTCTGATGCCGCGCCTTCGTCCGGTCCGGCCTCGGCGCCGGCCGGTGAGCGCCCGCACGTGTGACGTAGCGGCCGGAGACTCAACTGTCTGACTGCCGCTGAGCACGAGACACACGTCGTATTTACACGGCCCCGGGCGCTCTCTACTCTGCCCCGCAAGTCAGTGGGCGAGCTTTTAGATCGCTGACTTCCATAGCGCAACGACTCCGGGGGTACCCGTGAATCAGGCAGCGAAGGCCAGCGCGCTAAGGGGAGGTCGCCATCCAAGACGAATATCCGCTTCGATCCGTCCCACCGTCGGCATCGCGGCGTTCCTGCTTCTCCTCCTGACGTTCATCCCGGGGGGCGCACAGGCGGAGTTGGCGGCGTCCCATGCCCGCGCCCTCATGTCTGGGCGCATCGATGCCGGGTCCAGCCACAGCTGCGCGATCACCGCCGACGGCGCGCTGCACTGTTGGGGCAACGGCGCCAGCGGCCGCCTCGGCTACGGCAACACGACCAGCATCGGCGACAACGAGGCGCCCGGGTCCGCCGGCCCCGTGGATCTCGGTTCAGGCCGCACCGCGACCGCCGTCGCGGTCGGCAACAACCACACCTGCGCGATCGCAAACGACGGCACCGTTCACTGCTGGGGGGTCGGCACCAGCGGCCAGCTCGGCTATGGAAACACCGAAACGATCGGCGACAACGAGACCCCGGCCGCGGTTGGCTCGGTTGACCTTGGCGGCCGTAACGCCGTCGGCATCACGGCCGGCTCGAACTTCACCTGCGCCCTGCTCGACAACGGCACCGTGCGCTGCTGGGGCGCGGCGGGCTCGGGCCAGCTCGGCTACGGCAACACGACCGCGATCGGCGACAACGAGACGCCCGCGGCGGTTTCCCCGGTCGATCTCGGGGTGGGGCGCACCGCGGTTGCGATCAGCTCAGGCACGAACCACACCTGCGCAATCCTTGACAACGGCACCGTTCGCTGTTGGGGAAGCAATTCCAACGGCGAGCTCGGCTACGGCAACACGACCTTCATCGGCGACACCGAGGCACCTGGCTCAGTCGGTCCGGTCGATCTCGGCGCCGGCCGTACGGCGACGGCGATCGCCGCGGGCAACGGCTTCACCTGCGCCCTGCTCGACAACGGCACCGTGCGCTGCTGGGGAGCGGCGGGCTCGGGCCAGCTTGGCTACGGCAACACGACCGCAATCGGCGACAACGAGACGCCCGGCACGGCCGGACCGGTCGACCTGGGGTCAGGCCGTAATGCGGTGGCGATCACCGCGGGCTCCAACCACACCTGCGCCGTCCTCGACAACGGCACGATGCGCTGCTGGGGATTCAACTTCAACGGCCAGCTCGGCTATGGCAACACGACGACGATCGGCGACAACGAGACGCCCGTCTCGGTCGCGCCGATCGACCTCGGGGGCGGGCGCAGCGCCATTGCGGCCGCGGCCGGCGAAAGCCACACCTGCGCCTGGCTCGAGAACGGAGCCATTCGCTGCTGGGGAGTCGGTACGAGCGGACGCCTCGGCTACGGCAACACGACCGCGATCGGCGACAACGAGGCTCCGGGGAGCGCCGGCCCGGTCGACCTCGGCTCGGTTCGCGGCGTCCTGCAGGTCGTCA
Source organism: Solirubrobacterales bacterium (assembly GCA_035707825.1). Taxonomy (GTDB): domain Bacteria; phylum Actinomycetota; class Thermoleophilia; order Solirubrobacterales; family 70-9; genus VRUE01. The sequence goes on from DASSTR010000052.1 coordinate 40,469, forward strand.
CCGGCGGCTTTCACACCTGTGCCCTGATGGAGAACGGCAGCGTGCGCTGCTGGGGGTCGGCCAGCGGCGGCCGGCTCGGCCTCGGGCCCAGCTATCCACTCACCATCGGAGACAACGAGAACCCGGGCTCCGTTCCCCCGGTCGACCTCGGCCCCGGCCGCAGCGCGGTCCAGCTGGCCGCCGCCGGCAGCCACACCTGCGCCCTGCTCGATGACGGCACGGTGCGCTGCTGGGGCAGCGGAGCAAACGGCCGCCTCGGTTACGCGAACATCGCCACCATCGGCGACGACGAGACGCCGGGCTCGGTCGGCCCGGTCAACCTGGGCGGCCGCAGTGCGATTGCCATCGCAGCCGGCGGCAGCCACACCTGCGCGGTCCTCGACGACGGCAGCGTCCGTTGCTGGGGGGCGGGGGAAAACGGCCGCCTCGGCTATGGCAATACGGCGACGATCGGCGACGACGAGACGCCGGGCTCGGTCGGTCCCGTCGTGGTGGGAGGCAGCGCCATCGGCATCACCGCCGGCGGGTTCCATACCTGCGCCATCCTCAGCGACCACACGCTGCGCTGCTGGGGCTTCAACGTCACCGGCCAGCTCGGCTACGGCAACTCGACCGCGATCGGCGACAACGAGAATCCCAGCGCTGCCGGGGCCGTCTCCATAGGGCGCAGCGCCATGGGGGTGACCGCCGGCAACGGCCACACCTGCGCACCGCTCGCCAACGGGACGGCCCGCTGCTGGGGAGCCAACAACGTCGGCCAGCTCGGCTATGGCAATACGACCTACATAGGCGACAACGAGCTGCCGACGACCGCCGGCCCGCTCGATCTGGGCGCGGGCCGTAACGCAATCTCGATCGCGTCTGCCACCGAGCACAGCTGCGCCGTCCTCGACAACGGCAGCGTGCGCTGCTGGGGAGTCGGCACAAGCGGGGAGCTCGGCTACGGAGTCCCGATCAACATCGGCGACAACGAGACGCCGGGGACCGCCGGCCCCGTGGATCTTGGCGCCGGGAGGACCGCACTGTCCGTTTCGGCCGCCAGCGATGTCTCCTGCGCGGTCCTCGACAACGGCATGGTGCGCTGCTGGGGCGTCAACAGCCTCGGCCAGCTCGGCTACGGCGACACCAAACAGATCGGCGACGACGAGGCGCCCGGGTCCGTCGGGCCGGTGGACCTCTGGGACGACGTTCCCGTCGCGGTGAACGACTCGGACACGTTCAACGAGGACCCGTTCTCGCCGCGCATCATCGAAGTGCTCGCCAACGACACCGACGTCGACGGCGGACAGATGACGATCAATTCGGTCACCAACGGCGCCCACGGGACCGTCGCGATCATCAACAGCGGCTCGCGGCTCAACTACTCGCCGGAAGCCGACTACTGCGGCGCCGACTCATTCACCTACACGCTGAACGGCGGCTCCACCGCGACCGTCTCGGTGACCATCGCCTGCGTCGACGATCTGCCCGTCGCGGTGAACGACTCGGCTTCTCTCAGCGAGGACGCAGGGGCGAGCGCGATCGACGTGCTCGCCAACGACACCGATGCCGACGGCGGTCCCAAGTCGGTGGTCTCGAAAGCCAACGGGGGCCAGGGAACCGTCTCCATCACCGGCGGCGGCAGCGGGGTCAGCTACACGCCAGACGCCAACTACTGCGGCCCGGACGCCTTCACCTACACGCTGAACGGCGGCTCGTCGGCAACCGTCTCGGTGACCATCGCCTGTGTCGACGACGCGCCCGTCGCGGTGAACGACTCGGCCACCCTCAACGAGGATGCCTCGGCGACCGCCATCGACGTGCTCGCCAACGACACCGACGTCGACGGCGGCTCGAAGGCGGTCGGTTCGAAGACCGATGCGGCGCACGGGACGGTCGCGATCACCGGCGGTGGAACCGGCCTCACGTACCAGCCCGAAGCCGACTTCTGCGGTGGCGACTCTTTCACCTATCAACTGAACGGCGGCTCGCAGGCCACGGTGTCCGTGGCGGTTGTCTGCGTCGACGACCCACCGTTCGCAATAGAAGACTCCGCGACCGTGGCCGAGGATGCCTCGGCGACCGCCATCGACGTGCTCGCCAATGACATCGACGTCGACGGCGGCGCCAAGACGATCACCGCGAAATCGGATGGGCCACACGGCGCCGTGGCGATCACCGGCGGAGGTAGCGGCCTGACGTACCTTCCAGACGCCAACTACTGCGGCCCCGATTTCTTCACTTACACACTCAACGGCGGCGCAACGGGGACGGTGTGGATCACGGTCTCCTGCGTCGACGATCCGCCGGTCGCCGTCAACGACCTCGACTCGCTGCCCGAGGATTCATCCGCGACGGCGATCGGCGTGCTCGCCAACGACCCCGACATCGATGAGGGGCCAAAAATCATCGTCGCCAAGACGAATGGAGCCCACGGCGCCATAGCGGTCACCGACGAAGGCGCCGGCCTGACCTACCTGCCCGACCCCAACTACTGCGGCCCGGACTCGTTCACCTACCAGCTCAATGGGGGTTCGCAGGCGACGGTCTCCATCACCGTCACCTGCGTCGACGATCCCCCGGGCGCCGTGGACGACGCCGCGACGGTTGCCGAGGATGCGCTGGCGACCTCGATCGACGTCCGTGCCAACGACTCGGATATCGACGGCGGGCCCAAGTCGATCGAATCGAAGGCCGACGGAGCACATGGCGCCGTGGCGATCACCGGCGGCGGCAGCGGGTTGACCTATCTCCCGGATGCCAATTACTGCGGCCCGGATTCCTTCACCTACGTCCTGAACGGCGGCTCGCAGGCGACGGTCTCCGTCACCGTCTCCTGCGTCGACGATCCGCCGACCGCGGTCAACGACTCAGCCGGCATGGCTGAGGATGCCGCAGCGACCTCGATCGACGTGCTCGCCAACGACACCGATATCGACGGGGGGCCAAAGACGATCGCCGCCAAGGTCAACGGCGCCCACGGGACTGTCGCGATTGCCGGCGGCGGCTCGGAAGTCACCTACCTCCCGGATCCGAACTACTGCGGCCCGGATTCCTTCACCTACACGCTGAGCGGCGGTTCGCAGGCGACGGTCTCCATCACCGTCACCTGCGTCGACGACCCAGCGGCCGCCGTCAACGATTCGGCAATGGTGGCTGAGGATGCCTCGGCGACCTCGATCGACGTCCTCGCCAACGACACCGACGTTGATGGCGGCGGCAAAACGATCACCGCGAAATCGAACGGGCCACACGGCGTGGTGGCGATCACGGGTGGCGGCTCCGGCCTTACCTACCAGCCGGCGGCCAACTACTGCGGGCCCGATTCCTTCACCTACACGCTGAACGGCGGATCGCAGGCGACGGTCTCCATGACGGTCACCTGCGTCGACGATCCGCCTGTGGCAGTGGGCGACTCGGACACCGTTCTCGAGGATGCACCGGCAACCGCCATCGACGTGCTCGCCAACGACACCGACCCCGATGGCGGCTCCAAGCTGATCGCCGCGCGCACCAACGGATCCAACGGCACGGTGGCGATCATCGGCGGCGGCGCCGGCCTGACATACGCGCCCGCCCCCGACTACTGCGGCCCCGATTCCTTCACCTACACCCTCAATGGCGGCTCGCAGGCCACCGTCTCGATCACGGTCACCTGCGTCGATGAGCCCGCCTCGACGGGCGGCGGCGGTGGCTCAGGCGGAGGGTCGACGACGATCGTTCAGTCCAGCCCGGGCTCCTCGGCCCCGGTCGTCAACATCACCCCCGGTATAGGAGTCGTCTCAGGCCGCCGCCACCCACGGGTCGCCGTCAAGGGCTCCTTCGCCTTCTTCACTCTGACCTGCAAGCACTCCGACAAAGACTGCTCGGGAACGGTCACGGTGACCGCCAACATCCCCAGCGTCGCCCTCGGCCCGGCCCAGAAGGTGACCCTGGTCAAGGGCAAGTTCCGCATCGCCGCCGGTCGCAGCGTCCTCGTCAGGGCCAAGCTCACCAAGGTCGGCCTGGAGGTTCTCCGCAAACGGAGCCTGCGCGGGGTCGGCGCCCGGATGGGCATCGTCGA
>DASSTR010000053.1:0-15393 GCA_035707825.1 Solirubrobacterales bacterium
CGCCGAGAACACCTTGCTCGGCACTGCGAGCGGACCGATCCGCACCACCTCGAGGAGCGCGCCACTCGACGCCGCCAGGCGTTGCGTAGGAACCGCCATCGATGCGACGACCGTTACGACCACATAGATCGCCCCTGCTGCGGCGAGCCCGGCGAAGAGGGCAAACGGGTAGGAGCGCTCTGGTTCCTTCGTCTCCTCGGCGATGTTGACTGAGTCCTCGAACCCGATCAGGGCATAGAAGGCCAGGGCCGCGCCACCGAGGATCGCCAGTGCCGGCGCGCCGCCCTCCTTCAGCTCTAGCGCCCTCCCGGGCTCGCCCTCGCCGGCGAAGAGGGCGGCGGCTCCGATCGCCACCACCAAGACAAGGCCGGTCAGCTCGACCAAGGTGAAGACGAGATTCAGCCGCACGGACACCAGGATTCCGACGTAATTGACGACGGCGACGACGCCCACGAACACGAGTGCGGCCACTGCCACCGGGACGGTGACGAACTCGCCGAGGTAGTCGCCCCCGAAGGCGCGGGCGAGCGCACTCGCCGAGGTCACACCTGAAGCGACGACGGCGAAGGAGACCAGGAACGCGACGAACGGGCTGCGAAACGCTTCCTTCGCGTACAAGGCCGCGCCGCCCGCCCGCGGATACTTCGTTGCCAGTTCGGCGTAGGAGGCCGCGGTGAGCGCCGCGAGCAGTAGCGCGACGAGGAACGAGGCCCAGATCGCACCTCCCACCTCGGCGCCGACCTCGCCGACGAGGGCGTAGATGCCGCCTCCGAGGATGTCGCCGAGGATGAAGAAGAAGAGCATGCGGCGGGACACCGCCCGGCGCAGCTGCCGCCCTCCGTCCTCGCCGCTCGCCGGCGACCGTGCGCGTCGGGAGAGGGAAGCGGATGGACGAATCACGCGGACTCCTCGCCACGGAATTCGAAAGGCACTCGACCGTCCGCGTTCTCAGCGGCCCTACGCGCGCCGGGCCGCTTTGGTCAGGTAGTCGTTGGCCCGTCGCATCGCGAAGGTGTAGAGCGGTTCGAACTTGCGCTGCACCCAGTGACCGACCTGGATGTCGCGCGAGCTGTAGACCATGTAGCGGTCCTTCTCGATTCCGCCGATGATCTTCTCGGCCACGGTCTCGGGTGAAACCGCCCGCTTCTCGAAGCGGGCTTTGAGCTTTCGGATCGCAGGCGCCTCGGTGTCGACGCCGACGATCCTGACCGTGTCCACCAGCGGCGTCCGCACCCCGCCGGGGCAGACGAGGCTGACCCCGATGCCGTGCCGGCGCAGGTCGAATCGCAGCACCTCCGAGACGCCGCGCAGCCCGAACTTCGAAGCGCTATAGGCGGCGTGCCAGGGCAGGCCGAAGAGCCCCGCGGCCGAGGAGACGTTGACCACGTGACCGCCGCGCCCGGCGGCGATCATCGCCGGCACGAAGGCCTCGAGCACGCTGATCGGGCCGAGCAGGTTGATGTCGATCAGCTGCTGCCAGTCGCTGTGCTCGAGCTCCTCGATCGCGCCCCAGGTCGAGATCCCGGCGATGTTCATCACCACGTCCATGCTGCCGTGGGCGGAGTGGATCTCCTCCGCCAGCGCCACCACGGCGTCGTGGTCGCGCAGATCGATGGGGCTGCTGTGGCCGACCGCCCCGCCGGCACGTTCGATCTCAGCCACGGTCCCCTCCAGCGCCTCCGCCTGGATGTCGGTCAGGTAGAGCTCGGCGCCGCGTTCGGCTGCCGCCAGCGCCGTTGCGCGGCCGATCCCGCTGGCCGCGCCGGTGATGAAGCAGCGCTTGCCGTTCAGCGTCTCGACAGCCACCGCAGCCTCGGCTTCTCCGAGATCGGATCGCTCTGCACCTGCAGGGAGTTGAGCGTGCCGGCGAGCATCGTGTAGTGGCCGGCGAGCATGCAGAGCTCGATCAGCTTTACCGGTTCGAGGTGGCGGGCAAGGCCGCTCCAGGTCTCGGCCCCGATCCGGTCGGCGCCGTGCAGCTCGTCGACGGCGGCCAGGATCAGCGCCTGGCGCTCGCTCCAGCCGGGTGCCTCGGCGCCCTCGCGCACGCGAGCGATCTCCACCTCGCTCAGCCCGGCAGCCCTCCCCAGCCGCTCGTGCTGTCCCCACTCGTACTCGCTGCCGGTGTTGTGGGCGACCCGGAGGATGACCAGCTCGGAGTCCCGGCGAGGCAGCTTGCCGCCCGGCATCAGCGCCCCGGCGAAAAGCAGCCAGCGCCGGAAGAGGCCGCGGTGGCGGGCCAGTGTGGTGAAGACATTGGGCGCCCTGCCGCCGACCCCGAGGCCGATTGCCCTCAGGATCGCCGCGTTCAGCGCCCCGACCTGGCGCTGCGTCCCCGGAGCGATGCGCGGCTCACCCTCCACGGCCCCAATATAGAGCGCCCGATGCGACGGTCGCGCCTGCTCGCCGCGCCCCCAGTCGCGCCGGTGGGGTCGGCGGCCCTCAGTTTGCGCAGCGCTCGCAGAGGCCGCGCAGGACCACGTCGTGCTCGGCGATCTCAAACGGGACCAGATCGGAGACCTGCGCGATCGCCCGCTCGAGGCCGCGGTCCTCGAAGGGCTCCATCCTGCCGCAGCGGCGGCAGATCGCGTGGTGGTGATGGTGACCGTTGACGTTGACCCGCTCATAGCTCGCGATCCCGCGCTCGACCTCGAAGCGCTGCACCAGACCCAGGTCCTCCAGCACCTCCAGAGCGCGGTAGATGCTGGCGCGGCCGACGTGGACCTTGCGGCGCCGCAGCTCCTCCTCGAGCGCCAGCGCGCTCACCGCGCAGTCGTGGCGGGCCAGCGCTTCGACCACGGCGGTTCGCGCCCCGCCGCGGCGGTAGCCCGCCTCGCCCAGCATCGTCAGCGCGTGCTCGGCCCAGGTGGTGTCGACCGCGGTTGGCATCTCAGCCGATCGTAGCCTCAGCGGGGGCCCGCCTTGCGCTGCGCGGGAGCGAGAGCAGGCGAGCGGCGGGCAGGGAGAGCAGGTAGGCGGCGACGATCGCCAGCGCCACCGAGGCGCCGCCGGCCGTCCCCGCGTAGTAGGAGAGGTAGAGCCCCGCGAGGCCGCCGAACACGGCCACCGCGACGGCGAGTGCCAGCATCGGCGCGATCCGGTCGGTGAGCTGGCGGGCGGTCGCCGCGGGCCCGACGAAGACCGCGACCACGAGCAGGTTGCCGAGCCCCTGGACGGCGACCACGATCGCCAGCGCGAGGAGGACGAGCAGCGCCGCTTCGGTCCTGCCCGGCGCCGTCCCCAGCGAGCGGGCCGCGGCGCGGTCGAAGCCGCCGGCCGCCAGCCGTCCGTGCAGGAGGGCGAGTGAGACGCCGACCACCGCGGTGAGGACGGCCGCGGAGGCGAGGTCGGCGTCGGAGGGGCCGAGGATGTCGCCGAAGAGCACCTCCTGGATGCCCGGCGGCGACTCGGGAGAGAGAGCCAGCAGCACCCCGAGGCCGAACAGGGTCGTGACGACCACCCCCACGGCCGCCTCGCGGTCGATGCCGGGCACCCGTGAGACGACGGCGATCGCCAGCGCGGCGACGACGATGCCGGGCACGCCGCCGACGATCAGCGGCGCCCCTGCGATCGCGGCGAGCACGAGGCCGGGGAATATCGAGTGGGCCAGCGACTCGGCCGCATAGGAGAGCCGGTAGAGGATCACCCAGCAGCCCATGGCGCCGCCGGCGATCCCGATCAGGGTCATCTCGGCGATCGCCCGCCGCATGAACTCGTCTTGCAGGGGCTCGAACATCGCTCAGTGGTGATGGTGGTGGGGGGGAAGGATCGCGCGGGAGGCCGAGCCCGGCAACTCGACGATCGAGCCGCCGTAGGTGGCTTCGAGGACGGCCAGGTCCAGAACCTGCTCGGGCGCTCCGACGGCGATCTGCTCGCGGTTGACGCAGAGCACGCTGTCCAGGCGGCGCGCCTGGTCGAGGTCGTGGGTGGCGATGATCGCCGCCCGCCCCTCGGCCGCGAGTGTCCCGATCAGCGCTTCCAGGCGCTCGGAGCCAGGGCGGTCCAGGCCGGAGAAGGGCTCGTCGAGCAGCAGGATCTGCGCGTCTTGGACGAGGCTGCGCGCGATCAGCACGCGCTGGCGCTGCCCGCCGGAGAGCTTGCCGAAGGTCTCGCCGGCAAGCGCGCCGAGCCCGACTTTGCCCAGCGCCGCCATCGCGGTCTCGCGCTCGCGCCGCCCCGGCCGGCGCCACCAGGGCAGCCTCGAGAGCGCCCCCATCGTCGCCACGTCGAGGGCGGAGACGGGATAGTCGAGCTGGGAGCGCTCGGTCTGCGGGACGGTGGCGCACCGCGCCCCGACCCGGAGGGTCCCGGCGAGGGGGGCAAGCTCGCCCAGTAATGCGCGCAGCAGCGTCGTCTTGCCGCCCCCGTTGGGGCCGAGCAGCGCCATCCTCTCGCCCGGCTGCAGCGAGAAGGAGATGCCGGAGATCGCCGCCTCGCCGCTGTATCCGGCAGCGAGTCCCCGTGCCTCGATCAGGGCCTCAGCGTGCATCCGCGCTCTCCGCCGGTGAATCCCCGGACCATTTCGTCGGCATTTGCCGCCTCCATCCCCGCGTAGGTCTCGCCGCTGGAGCCCTCGGGCCCGAGCGTGTCGCCGTAGAGCGTGTGGTCGGCAGAGGCGCCGGTCTGCCGCGCTATCGCCTCGGCCACCTTCGGGCTCAGCGAGCTCTCGGGGAAGATCGCCTTCACGTTCCCGGCCTCGATCGTCTTCGCCAGCTCGCTGAGGTCCTTGGCCGACGCCTGCGCCTGCGTCGTCTGAGAGGGGACGACCGCGCCGAGGACTTCGATGCCGTAGCGGTTGGCGAAGTAGCCGAAGGCATCGTGGTCGGTGACCAGCTTGCGGCGTGAGCTCGACACCGAGTCGATGCACCTGGCGATGCCGGCGTCGAGCGCCTTCAACTCGGCCAGGTAGGCGTTGGCGTTGCGCTCGAACTCCGCCCTGTGGGAGGGGTCGGCGGCCGCCAGCTCTCTCTCGATCTTGCGAACGGCGGCCTCGGCGTTGCGGGGGTCGTGCCACCAGTGGGGGTCGTACCTCGACGCCTCCGCGCCCGAGGACTCGCCGGGCAGTTTGATCGGGACGATGGCGCCGAGGTCGATCGACTCCGCGTCGCTGCCGCTGTCGGAGACGACCTGATCGATCCAGGCGTCGAGGTTGTCGCCGCTGGCGAAGACCAGCTCCGCGCCGGCCGCGTTCTCGACGTCGGAGGGCCGTGGCTCGTAGTCGTGGGGATCGGTGTTCGGCTGCAGGATCTGATCGACGTCGACCGCTTCGCCGCCGACGTTGCGCACAAAATCGCCGAGCTGGGTCGTCGTCGCCACCACGTCGAGCTTTTCCGAGCCCCCGTCGCCCGAGCCGCCCCCGCACCCTGCCGCGAGCAGCGCCAGAGCGGTGAGCGCGGCGGCGGCCGCCGCCGCGCGCGGCAGGTTTCCCAAGGCGCGCGCCGCCGCGACCACGACGAAGACGCCGCCCGCGACGCAGGCGATCGTCGCCCCCGGAGGGGCATCGGTCTTGACCGAGAGCCAGAGACCGACGGTTCCCTCCAGGCCGACCAGGCCGACGCTGAGGAGCTGCCAGCGCAGGAGCCTGTCGGTCAGCAGGCGCGCGGTCACGGCGGGGACGAGGAAGAGCGCGGTGACGAGCAGCGCCCCGACAACGGTCAGCGCGGCGGTGCTCGCCAGGGCGAGCAGGGCGAGCAGCACCGCGTCGAAGACCTGCGGCCTCGGCCCGCTCGAGCCCGTGAGCGTGGGGTCAAAGCCGATCCGCAGCCAGTGCTGTCCGATCAGGACGCTGGCGAGAAGGGTCGCCGCGGCGGCGGCGCCGGCGAGCGCCAGGTCGCCGCCGTCGACCAGTAGCAGGTTGCCGAAGAGCAGCGTCTCGATGTTGGAGCCCGAGCCGAAGACATCGCTGGCGAGGATCACGCCTCCGGCGAGGCAGCCGACGAGGACCAGGGCCACCACGGCGTCCTGGCCGGTGCGCCGGCCGCGCAGCGCTGAGGCCCCCACCGTGAAGGCGAGCGCGGCGCCAAAGGCGCCGAGCGGAGCGGCGAAGCCCAGGCCATCCGCCAGGACCAGCCCGGGAAACGCGGCGGTGCCGACCGCGTGGGAGAAGAAGGCGAGGCCTCGCAGCACGATCCAGGTGCCGAGCAGGCCGGCCGGTACGGCGAGGATCAGCACCTCGATCAAGCCGCGCTGGACGAATGGGAGCTGGAAGGGGTCGAGCAAGGCCGGTCCTTTGAGGTTGGGGCTGCCGCGACCGGAAGACTAATGAGAATGAATCCAGTTTGCATTCGAGAGGGCTTCTATGCCGGCTGCAGCCTCCGGACGCTCGTCGAAGATGGAAGCAGCAGGGCGGAAAGGCAGACCATCGCCAGGGCGCTGATTTGGAGGGCCATCCCGAGCGGGGTCGGGGAGAGGGGGTCGCCGAAGACCAGGATGCCGCCGAGGATCTGCGTGGCGTTGGCGACGATCCCCATCAGGCCGATCGTCTCGATCGCCCCACCGCTTTGCAGCGCGGCGATCGTCGTGTACTGGGCAAGGGCGCCACAGGCGACCGTCAGCCCGAGCAGGGAGGCGATCAGCGGCAGGCCGCCGGCGCCTCCGGTGAGCGCCTTGATCGCTATCCCGGCAAGGGCGAAGAGAAGGCCGGCGAGGACCGCCAGCAGGACCCCGCGGCGCGCGGCGAGGCGCGAGGAGCGGTGACCCAGCGCGACGCCCGCCGCCAGCAGGACCAGCCCACCCTCGAAGCTGACGATCGCCGCGGCGGAGAAGTCCGAATGAGGGCCGTGGAACTGTGGAAGCGTCGCCGCGAGGAGGGCGAGCCCGCCGCCGCCGAGCGCCAGCGCCAGCCACTGCCGCCGCTCGACCCGCTCGCCGAACAGGCGCTGCGAGAGCACCGCGAGGGTGACCCCTCCGCTGGCGAGCACCGCCTGCACCAGTGAGATCGGGGCCATGGACAGCGCGGCGAGGTGGACCAACCAGGCAAAGGCGGCGAGTCCCCAGCCGGCGGCGAACCATGGCGAGGCGGCGAGGCCGCGCAGGCTCGCGAGCGGGCGGCCGAGGGAGACCGGCTGAGCGTGCCGGCAGCCGCGGTGCTTGAGCAGCGCGGCGAGGTTGGTCATCAGCGCGACCGCGGCGGCCAGGGCGATGCCGATCTCCACGGCAGCCCGCCTAGGCGACGCGGTGGGCGTCGAGGTCGGGAATCAGGCCGCGGCCTTGCTTCGACGGCGCCGTCGATTGCGACGCCGGCGCGGCGTTCCCTGAGCCGGTCGTCCTGCCTCAGGCCGCGCCGCCTCACCGGGGCCGCCGTCCAGCCCGAGGCCGGCGGCGATCCGACGCATCTCCTCTGCCTGATCGGCGAGGACGAAGCTGATGCCGGTGCCGGTCTGCCCGGCCCGGCCGGTGCGCCCGACCCGGTGCACGTAGGCCTCGCGGTCCGCGGGGGCGTCATAGTTGATCACGTGGGCGACGTCGGGAACGTCGATCCCCCGGGCGGCGACGTCGGTCGCGACCAGGGTCATCACCTCGCCGCGTTCGAAGCGCGCCAGCGCCCGTTCGCGCTGGCCCTGGCTCTTGTCGCCGTGCATGGCGACCGCGTCGACGCGGAGGCCGCGCAGCCGCTTGACCAGCCGGTCGGCGCCGCGCTTGGTGCGCACGAAGACGAGCGAGCGTCCGGCGTCCGCCGCCGAGAGGTGCGAGACGAGGTGATCGAGCTTGGCCCCCTGCGAGTCGACGGGCAGGAAGCGGTGCTCGATGTTGGCCTCCTCGCGCTCGGGCTCGGAGTGGGTGTGGGAGCGGGCCTTGCGGGTGTAGGAGGCCGCGACCTTGCCGGCGGCGCCCTCGAGGGTCGCCGAGAAGAACAGGGTCTGGCGGTCGGTCGGGGTCTTGGCGACGATCCGGTCGACCGCGGGGCGGAAGCCCATGTCGAGCATCCGGTCGGCCTCGTCGAGGACGAGGACGCGGACCTGCCCGAGTGAGACGGCGCCGCGCTCGATCAGGTCCTCGAGGCGGCCCGGCGTGGCGACGAGGATGTCGGCGCGCCGCGCGGCGGCGATTTGCGGCCCGAAGCCGACACCGCCGTAGATGGCGGCGATCTTCAGGCTGCGCGCCCGGGCGAGCGTCTCGAGCTCGGCGACGATCTGGCTCGCCAGCTCCCGGGTCGGAGCCAGGACGAGGGCGCTGGGCGCCCTGCTCCCGGGACCGATCAGGTCGACGAGGGGAACGCCGAAGGCGAGCGTCTTGCCCGAACCGGTGGGCGATTGGACGAGCAGGTCGCGACCGGCGAGCGCATCGCGGACGACCATCTCTTGAACGGGGAACGGCTGGGTGATCGAGCGCGCGCGAAGGGCGTCGACCACCGGCTTGGAAGTGCCGAGATCGGCAAAGGTAATGATGTTGTGAACTCCTGACTTGAACGTCTTAGGGAGATCCTGCAGCCCCAAGGCGCCAAGTGGGCACACGGAGGAAACGGAACCTCTCGGGCGGCAAATCGGCCAAACCCGACCCAATGACCGTAGCAGCAGATCCCCGCAATGGACGGGCAGCCGGCCCGGTTGGCAACGATCGGCCCTTTGGACATACCAGCGCTTTTGGACCACCTCGTTCGCTGATCCCGGCGAAATGGGCGCCGGCAAGGCGGTTCTAGTCAGTCCACCAGTCGCGCCGGCCTTCGACGTCCTCGCGCGGAGCCTCGCCGAGGTGGGGCGCGCCGATGACGAGGATCTCGAGTCCCTCCGGCCCGGCCTCGTAGCCGCGCCACGTCCCGGGCGCGACGCGCACCGCGTCCCATTCCGCGAGCTCGACGATCTCCTCGTCCAGCTTCATCCGCCCGCTGCCGCGCAGGACCACGTAGATCTCCTCCTGCTTCTCGTGCGTGTGGCCGTACGGAAAGCGATAGCCGGGCGGGATGCGCTGGTAGCCCAGGCCGGATTGCTCGAGCTCGAGCGCCTGGGTGGCGAGGCGGAACTCCAGGTCCGGTGCGCCGTCGAAGTTGGACCCGACGTCCTCCAGATCCTCCTTCAGGTTCCTGAGGGTGAACGGCACCGCGCCATCCTACGTCCCCCCGGATTCGGTTAGCGTCGCTGTGGATTGCAATCGGCGGCAAGGAGGTGAGCGCATGGACCCCAAGGCGATTGACCCGGCCGGCTTCCGCGAGGCGCAGCACAGGAACTGGGACTCCGCGGCGGTGGGATGGATGGAGTGGAGCGAGTTCAACGACCGCGCGGACCGGCACGTCAGCGAGCGGCTCGTGGAGCTCGCCGGCGTGCGTTCGGGAAGCCGGGTCCTGGACGTCGCCGCGGGCTACGGCGAGCCGGCCCTCACCGCCGCCCGTAAGGCCGGCCCGGGGGGCCGCGTCGTCGCCACCGACATCTCCGCCGAGATGCTCGCGCTCGGGCGCGAACGCGCGGCGGCGGCCGGCCTGGGCAACGTCGAGTTCATGGAGGCCGACGCCTCCAGCCTCGATTTCCCCCACGAGAGCTTCGACGCCGCAGTCTCGCGCTGGGGGATCATCTTCGAGCCCGATGCGGAGGCCGCCGCGGGGCGCATCCGAGGCTTCCTCAAGCCGGGCTCGCGGATGGCGATCGCCTCATGGGGCGAGCCCGATCGGGTTCCCTTCCTCTCGATTCCGATGCGGGCGACCAGGGAGCGGCTCGACGTGCCTCCGCCCCCGGCCGGTACGCCCGGGCCCCTTTCCCGGCCCACCCCCGATGCCATCGGCGGGCTGCTCGAGGGAGGCGGCTTCTCGGACGTCGCCGTGGAGCAGGCCGAGGTGATCTTCGAGTTCGACTCCCCTGAGCACTTCACCGCCTACGTCAGGGCGATCGCCGCCCCGATCCGGGCGATGATCGAGCAGCACGCGGGGGACGCCCAGCAGGAGGCCTGGGACGCGATCACGCAGGCCATCGTGGATGAGCTGGGCGACTCGAAGCCGCTGAGCGTCCCCAACCTGACGCTGCTCGCCTCCGGAACCGCCTAGGGCAGGACAACTAACGCTCGTCTCACAACCCTCTATCCGGCCTCGAGCTCGCCTTGCGGATCCCTATTCGGCCCCGGAGGAAGGAGTCGAGTCGGCCCCGGCCCGGTCCGCTTCGGATTCGAGGACGGCGTTCACGGCGCCGAGGGTGCCGCCGCCGGGTATCTTGACCGGGTCGCACGGTTCGACCGGGCCTTCGGCGATCGCGAGCTGGGCTTCGTAGCCGCCTTCGGGATCTCCGGCATAGGGGCCGCGCGATCCGGAGATCACCACGGTCTGGCCGGGCCCGAACGACGCGGGATCGAGGGTGATGTTGCCGGTCGAGCCGTAGAACTCGTCGTCGCTGATCTCACCCTGCGCGAATGCCTGCCGCAGTTCGCGGTACTGCTCGGCGCCCATCACGCTGATCGTCATCGCCGGGGCGGGGCCTCCCATCACCAACCCACCGATCGTCCCGCCCAGGGCGGTCTTGACCCTGGAGGAGGTGAAGTGGGGTTCGCGGCAGGCCATCCCCGCCGGCAGCCAGGTGACCTGGGAGCGGATCCCGGCTTCCGCGAGCGCCGCTTCGAGGCCGCTCGAGTCTTCGGGGCTGTTGACCTTGATCGTCACGCCGCCTCCGTCCTGCTGTTCGACGGCGAATGCCCTGGACGTGTTGCCGCCCCCGGAATTGACGACGAGCACGGCCGCCGCAGCGGCGAAAACGGCGGCTGCGCCACCGGCCAGCTGTGGGGCGCGTCGTCGCCAGATGGGTGTGGGCGCAGCGGTCTCGACCGGGGTCGCCTGCTCGGCGCCTCGCTGAGCGACCACGGTCTTCAGCTCGTCGAGCAGCCTCTCCTCGAAGTTGCCGTCCTGCTTGCGGTTCTCTTTCACGATTCGTCCCTCTCGTTGTCGGTCGGTTCGATTGAGGCTGCTTCGAGTTCGTCCCGCAGCTTGCGCCTGGCCCGATGCAGGCGAACCCGAGCGGTCACGGGGCGCACGCCCGCTGCGGTGGCAGCCTCGGTGAGGCTCAGTTCGTCGATCGCGACGAGCTCGAGAATGGCCCGCTCCGGCTCGGCGAGCCGGTCCATCGCCCCGTAGAGGTGGCGTAGCTTTGCCGCGGCTTCGATCCGCGCCTCGATTTGCGCCGCGTCGTCTTCGTCGAGCAGCGCGCTGGCGCGAAGCCGCTCTCCTCGGGCTTTCTCGCGGCCGACGCGGCGTCGGTCGGCGGCGACGACCTTGCGGGCGATGCCGTACAGCCATGCCTTCGGAGCTCCGCGTCCGGGCCGGTATCTCTGAGCCGCACCGATCGCGGCGAGAAAGATCTCGGCCGTGAGGTCGGCGGCGCGCTCGCGATCGCCGACGCGGCGGGCGACGAATCCCTGGACCGCCTCCACATGCTCGCGATAGAAGGCCTCGAAGATCGTGGGGTCGGTGGCGATCCAGTGCAATTGCTCCGGGCCGACGCCACGCTCACGCACGCTGACGAGCGCCAAGTGGCGGCTGAGGGAGCTGGGCTGGCTGGACAGGGCCAAGTCGGTCTCCACACTTCTTATTGGCCGCAGGTGGCAAAAGCGTTACGAAGCTCCCTCCCGGCGGCCTACGGCCCGAAGGCCACTATGCGCTTTCTCTCCAAGTCAAGGCCTCTGGCGGTAGGTGAGGAGGACCACTCCGGAGTCGAACCGCTTCACGTCGTCGAGCTCAAGGCGGATGGTTCCTCTGTCCCCGAGCACATGGAGGTTGCCTTCGCCCCAGACGACCGGATTGAGGTAGACCTCGTACTCGTCGATCAGGCCCCTCTCGGCAAGGGCGTAGGCGAACTCGCCGCTGCCGTGCATGAACAGGTCGCCGTCGACCTCGTCCTTCAGCTTCGGGACCGAGTCCTCCAGGCTTCCCTCGAGCAGTGTTGCGTTCCACTCGAGATCTTCGGACAGGGTGTTGGACCCGACGTACTTCGGCATCGAGTTGACCATGTCAGCCCATTTGCCCGACTGGCTCGGCCAGTATCCCGCCAGCCCCACATAGGTCTTGCGGCCCAGTACCAGCCCGCTGGATCTCGCTTGCCGCTCAAACGAGTACTCGCCATGGTCTCCTTCCGGCTGCACCCAGTCGGCCACCGGGTCTATGACGCCGTCGAGCGTGGCCTGCGTGCTCGCGATCAGCTTGCCCATCTCGATCCTCCTTGGTTATGGGGCTGGGGCTCTTCGGGCCCCTACCCGTGTCGAGCGCAGGGCAGGCCGAAATTAGTAGCGCGAGCGCCGGGTTCTATGAGAGCCTCGACAGCAAGGCACCTACAAAGAAAAGGGAGGCGCGATGGCACTCGCACGCGTTGTTTCGTTCGACGGAGTCAGTCAAGAGCGGGTCGAGGAAATGAAGCAGCAGATGAACGAGGGGCGTCCGGACGACATCCCGGCGACCGAGATCGTGATGCTCTACGACGCCGAGGCAGAGAAGTCGGTCGTGGTGCTCTTCTTCGACAACGAGGACGACTACAACCGCGCCGACGCGACCTTGAGCGCGATACCGGCCGATGACACCCCAGGTCAGCGCACGTCGGTTGGGAGGTACCAGGTCGAAGTGCGCGCAACTGCCTGAGCTCCCTCTTGCGCTTGGGGCTCTACTGCTTGAGGATGCCGCTGGCCTCGAAGCTGTGAAGGCAGTGCTCGGAGCAGAAGAAGTGCGCCTCGCCGTCGATCTCTGCGCGCAGCGCCTTGGTGCGGTCCACCTTCATCCCGCACACCGGGTCGGTGACGCCGCGGCGCATCGTCAGCCAGAAGAGAGCGCTGAAGATCATCAGGCCGATGACGTTGAGGACCAGCTTGTAGTCCAGCTCGATCGAGCCGAAGATGTCGTCTCGGGTTGGCCGGGGGCCACTGGGGATCAGGCCGAGGGCGCTGAAGAGGCCATCCACGATCAGCGCCGCGACGACCATCGTCACGAACATCAAGGCCGTGATCCGCCAGGCGAACGGCCAGCCGTAGTACTTGCGGTAGGCGGCGACGATCGGCAGCACGATCAGGTCGGCGAAGATGAAGGCCATCACGCCGGCGAAGCTGATTCCTCCCGACCAGAGCACGGCGGCGAGCGGGATGTTGCCGACCGAGCAGACGAAGCTCAGCACCGCGATCAACGGCCCGACGATGACGTTCTCGATCGTCACCACCACGGGCGGCGCGTCGGTTACGAAGAGCCCGTTGAAGAAGTCGTCCCCGAGCAGGCCGATGAAGCCGGCGAGCAGGAAGCCGAGCGTGATCTCCTTCCAGAGCATCTGAAAGTCGCCGCGGAAGTTGTGGGCGACGTCGGACCAGGAGTCCAGGGTGGTGAGGCGCCGGCGCCAGCTCGCGCCTTCCTCTGAGCCCGCGCTGTGGTGCTGGTGGCCGGTGTCGGCCTGCTGGGCGTGGCGCCGGGCGCTCGCCTCGAGGCGCGGCGAGACGAAGAGGCGCAGCGCGGCCGCCATCAGGACGATCATCACGATCCCGCCGAGGTACTCGCCGAGGGTGAACTGCCAGCCGAGCAGCACCCAGAGGACCAGCCCCAGCTCCCAGACCAAATTCGTCGAGGCGAACTGGAAGGCGAGGGCGGAGGCGGCCGAGGCGCCCTTCTGGAACAGCGACTTGGCGATCGCGATCGCCGCGTAGGAGCATGAGGAGGAGACTGCCCCAAGCCCGGTCGCCTTTGCCACCGGCCTTGCGCCGCCGCCGGAGAGCGCGCTCTCGATCCGCTGCCGCGGCACCCATGCTTGGACGATCGCGGAGATGGCGAAGCCGAGCACGAGAGCCCACCAAACCTCGTAGGCCATCAGGAACGCCTGTTCCAGGCCCTCTCCAACCGTGCCCACGATGTCGCTCACCGTGCCACGAAGCGCCCCAGGGCGCCCATCAACTCGTCCAGCTTCTCGCTGCGCTCGTCTCCCTTCGCCTCGACGATGCAGTTGCGCGTGTGGTCGTCGATCAAGCCGAGGGCGACCTTGTCGAGCGCTGCCTCGATCGCGCTGATCTGCGTCAGCACGTCGATGCAGTAGCGCTCCTCCTCCACCATCCGCGACACGCCGCGCACCTGTCCCTCGATCCGCGAAAGGCGGTTGAGGAGCCTGTCCTTGTCTGCTTGGTATCCGGGCATAGCCGGCATGATAGCGATACCTACGGGGGGTATATGGCGAGGATCCCCTCGCCACCGAGAGGCGACCTTCTTCCCCAGTTGAGGGCCGCCCGGTCAAATAGACTGGCGCCGTGGCCAAGTGGGGGGTACTCATCGTCCTCGCGGCGGCGCAGTTCCTGATGGTCCTCGATCAAGCGGTGATGAACGTGGCGATCTCGCAGTTGGTCGCCGACTTCGACACCACGGTGACGACGATCCAAACCGTGATCGCGTTCTACGCGCTGGTCATGGCGGGGCTGATGCTGACGGGCGGCAAGTTGGGCGACCTCTGGGGCCGGCGGCGGGCCTTTGCGATTGGCCTCTGTATCTACGGCAGCGGCTCGGCGCTGACCGCGGCCTCCTGGAGCGTCCCCTCGCTGATGTTCGGCTGGTCGATCCTCGAGGGGATCGGCGCCGCCCTGGTCCTGCCTGCGATGGTGGCTTTGGTCGCCGCCAACTTCGAGGACCGCGACCGGGCGCTTGCCTACGGGGTGCTGGGCGGCGTCGCCGGGGCGGGCATCGCGGTCGGCCCGATCCTCGGCGGTTGGGCGACCACCGAGTTGAGTTGGCGAGTGGTGTTCGCCGGCGAGGTGGTCGTCGGGATCGGCATTCTGCTCGGCACCCGCCTGATTCGCGAGGCGCCGCGCCCGGCGGCGCGCGCTCGCCTCGACTGGGTTGGCGGCGCGCTCTCCGCCCTCGGCCTCGGCTTGGTCGTGCTCGGGGTGCTGCAGGCCAGCAATTGGGGCTGGCTGCACCCACGCAGCTCGCCGCTCGAGCCGTTCGGCTTTTCGCTGACCCTGTTCGTGATCGCGGCGGGCGGGGTTGTGCTCGCCGCCTTCGCGGCCTGGGAGCGCCGTCGCGAAGGACGCGGAGAGGAGCCGCTGCTGCATCTGCCTCTACTTCGCGTGCCCAGCCTGCGCGGCGGTGTGTCGATGCTGCTCGCCCAGAACCTGGTGCTGATGGGCGTCTTCTTTACCGTCCCGCTCTTCCTGCAGATCGTTCTGGGCCTCGACGCGCTGGAAACCGGAGTGCGGATGCTGCCCGCTTCGGCGGGGCTGTTCATCAGCGCTCTGGCCGGCTCCGCACTGGCCAAGCGCTTTTCGGCGCGGACCCTGGTTCGGGCCGGGTTGCTGATCCTCCTGGTTGCCGTGCTGCTCCTCCTCGACACGATCGAGCCGCAGCTCGACAACGCCTCCTTCCTCACGGCGATGGGGGTGCTGGGCACCGGCATGGGGCTGATCGTCTCCCAGCTCGGCAACGTCGTTCAATCCTCTGTCGGCGAGCGCGACCGCAGCGAGGCAGGGGGCTTGCAG
>DASSTR010000054.1:0-11297 GCA_035707825.1 Solirubrobacterales bacterium
GGCACCTCGATGTCGGCTCGTCGCATCCTGGGGCTGGAGTAGGTCCCAAGGGTTGGGCTGTTCGCCCATTAAAGCGGTACGCGAGCTGGGTTCAGAACGTCGTGAGACAGTTCGGTCCCTATCTGCTGTGGGCGTTGGAGAGTTGAGAGGAGTCATCCCTAGTACGAGAGGACCGGGATGAACGTGCCTCTGGTGTATCTGTTGTCCTGCCAAGGGCATCGCAGGTTAGCTACGCACGGAACGGATAACCGCTGAAAGCATCTAAGCGGGAAGCCGTCCTCGAGATGAGCTCTCCCATCCCCTTGAGGGAGTAAGACCCCTGGTAGACCACCAGGTTGATAGGCCGGCGGTGAAAATGCAGCAATGCACTCAGCCGACCGGTACTAATGGGTCGAGGGCTTGACGGATATTTATTACCCTTTGGTCTTGTGCAGTTTTCAAGCTCCACCGGGAGCCGTACGTCTCGGGCATTTTGCCCGGGGGCGGTCTCGCAAAATTCCGGTGGCGCATAGCGAGTGGGAGACACCTCTTCCCATTCCGAACAGAGCAGTTAAGCCACTCTGCGCCGATGGTACTTGGGGGGCAACCCCCTGGGAGAGTAGGTCGCCGCCGGTTCTTCTCTACAGCGCGAGCCCGGTCATTCGGCCGGGCTCGTTTGCTTTTCAGGCTGATTGTCTGGAGCAGCAGCGGTGCCCTCGCTGCTCCCTCTCTCACTCTTGGCGCCACTCGGAACGACCGTCGCGGCCAAAAATGCCTGCACACGCCGCTGATACAGGGCTGGATCGACGTTCCAGCTCTGCGTGTGCTCAGCGTGGGGAAGCCGGTGGTAGGCGACCCACCGTGGAAGCTTCGCCGCCAGTTCGTCGCTCGTTTCCACCGGGACCACGGTGTCGTCGAGCCCGTGGAAGAGCAGGATGGGCAATTCGAAATCATCTGTGTGATCGAGCGCGTCGAGGTCGTCCCAGTCTGCATCGATACGGGCGCCGATGGCCCACTCGACCGGCTTGGCGGTGAAGCCGGGGAGGCCCATCTCGGTGGCGTTGTAGGAGAGGATCGCGGGCCAGGAAAGCGCCGGAGCATCCAGTATGAGTCCACGAACGCGATCGGCCAGCCTCGAGTGCTGCATGAACTGTGTGACCAACGACCCACCCATCGAGTAGCCGACGAGCACTAGTGAATGCGCACCGTGTGAAAGGGCATAGAGCGCGGCCGCCTGCAGGTCCCTCCACTCTGTCAGTCCCATGTGGTGAAAACCGTCCGGGCTCTGAGGCGCGCCGAGATCCTCCCGATAGGTGATCAGCAGCGATGCGAGTCCCGCTGCGCGCAGTGTGGGGGCGAGGCGCAGCCCCACCTGGGGGTCGTCGTTGATCCCGTGCACCACGATCGCCCAGGTGGCAGGAGTCTGCTCAGCACCGTCGCCCGGCGGCGGGGCGGTGTGCCCAGGCGAGGCATTCGCGGGCGCAGCGGCGGGTATGTACCAAGCCCTCATCGGCCCCAGTTCGCCCGGGATCGAAACCGTCTTGAAAGGAAGGCCGCGAGCCTGCCGTGGGTTACCCGCGTAGACGCTCGAATCGACCGCGACCTTCTCTCCGGCGACGAGGTAGCCCCAGGTGTCGAGCAGGCGGCGGGTCACCGTGTGCTCGTCGCTCCCCAGCACCCTGCCGATGACCGCGTGGCCCGATTGCCAATCGAGGCCGTATACACCGGGGCGCAGCGTGTCCTCGTCGCGCTCGAGCACGATCCGCCGCGGAGACACCTCTTCGACGCTTATGTCTTCGGGCCAGTTGGGGTGTTCGGGAACCAGGACCCGAGAGGAGAAGTGCCAGCTGGCATAGGCGCCGGCGAGTAGGCCAACCAGGAGCAGCCCCAGCACGGCAAGGGCCCACCGCCATCGCCCCAAGGAGCGCAGCCTGCCGCTCCGTCCCGGTGACGGCCCCTCTGAGTCGGCTTCTGGCCTACGCCCGAGCCGCAACGCCTCGCCCGCGGTTGATCGCACGGGGCGTGGGCCCGATGTGCGAAGACCGCGAACGTCGGCGAGCCTGGCAGTCGGGAGCGGGGCTCTGACCCGGCTCCAGCCCGTACTCGCCCAGGGTGGCGAAGTCGATCAGGAGGTCGACGGCGTCGGCGAGCCGTCCGGTAATCGTTGTCTTAGAGTCGAACATGAGTTCGTAATCTAGGAGTGCCCCCGGACACCACTCTGATTCTGCACGCGGTTTTGCAATTCGTGCCCAGGCCGCCCCTTGCCGGCGCTCTTGGCGGGGCCCTTGGCGGCCTCGCCGGTGGGCCTGTCGAAGCGCAGGACGAGCGCCGCGGTCCGCCCGGGCGCCTCGACGTTGGGCGAGTGCCCGGCGCCGGCGATCAACTTCGTGCGCACGGAAGGGTCGGCGCTTCGGTAGGCGGCGAGAGCGGCCTCGGGATCGTTCGCGATCTGCTCCTCGGCGCCCATGATGGCCAGCAGGGGCTTGCCGAGCGCGGCGGCGCGCTCGCCCAGCGCCTCTTCGCCCGTGTAATCGTCGAAGGCCGTATGCGACTCGAGGTAAGAGCTGTAGGTCATCCGCTTCACATCCTCGATAAAGGCATCGGGGACCGAAAAGCCGGGAGCAAAGGCCACCTCCAAGCCGTCGCGAATCGATGCGTCGGGCTTGACCCGCCAGAGCGCCTGTCCGATCACCGGCTTGAACGGCAGTTCGGCGAGGAAGCCGACATCGCCGTAGGAGGTGTCCGGAATGCTGTCGATCGTGACCAGGCGGTCGACCAGCTGCGGGGACTGCTCGGCGAGGGCGATCGCGACCGGACCGCCCAAGGAGTGGCCGATTACCTCCGCGTTCCGCACGCCCAGGCGGCTCAGAGCCTGGGCGACCAGGTCGGCTTGATCGGGGATCGAGTAGCCGGAATCGGGCTTTTCGGAGCCGCCGTGGCCCAGGAGGTCGATCGCGACGACCCGGTGGGTGGGGGTGAGCAGGGGCATCATCCGGTCCCACCAGTTGATCGAGCAGGTGAAGCAGTGGATGAGGACGATCGGGCTGGCATCCCGCAGGCCCCTGTCGACCACCTGCAGATCGCCGCCCGGGAGGTCGAGGATCCTGCCGCCGGGCACGGTCACTTCCGCCGGCTTGGTCTCCTTGTCGGTGACCACGGCATTGAGTCCGAGCAGCACGGCGATAGCCAGCACCGCTCCGATGAGGATCTTCCAGCCTCTGCGCATCGCGGCCGTTACCCTAGCCCGTCATGAGCTTGGAAAGAAAGAGCCGGCGCGCCGGCGCGCCGCAGGCGCAGCCAGGGGCTTCCTGATGGAGAAATTCGTCATCCGGGGCGGCGAGCCGCTCTCCGGCGAGCTGACCGCCGCCGGGAACAAGAACGCGGCGCTGCCGATCCTCGCCGCCTGCCTGCTCACCGACGAGGAGCTGCTGCTGCACCGCGTGCCGCGGATCCGCGACACCGAGGCTCAGATCGCCCTCCTCGAGCGCCTTGGCGTCGAGAGCACCTGGGTGGCCGACAACAGCCTCCGCCTCTGCGCGCAGGGGGTCTCCGACGTCGCCGTCGACGAGGAGCTCTCCAACAAGATCCGCGCCTCGTTCCTGCTCGCCGGCCCGCTGCTCGCTCGCTTCGGCGAGGCCCGGATGCCGCCTCCCGGCGGCGACTTCATCGGCCGGCGGCGGCTCGACGCCCACCTCGACGCCTTTGCCGACCTCGGCGCCCGGGTCGACGGCGATCGCTGGATCGAGCTCACGGCGCCTTCCGGAGGCCTCAAGGCCTGCGCGATCTTCATGGACGAGCCCTCGGTGATGGGCACCGAGAACGCTCTCATGGCCGCCGCGCTGACGCCGGGCCCGACGACGATCTCCAACGCCGCCTGCGAGCCCCACGTCCAGGACCTCGCCCGGCTGCTGGCCAAGATGGGAGCCGAGGTCGACGGCATCGGGTCCAACGTGATGACGATTCACGGCCGCGATCGCCTCGGCGGGGCCGAGCACACGATCTCGCCCGACCACATCGAGGTGGGCAGCTTCATGGCGCTGGCCGCCGCCACCGGGGGTGAGGTGCGCATTCGCGACGCCGATCCGGCCGACCTGCTAACCGTGCGGCGCCAGTTCCGCCGCCTGGGGCTCTCCTCGGAGATCGAGGGCAACGACGTCATCGTGCCCCCCGGGCAGGACCTGCGGGTCAAAGCCGATGTCGGCGATGCGATCCCCAAGATCGAGGACGGTCCCTGGCCGGCCTTTCCGGCCGACCTGACCTCGATCGCGCTGGCCCTGGCGACGCAGGCCGATGGAGAGATCCTGATCTTCGAGAAGATGTTCGAGAACCGCCTCTTCTTCGTCGACAAGCTGGTCGCGATGGGCGCTCGGATCACGCTGTGCGATCCCCACAGGGCGATCGTCAGCGGGCCGAGCCGTCTTCACGGCGAACGTGTCGAGAGTCCCGACATCCGCGCCGGCATGGCGATGCTCATCGCCGCCCTCGCCGCCGACGGAGTGTCCGAGATCGGCAACATCAGCCAGATCGACCGCGGCTATGAGCAGATCGACGAGCGGCTGCGCTCGCTGGGGGCCAATATCGAGCGCGTCTCGGCCGAGGTCTCTGCATAAGCTGTCCCGGCGCCGGCCCGTCGCCGCGCGGGAGAAGCGCGAGCAAGCAAGATCTGCGGTCACCATGAACCCGAGTGAGTCTGAGCAGAGGAGGTGGCGGGCCTGATCCACCCGATCCCACCTGGAACGCGCGACATCCTGCCCGATGAGATGCGGGAGCTGCGCAGGCTGCACCTTGCGATCGTCGAGGTCTTCGAAGGCTACGGCTACGGCGAGGTGGCGACGCCTGCGATCGAATACGACGAGGTGCTCGCCCGTGGGGATGGGCGCTCCGCGAAGGGCGCCTACCGCTTCTTCGACGAGCGGGGCGAGACGCTCGCTCTGCGCTCTGACATGACCGTGCCGATCGCACGGCTGGTCGCCTCGCGCTATGCCGAGGCCAAGCTGCCCTTGCGCTTCTGCTACCTCGCCAACGCCTTCCGCGCCGTACAGCCCCAGCGCGGGCAGATGCGCGAGTTCGCGCAGGCCGGGGTGGAGCTGATCGGCGCGCCGGCGCCGGAGGGGACGGCCGAGGTCGTCGAGGTGCTCGAGGCCACTCTCGATGCCGCCGGGCTGGACCGGGCGGTGATCGGACTTGGGGACGCCGATCTCTATCGCCAGCTGCTGACCGAGTTCGGCGTCGAGGGCCGGGAGCGCGACTCGGTCCTCGAGCGCCTGGCGATGCATGACCTGGTCGGCGTCGAGACCGAGCTGGCGGCGCTGGAGGGAATCTCCGACGAGCAGTGCGCGACCTGCCTGGCGCTCTCGCAGCTGCGCGGCGGCAGAGAGGTCCTCGAGGAGGCGCGGGAGCTGGGCGGCGCGGCGGTCGAGCGCGCCACGGCGCGGATCGGCGAGACATTCGAGGCGCTCGAGACTCGCGGCGCCGCAGGGCGCGTGCAGATCGATCTTGGCCTGCTGCGCGACCTCGGCTACTACAGCGGCGCAATCCTGGAGGTCTACGACCCCGCGCTCGGCCACGTGCTGGGCGGCGGCGGCCGCTACGACGGGCTGCTGAAGAGGTTCGGGCTCGACCTGCCTGCGGCGGGGTTCGCTCTCTATATGGAGCGGGTCCACATTGCCCAAACCGAGGAGGAGTCCCGAGAGGAGGCTTCGCAATGACCGAAGTCGCCGGAATGGGCCGGGCGAAGGCGGCCGGGCCGCTGAAGGTCGCGGTGCCCCGGGGGGCGCTGTTCGACGGCACTCTCGACATCCTCGACCGAGCCGGGATAGACACCTCCGAGGTGCGCTCGGAGTCGCGGGCGCTGATCTTCCCGGGGCCCGAGATCACCCTGGTGACGATGCGCCCGTCTGACGTCCCCACCTACGTGGAGGCGGGGGCGGCCGACGTCGGCATCACCGGCAAGGACGTCCTGCTCGAGCAGTCCGAGCGGATGGTCTACGAGCTGATCGACCTCGGCTTCGGCCGCTGCCAGATGGTGCTCGCCGGCCGGCGCGGCGACGAAAGGCTGGGCGAAGCAGAGCGGCGGCTGGGGATGATGAGAATCGCGACGAAGTACCCCCGCATCGCCGAGCGCCACTTCGAGAGCACGGGGCGGCAGGTCGAGGTGATCGAGGTGAAGGGCTCCGTCGAGCTGGCTCCGCTCGTCGGGCTCGCCGACGGCATAGTCGACCTGGTCGCGACCGGCCGGACCCTGGAAGAGAACGACCTCGAGGTCCGGGAGGAGATCGTCACCTGCACCGCCCGCTTCGTCGCCAACCGCGTCTCTCACAAGCTGCGCTCTCGCGAAGTCGACGACCTGACGGCTCGGCTGCGCGAGGCGGTCTCCGGATGAGGCCGCGGCGCTTCGAGTGGGTGGGCGCCGCGGAGACGGCGGCCGCGATCCGCGAGTGGTCCGCCGAGGCCCAGCCCGCGGTGGACGTTTCGGCGATCCAGAAGGAGGTCCGCAAGGCCGGCGACCAGGCCGTGCTGGCGCTGACCGCCGAGTTCGACGCCACGGAATCGCCGCCGTCCTCGCTGCGCGTCGAGGCCGGAGAGATCCGCACGGCGCTCGGCGAGCTCGACGGTGGGCTGCGCGCCGCCCTCGAGCTGGCCGCCGCCAACATCGAGGCGGTCGCCCGGGCGCAGGTCCAGGCCGAGCCGGACCGGGTCGAGCTGCCCCAGGGCCAGACCGTGACCGTTCGCGAGGTGCCCGTCGCCGCGGCAGGCATCTACGCGCCGGGAGGCAGGGCCGCCTACCCCTCCAGCGTTCTCATGTGCGCGATCCCGGCCCGGGTGGCCGGGGTGGGCCGGCTGGCGCTCGCCTCGCCGCCGGGCCCCGACGGACACCTCAACCCGCTCGTCCTCGCCGCCGCCGGCCTCTGCGAGATCGAAGAGGTCTACGCGATGGGCGGCGCCCAGGCGATCTTCGCCCTTGCCTACGGGACCGAGACGATCGCCGCGGTCGACGTGATCGCCGGGCCCGGCAACGCCTGGGTGAGGGAGGCGAAGCGGGCGATCGCCGGCGAGGTCGGGATCGATTCGCTTGCCGGCCCCTCGGAGCTGATGCTGGTCGCCGGGCACGACACGGACGCCGAATGGGCCGCTCTCGACCTCTGCGCTCAGGCCGAGCACGGGGGAGAGGGGGCGCTGATTGCGGCCGCGGTCGAGGAGTCGGTGCTCGAGGCGATCGCGGACGCGTGCGAGCGCCTCGCCGGCGATCGCCCCGGGCTCGGAGACGCCCCTCTGGCGCTGGCCCAGGTCCCGGACCTGAGCGACGCGATTGATCTGGCCAACGCTTTCGCGCCGGAGCACCTCGAGCTGCTGGAGGAGGACGCCGCGCTGCTCGCCGACCGCGTCACCACGGCCGGCTGCCTCTTCGTGGGCCGTCACGGAGCCACCGCCTTCGGTGACTACGTGGCCGGGTCGAACCACGTCCTGCCGACCGGCGGAGCAGGCCGCTTCTCGGGCCCGCTCGGGCCCGCCGACTTCCGCCGCAAGCTGGCCGCCGTGGAGGTACCCGCCGCCGCGGCGGCGAAGCTAGCCCCATATGTCGACACGCTTTCCACTGCCGAGGGTTTCCCCCTGCACGGGGAGTCGGCGATGATTAGAGGCGGTAGGCACGCAGAGAAGGACGACTGAACGATGAGCCGCACAGCAAGCAAGCAGCGCAGCACAGCCGAGACCCAGATCGAGCTCTCGCTGGACCTCGACGGGGGCGCGTCGGGCGCCGAGACCGGGGTCGGCTTCCTCGACCACATGCTGGACCTGCTTGCCCGCCACGGCCGGCTTGGGCTCGAGGTCAAGGCAAGCGGCGATCTGGAGACGGGCGCCCACCACACCGTGGAGGACGTCGGCATCGTGCTCGGCCAGGCATTGGACGAGGCGCTCGGCGATCGCGCCGGGATCCGGCGCTACGGCTCTGCCCTCGTCCCGATGGACGAGTCCCTGGCCGAGTGCGCGATCGATATCTCGGGCCGCCCGCTGTGCGTCTTCGACGCCGAGCTGCCGGCCACGTCTATCGCCGGCTTCGACACCGAGCTGGCGGAGGAGTTCTTCCGTGCTGTCGCCAACAGCGCCAAGCTGACCCTGCACGTCTCCGTTCGCTACGGCGCCAACGCGCACCACATGATCGAGGCCTGCTTCAAGGCGTTTGCCCGGGCGCTTCGCGTCGCGGTCTCCATCGATCCCGAAGAGAGTGGCGTCCCGTCCACCAAGGGGACGCTGAGCGAATGAGCGCCCGGATCGCGATACTCGATTACGGGATCGGCAACCTGCGCTCCGTCGAGAAGGCTCTCGAGCACGTCGGTGCGGCTGCGACGATCACATCGGAGGCAGAGGAGGTCCGCTCCGCGGACGGCTTGATCCTGCCCGGAGTGGGGGCGTTCCCGAAGGCGATGGAGCGGATTCGCGCCCGCGGCCTGGACGAGCTGGTTCTCGAGCGCTCCTCCGCCGGCACGCCGATCCTCGGCATCTGCCTCGGCCTGCAGCTGCTCTTCGACTCCTCCACCGAGCTCGGTGGAGCCGACGGCCTCGGCCTGCTCCCCGGTGGGGTCGCCGCCCTGGAGGCTCCGGGGCTGAAGGTCCCCCATATCGGCTGGGAGCCGGTCCGCTGGGAGAAGGAATCTCGCCTCTGCGAGGGGATCGAGAGCGAGACCCCCTTCTATCTCGTCCACTCGTTTGCGCCGTCGCCCGCCGCGTCGGATCTGCTCGGGACCGCCGCCTACGGCGCGCGCTTCGCCTGCGCGGCGGAGCGCGACAACGTCTTCGGGGTCCAGTTCCACCCCGAGAAGTCCGGCGCCGCCGGCCTGCGCCTCCTGGCCAACTTCGCCGGGATCTGCGTCAAGGCGCCCGCGGCTGCGTGATCCTCTACCCCGCGATAGACATCCGCGGCGGCCGCGCGGTGCGCCTGCTGCAGGGCGACTACGCCCGGGAGACCGGCTATGACCGCGACCCCGCCGACGCCGCGCGCCGCTGGGCGGCCGAAGGCGCTCGGTTCCTGCACGTGGTCGACCTGGACGGGGCCAAAGCGGGTGCGCCGCGCAACCTCGATGCCGTCGCCCGAGTCGCCACGGCCGGCGACTGCCCGATCCAGGTCGGTGGCGGCCTGCGGGACGCAGAGTCCGTTGACGCGGTCATCTCCGCCGGAGCAGAGCGGGTCGTGATCGGCACCGCGGCGCTGCGAGATCCCGAGTTCCTGGAGGCGATGATCGGCGCCCACGGCGATCGCGTCGTCGTCTCCGTCGACGCCCGGGACGGGCGGGTCTCGCTTGCCGGCTGGACGGAGGGCAGCGACCTCGACGTGGCCGACGCGGTGGCGGAGCTGAGCGGTCGCGGGGTGAAGCGGTTCCTCTCCACGGCGATCGAGGTCGACGGGACGATGGAGGGGCCCCGTCTCGACGAGTTGAACAGGGTGGCCGCCGCAACCCAAGCCGCCCTGATCGCCTCCGGTGGGGTGGGGAGCCTCGAGCACCTCGAAGCGGTGGCCGCGGGCGCGGCCGGCAACGTCGAGGGGGTCATCGTCGGCCGGGCGCTCTACGAGGGGCGGTTCACGGTCGCCGAGGCCATCGCCGCCCTGGCGGCGACCTAGAAGCGCAATCGAGCCGAGCACCCACTCTCTACGCTTAGTCGATGGCGCTGAAACGAGTTATTCCCTGCCTGGACGTCGACGCCGGCCGCGTCGTCAAGGGCACTAACTTCGTCGGCCTGCGCGACGCGGGGGACCCTGTTGAGCTGGCCGAACGCTACGACGCCGAGGGCGCTGACGAGCTCGTCTTCCTCGACATCACGGCCTCGCACGAAAAGCGCGAGACGATCGTCGAGCTGGCCCGGCGCACCGCCGACAACGTCTTCATCCCCTTCACGATCGGCGGCGGCATTCGCTCCGCGGAGGATGCCCAGGCGGTCCTCGACGCGGGAGCCGACAAGGTTTCGGTCAACTCGGCGGCGCTTGCCCGCCCTGAGCTGATCGAAGAGCTGGCGAGCCACTTCGGCGCCCAGTGCGTGGTGATCGCGATCGACGCCAAACGCGAGCAGGAGGGTTGGGGCGTCTACGTCAACGGAGGGCGAAAGAAGGTCGAGGGACGGGACGCGGTTTCCTGGGCGGCGGAGGCGGTCGAACGCGGCGCCGGCGAGGTGCTGCTGACCAGCATGGACCGCGACGGGACGAACGACGGCTACGACATCGAGCTGACCAGTGCGGTTGCCGCGGCCGTCACCGTGCCGGTGATCGCCTCCGGCGGGGCGGGAAAGCTCGAGCACCTCAGCGAGGCGATCGTCGACGGCCACGCCGACGCCGTCCTCTGCGCCTCGATCTTTCACTACAGCTCGTACACGATCCACGAAGCCAAGGAGAAGCTGGCCGCCGCCGGGATTCCAGTCCGTCGCTAGCGGAGGTCGGCTGCCATTCCGGCGACGGCCGTGGAGCCGAGGATCTCGAAACGGGACAGCTCGAAGGGGTGGGTGCGGTTGGCATAGCCGGGGATCTCGGTGGTCGCTCCGGTGTAGCCGGCGGCCCTAACAGCGTCGATCACGGTTTTGTCGAAGCGCCCCGCCGGATAGCAGAAGTTGTTCACGGGAACGCCGTATTCGCGGCGCAGGATCGCCCGCGAGCCGGCGACTTCTTCCTTCAGATGGGCGGTGTCCAGTTCGGTCAGGTCGAGATGGTGAGTCGTGTGCGCGGCAAGCTCCCAGCCGGCGGCGAGCATCGCTTCGATATTGCTGGGGTAGAGGTCCGAGCCTTCCGCCTTCAGGTTCAGCACCCCGGCCCAGCCGTGCTTGCGCAGCTCCGGCAGGGCATAGGTGAACTGGGACCTGTAACCGTCGTCGAAGGAGACAACAGCGGGCTTGGCCGGAAGGGTGCCGTCCCCGTACCAGGCCTTCTCGACCTGGTCGAGGGTGACCGCCTGGTAGCCGTGCTCGTCGAGCCAGTTCATCTGGCGGTGGAAGTCGGGCCGGCTGACGTAGAGCTCTGGATAGGGAGCATCCGCGGGCGCGGGGCCGAGCACGTGGTACTCGAGGATCGGCACCGGCCCGGTGAAGGGCCGCCAGTCAGCCCCGGGGATCGCGTTGCGGACCTTGCCGGCAGCCGAGCCGGACGAATTGCCGCTGTCGAGCCGACCTGCATCGGCAGCGGGTGTATGAGTGCCGGCCGTGGGGCCAGCGGCCGAAGGTCCGGCGGCTGTGGGGCCACCGCCTGCCTCGCCGCCGCGCAGGGAGAGCACCGCGCCCACGGCAATGGCGAAGGCCGCAAGCGATGCGCCCGCGATGGCTCGCTGGCGCCGGACCCGCCG
>DASSTR010000055.1:0-2927 GCA_035707825.1 Solirubrobacterales bacterium
GAAAGGGCGCGATCGAAGCGCGACCAGACCTCGCCGGCGGGGAGCTCGCGCTCGAGGCGGTCGAAGCTGCCGAGGCGGCCGCCGAGGTTGTCGATCATGTGGACCAGAACCGCCTCGCGGGTGGCGGGGACGACCGGCGAGCCGTGCTCGAGCGAGCCGTGGTGGCTGAGGATGATGTGGAGCACCGCCTGGGCCAGATCGGGGTCGAACCCCGGGATGTCCTCGATCTTGCGCCGCACCAGGTAATAGCCGAGCGGGATCTCTCCCTGCAGGCGGCCGGCGTCGGTCAGGTCGATCGCCAACGGGTTGTCGTTGTAGGCCTCGGTCTTGCCGATGTCGTGAAGCAGCGCCCCCGTGACGGCGACTTCGCGGTCGATTCCCGGGAAGAAGTTGGCCGCGGCGCTGACCGCCTGGGCGACGGAGATCGTGTGCTCGAGCAAGCCGTGCCGGTAAGCCTGGTGGTAGACCTTCGCCGCCGGCGCGTCCCGGAAGCGGGCCCAGATCTTCGAGGCGTCGCCGAAGAAGAGGTCGAGGAGCCGCAGCAGCTGCGGGCTCTGAATCGTGGCGAGAAGCTCGCGAAGATCGGACTCCAGGCGGGCGAACCCGATGTCGGACTCAGGCGAGAGGTCGCCGGGGCTGTACTCGTGCGGCTCGGCTGCCCGCAGCGCCGCCACCTTGATCTTCGAGCCCCAGCGTTCGCTGATTTCAAACGTCCCGGTGACGTGGAGGGCCGTGCCGGGCGCGGCAAGCGCATAGAGCGCCTCGGCGTCTTCCCAGGAGACGGCCTCGGCGGCGCCGGTTGCGTCGCAGAGCGAGAGTCGCAGCCAGGAGTCGCCGTTGCGGCGCCGCCGCAACTCGCGCTCGCGCACAGCGAACACCTCTTCTACTTGCTGCCCATCCTCCATATCGCGCAGCGACACCCTCGTCGTGAGCGAGGCCTCAGGGATTACCTGCTGGGTCATTGCATGTTCAAGGTAGAGGCGCACGCGGACGGATGCGACACCCTGAAACGCATGTCCCACCGACCGGCTTAGAGCACGCTTCCCAGCCAGTGGCCGAAGGCGACAGCCGCGAAGCCGGCGACCAACGAGAGGCCGATATTGAGCCAGACCAGGTGTGTGTGACCGCCCTCGGCAAGCCGGTGGGAGTCGAGCATCCAGGTGGAGAATGTGGTGAAGGAGCCGAGCGCGCCGCCGGCGACGATCACCAGCGCTTCCCCTTCGAGAGCCAGGCCGGCGACGAGGCCGAGCGCCAGCGTGCCGAGGATGTTGACCGCCAGGATGCCGAGTGGGAACTCGCTCTCGGACCGGGCGCCCAGCTCGGCGTCGATGACGAAGCGGGCGGCGGCGGCGAAGCCGCCGAGCAGGGCCACCGCGATCCAACCCTCCACGCTCACTGCGCCGGCTCCGGGCGGCGCTCGAGGGAGATCCCCAGGCGGACGAAGAGGAAGCCGACCAGCAGGGTGGCCCCCACGTAAGCGGCCGCGAGGCCGATGTAGCCCTCGTCGATCATCTCGAAGAGCTCCAGCTGCAGGGTCGAGAAGGTCGTCAGGGTGCCGCAGATGCCGGTGGTCAGGAAGGGATGAGTGAGGCTGTCCTCGGGATGGTCGTGCAGCCTCGCGATCACGTAGCCGAGCACGAACGCACCGGCCATGTTGACCGCGAAGGTCGCCCACGGCCAGGAGTCGACCCCGTGCGGCAGCGCCTGGGCGAGGCCGACCCGGATTAGAGCGCCGATCACCCCGCCCGCGAAGATCGCGGCCAGGCGGCGACGCTGGATCGAATCCGATCGCATCCGCGAATCATGCTTGGTGCAGGGGTCGGCCTACCGCTTGCCGTTCCGGCCGGGCAGCAGACTCGCCTTCGGCCGCCGTACGAGATTGACCTGGATCCTCCCCCGTTCGCCGTTACCGGTGTCGACGATCGACATGCGAGCGGCGACGCCGCGCAGGCTGCGTTTCCTCTTCAGGACACCGAGGCCGGGCCGGGTCAGCTTCGCCCTGACGAGGACGCTGCGCCCCGATCCGACCCGGAACCGGCCGTTGACGACGGTGACGTCGCGCATCGTCGGGCCGAGGGCGATGCTGGGGACGTTGGCGGTGATCCTGACGATGCCGCGGCAGTCGCGGTCGGTGAGCTTGCAGGTCAGGGTGAAGAATGCGTAGGCGCCCTTGACCGCGACCCGGGGGTGGCGGCGGCCGGAGACGACGCCGATGCCGGGAGTGATGTTGACCACCGGCGCGGAGGAACCGCCGGCGGGAGGCTGAACGATCGTCGTCGAGCCTCCGCCTCCTCCCGAGCCTCCGCCCCCGCTCGGGGGTGCGGGCTCATCGACGCAGGTAACGGTCATCGAGACGGTGGCCGTGGAGCCGCCGTTCAAGGTGTAGGTGAAGGAGTCGGGACCGCAGTAGTCGGGGGCCGGTTGGTAGGTCAGGCCGGCTCCCCCACCGAGGATCGCGACCGAGCCGTGCGCGCCGTTCGTCTTGCCGGCGATCGATTTGGGCCCGCCGTCGACGTCGGTGTCGTTCGCCAGCACGTCGATCGCGGTGGGCGCGGCGTCCTCGAGGACGGTGTCTGAGTCTCCGACGGCCGCCGGTGGGTCGTCAACGCAGGTAACGGTGACCGAGACGGTCGCGGCGGCGCCGCCGTTGAGGGTGTAGGTGAAGGAGTCCGGGCCGCAGTAGTTGGCGTCGGGCGTATAGGTGAGACCGCTGCCGCCGCCGGTGATGGAGACGGCGCCGTGAGCGCCATTGGTCTTCGAGACGACCGATTTCGCCCCGCCGTCGGAGTCGGTGTCGTTGGCGAGGACGTCGATCGCGGTGGCCGGCGCGTCCTCTTCGAGGGTCTTGGAGTCGTTTACGGCTACCGGTGGGTCGTCCACGCAGGTGACCGTGATCGAGACGGTGGCCGTCGAGCCGCCGTTCAGCG
>DASSTR010000056.1:0-18054 GCA_035707825.1 Solirubrobacterales bacterium
CGCCGCTCTCGGCGCCTGCGGCTCTCGGCGCCACGGTGGCGGCGAGGACCAGGAGGGCGGCCAGCAACGCTCCCAGGGCAAGGCGCCTGCCGGAGGTCACGGCCGGGCTGCCCATCACTCGATCCCGAAGTGCTCCAGAACCACCGGGACGACGTCGCGCAGCGCCCACTGCTCCTTCTGTCCCGGGTCCTCGGGGCCACAGCCGACGAACAGCAGCGGGCCGAGGGAGTCCCCCCGGCCCAGCGATCCGTGGCTGCCGCCGCCGGCGTGCGACACCCCTCCCCAGTCGAGGGCCTCATAGCCCTCGACGAGGGAGAGGACGAAGTCGCCGGCATGGGGCGCGCTCAGCGCCGAGAAGATCCGCTCGAGGGGGTCCGGGTACTCGCGGCTCGAAAGGCGGCCTGCCTCGATGGTCGCCTCCAGCACGGAGAGGTCGCCGTCCAGGGACCAGCCGCCGCCGCGAAGGTCCGCCACCTCCTCGCCGGGGCTGAACGCGAGCCGGCGGCCGTCCCGCTCGACGATCGCCGTGGCCTCCCCCCTGTGCGGGGCCCCCATCTCGTGGCGGGCCAGCGGCTTCCCATCTCGGTCCCGAAGCCAGCAGACCAGGTCGACCCCTTCGGTCGCGAGGAGGCGGGCGCGAACCTGCTCGTGCGCGGCGCGCTCCCCTTCGCCGGGCAGGAGATAGATGTGCGCGGCGCGGCCGGTTGGACTGACCGCGAGCTGCGCCTGCTCGGGCCGGTCCTCGGAGGGCTGCAGGACGGTCCACTCCTCGCCCAGCTGTTCGGCGAGCGGGAGGCCGTGGGCGACAGGGGTCTGGGCGTGGTCGGCGACCAGGATCAGGGCATGCTCCTCGAGGAAGCGGTCGAGGCCGCCCGCCGCCTCGACCAGCTGGGCGAAGCAGGCGTCGGCCTTGGCGATCGACTCGACGCTCGCCTCCGGCCCGTGCCGGTGCGAGTAGTGGTCGTTGTCGGGCAGCGAGAAGAGGAGGAAGTCGAAGCCGTCGGCGGCGAGCAGCTCGGCGGCGCAGCAGGCGGAGTAGCCGTCGCGGGCGCCGGGCAGCGAGGTCGGTTTGCAGGGCACCTCGCGGCTGGAGTAGAGGTCTCCGTAGAAGAGCTCGCTCGGCCCCCAGGTGTGGTGGCGGAACTTCAGCCGCGAAGCGTCGACCGCGCGGCGCATCAGGCCCTCGAGGGTCACCTGATGGCGATGGCGGCCGCGGTAGATCAGGAAGGGGGTGCAGGCGGTTCGCGCGCCGCCGTCCTCGAGCCTCTCGAAGAGGGTCTCGACTTCCGGGCTCAGGTGGGCCAGGTTCATGTTGTAGACGAGGTCGTAGAGGGCCCGGAAGACCCCGAAGGCGCGGGTCGCGTCGAGCGAGGACCCGTACTCGACGTAGCGGCGCTCGAGGCGGTGGTACCAGTTCATGCCGCTGATCCAGTGGCGGTCGGCCTGCTCCCCGGTGACGAGCTCGGCACAGGCGACCGGGGTGACCGATGGGAAGCTCGACACGCAATCGGGAATCAGCTCGCCGCGCTCGATCAGCGCGCCGAATGTCGGCGCTCGCCCCTCTGCGATCGCCCGTTCGAGCATGTCGGTGCGCAGCGAGTCGACGTAGGTGAGGATCAGCTTCTTGGCCACGGCAGCCACAGCGCCAATAATGCTCGACCGCGGGAGCGGGGCCCTCCGAGATAGCTTCTAACGGAGGACGCGGAGCCCGGCGTGTTTGCGCTGGGCGCGGCGGTTGCGGACCACGCCGAGCCAGATCAGGCCGATCAGCAGCAGCAGGACGAGGACCGGCAGCAGGATCGCGATCACCACCACGAGGAGGGCGGCAAGGGAGACGAGGAAGCCGAGCGCCCCCGACGCGCTGCCCTCGCGGCGCCCGGCGCCGCTGACGACGTCGCTGATCACGATGCAGCCGAGGCCCGCCCCGACAAGGCAGAGGATTGCGGCCAGCAGAGAGCTCACGTCGGCCGTCCCCGCGAGCAGGAACCCGACGACGAGGCCGATGACCGCGGCCAGCAGCGTCATCCGTCCGCGCGCCGATCCACGGGTCCCGGTGGTGCCGGCAAGCATGCCGATCGCGGTGCCGATGCCAAGCAGAAGCCCGGCTCCTTCGAGAAAGCTCACGTGGAAAACCTACACTTCAAGGATGCCTGAGCCTCCCCATCGCCGCCGGGCGCACACCCGTACGCGCGACCTCGAGCGCTACGCGGGCCTCTTCGCCGAGCGCACGCAGGTGATGCGCTCCTCGGCGATGCGCGACCTGATGGCCGTGACCGCGCGGCCCGAGGTGATCTCGCTCGCGGGCGGCCTGCCCGATACGTCTACCTTCCCGACGCAGACCTTCGCCGCCCAGATGACGCGGATCGCGCAGGAGTCGGCAGCCGAAGCGCTGCAGTACGGGCCCACCGAGGGCTTCGAGGAGACGGTCGACTGCATCCTCCAGGTGATGGGGGCCGAGGGGATGCTTCCCGACCATGAGGACGTGATCGTCACCACGGGCGGCCAGCAGGCCATCGATCTCGTCTGCAAGACCCTGCTCGACCCCGGTGACGTGGTGATCTGCGAGGCGCCGACGTATCCGGGAGCGGTGCCGGTCTTCTGCAGCTACCAGGCCGAGGTGGTGCAGATCGAGTGCGACGGGGACGGGATGCGGATCGAAGAGCTGGAAGACGTCCTCGACAAGCTCGCCTCCGAAGGCCGGCGGCCGAAATTCGTCTACTCGGTCCCCAGCTTCCAGAACCCGGCCGGGGTGACGATGTCGCTGGATCGCCGGCGGCGCCTGGTCGAACTCGCTCGCCAGCACGAAATGCTCGTCGTCGAGGACAGCCCCTACGGGCTGCTGCGGTTCAGCGGCGAGGCCCTGCCTCCCCTCTACCAGCTCGACGGCGGCGACTTCGTGATCTACATAGGGACCTTCTCGAAGATCCTCTCGCCCGGCATCCGCCTCGGCTGGGCGGTGGCGCCGCCGCCGGTGATGGCGAAGATCGTGCTCGGCAAGCAGGCGTCGGACCTCTGCACCTCGACCCTGACCCAGTACTTCGTGCGCGAGTACTTCGCCGAAGGGCGGTGGCGCGACTACATCGCCAGTCTGGTGGACATCTACCGCACGCGCCGCGACACGATGCTCGGCGCGCTGCGCGAGCACTTCCCAGCCCAGGCGAGCTGGACCGAACCGGAGGGTGGGATGTTCATCTGGGCGACGCTGCCCGAGTACATCGACACCAGCGACCTGCTCGCCAGGGCGCTGCGCGACGACGTCGCCTTCGTGCCCGGGCAGGCGGCCTACGTCGGCGAGCGCGGCAAGAGCTCGATGAGGCTCAACTTCTCCGGCGTCGGCGAGCGCGACATCGAGGAGGGCGTGCGGCGGATCGGCAAGGTGGTGGCGGAGCAGATGGAGCTCTACGGCGCGGTCACCGGCGAGCATCCGCTTCCAGCCGAGAGCCCGACGCTCGCGGACGGCGAGGGAGCAAAGGAGCGCCCTGCCGGCGGCGACGTGCTGCCCTTCCGCAAGAGCGGCGAGGCAGGCAAGTGAAGGTCGCCGTCCTGAAGGGCGGCCGTTCGCTGGAGCGCGGCGTCTCGCTTCGCTCCGGAGCGCGGGTCGAGAACGCCCTCGAGCGGCTGGGCCACGAGGCGATCCCGCTCGATGTCGGCCCGGACCTGGTCAAGCGGCTGGCGGCCGAGCGGCCGGATGTCGCCTTCGTCGCCATGCACGGGCCGGGGGGCGAGGACGGCACGGTCCAGGAGCTGCTCGAGATCCTCGACATCCCATATACGGGACCCAACGTGGCTGCCTGCGCGCGCTGCATGGACAAGATGCTCGCCAAGCACTCCCTGCGCGATCGCGATGTGCCGACCCCCGATTGGTTCGCCTTCAGCCAGACCGCCTTCCGGGAGCTGGGCGCGGCGGACTCGCTCGACGCGCTCGAGGAGCGGCTGGGATTCCCACTGGTGGTGAAGCCGAGCCGCGGCGGCTCCGCCCTGGGCGTCCGGTTCGCCGCCGGCCGCGACGAGGTGCCGGCGGCGCTCATCTCCGCTTTCAGCTACGACGACCGCGTCCTGCTCGAGCGCTTCGTCGACGGGCGGGAGCTGGCCGTCAGCGTGCTCGGCAGCGAACCCCTGCCGGTGGTCGAGGCGATCCCGGCGGGTGGCGATCGCTACGACTTCGAGGCCCGCTACGAGATCGGGCGCACGACCTTCGTCTGCCCCGCCGAGCTCACCAGCGAGGAGGAGGACGCCGTCACCGCGGCGGCGCTGGGCGCCTACAGCGCCCTTGGCTGCTCCGGCTTCTCGCGCGTCGACCTGATCCTCGCCGAGGACGGGTTGCAGGTGCTGGAGGTCAACGCGATACCCGGCCTGACCGACACCAGCCTCCTCCCCCAGGCCGCTGAGGCGGCGGGCCTCTCCTTCGAGCAGCTGGTCGCGCGCATCATCGACCTCGCCCTGGAGCCGGCGGCGGCGTAAGCGGCTAAGAGTCCTCGCCCTGGGCGAAGTCGTCGGGCGTGACCTGGTCGAGGAACTCCTTGAACCGGTCGACGACCTCCTCGGTGTCCTCGACCTCGTGCTCGAACTCGATCGCCGACTCCTCGATCACCTCCTCGGCCGCGAAGATCGGCGCCGAGACGCGGACGGCGAGCGCCAGGGCGTCGGAGGGACGCGAGTCGATCTCCAGCTCCGAGCCGTTGACGGAAACGGTGATCGAGGCGTAGAAGGTGTTGTCGCGCAGCTCCGTCACCGAGACCCGCTCGCAGCGGGCGTCGAGCTGCTCGATCATGTCGGAGAGCAGGTCGTGGGTCATCGGGCGCGGCGTCGTCGCGCCCTGCAGCTTCATCAGGATCGCGGCAGCCTCCGGGTGGCCGATCCAGATCGGGAGGAATTTGTTCCCGTCGACCGTTTTCAGCAAGACGATCGGCTGCTTGCCGACCATGTCGAAACTGACGCCATAGATCTGCATCTGTTGCACGAATGGGCGATCCTGGATTCGAACCAGGGACCTCGTCCTTATCAGAGACGCGCTCTAACCAACTGAGCTAATCGCCCGTGGGGCCTGGCGATGATAGCGGCGTTCAGCCCTTGCTTCGACCGAAGCGCTTGGCGAAAGCGGCGGCCTCCTGAAGGTCCTGGAAGCGAAGCTCGACGGCGATCTCGGCGCCTCGCGAGCGCACCTTGACCTCCTGCCCCAACGAGGCCTCGAAACGGTCGGCCACCTCGAGCAGCGCGGCCGCCTCCTCGGAGCTGACCTTCTTTCCCGTCCTCCCACTCTTTGGCTGGCCAGCCAGCTTAACCCTCTCCTCGGTCTCGCGGACCGACCAGCCCTCATCGACGGCGCGGCGGGCATAGCGGCGGCGGGCGTCGTGATCGTCCAAGCCGAGCAGGGCGCGGCCGTGGCCCTCGCTGAGCCTGCGGTCCTCGAGCAGCTCCAGGACCTCGTCGGGAAGGGTGAGGATGCGGATCAGGTTCGAGATCGCGGGGCGGCTGCGGCCGACGCGCTTCGCCAGCTTCTCTTTGGAAAGGCCGAGCTCGTCGACCAGGGCGGCGCAGGCGCGGGCCTCCTCAACGGGATTGAGGTCCTCCCGGACCATGTTCTCGATCAACGCCACCTCGAGCCGCTCGGCCTGCTCGGCGCTGCGGACCACGGCCGGCACTTTCTCCAGGCCCGCCTGCTGCGAGGCGCGCCAGCGGCGCTCGCCGGCGACGAGCTCGTAGCTTCCGTCG
Organism: Solirubrobacterales bacterium; assembly: GCA_035707825.1. Classification (GTDB taxonomy): domain Bacteria; phylum Actinomycetota; class Thermoleophilia; order Solirubrobacterales; family 70-9; genus VRUE01. The sequence continues at coordinate 5,713 of DASSTR010000056.1, forward strand.
TGAAGGGGGCGGACGAGGAGCGGCTGGATCACGCCGCGGGCCTCGATCGAGGCCGCAAGGGCGTCGAGGGCGTCCTGGTCGAAGTGGGTGCGCGGCTGGTTGGGGTTCGGTTTGATCAACCCCACCGGCAGTTCGCGCAGCTCGCCCGCATCGCCGGCGGATACCTCCGGCAGGATCGCGGAGAGCCCACGGCCGATGCCCCGCTTGGTGGCGCTAGCCATGGATCGCGAGCTCCTGCGCCAGGGCGCGGTAGGCCTCCGAGCCGCGCGAGCTGGGCGCGTGGTCGATCACCGGCAAGCCGTAGCTGGGCGCCTCCGCGACCCTGACGCTGCGTGGGATTACCGTCTTGAAGACCATGTCCGGAAAGTGCTCGCGCAGTTCGCGCTCGACGTCTTGGGCGAGGCGGGTGCGCTCATCGTGCATAGTGATCAATAGCCCCGACACATCCAGCGCCGGGTTCAGTTCGCGGCGGATCATCCCCAATGTTTCGAGGAACTGGACCAGCCCCTCGAGGGCCAGGTACTCCGCCTGGACCGGGACGATCACCCGATCGGCGGCGGTGAGCGCGTTGACGCTGACCGGCCCCAGCGAGGGCGGGCAGTCGAGCAGGGTGAGGGCGAAGCGCTCGCGTACGGGGCCCAGCCCTTCGCGCAGGCGGGTCTCGGAGCCCTCGAGACGGGGAAGCTCGACCGAGGCGCCGGCGAGGTCGCGGCTGGCCGGCACCAGCCAAAGATTGTCGGGCCCCGCGGGTCGGGCCGCCTCGGCGACCGACACGTCGCCCGTCAGGCAGTCGTAGGAGGAGGGATGCAGGTCGCGGTCGCCGCCGAGCGCCACAGTCGCGTTGCATTGGGGATCGAGGTCGACGAGCAGGGTCTGCGACCCCGAAGAGGCGACGCAAGCGGCAAGGTTGACCGCGGTGGTCGTCTTGCCCACCCCGCCCTTCTGGTTCGCGATTGCGTAGACGGCACCCATCGCGGCGCAGACTATTCGCCCGGAGGGGTGGGGCCGCGCGGACGCTTCTTGGCCATGCCGGGGCGGCGCGGCAGACCTGCCGGGGTGGGTCCCAGCTTGCGCATCACGTGCAGGTGGCGGTGGCGGCTGCCGGCATAGGGGCCGACGTGCAAGACCTCCACCGGCTGCATCGCCAGCTCGGTGGAGGCGGCTGTCATCTGGGCCTCCTCGCCGGGGTCGCGGCGGCCCTTCCAGGCGACCAACGCGCCGCCGTTGCGCAGCAGTGGGGAGGCCAGCTCGGCCAGCGTGGAGAGACGGCCGACCGCGCGGGCCGTCACCGCGTTGTAGGCCTCCCGGCCTTCGGCACGGGCAATGTCCTCCGAACGGGCTTCGATCACGTGCGCGTTGTCGATCCCCGCCGCTGCAAGTGCACGGCGGATGAAGTCGCACTTTCGCCCCACCGACTCGATCAGATCGACGCGGGCGGCGGGCAGGGCGGCAGCGAGAACCAGGCCCGGAAACCCCGCTCCAGAGCCGATATCGGCGATATGCGCGGCAGTGCGCAGGTCCTCCACCTCGAGACCGGTGAGGCTGTCGGCAACGTGAACCTTCCAAGCCTCGGCGGGATCCGTGACCGAGCTGACCGACGCCCGCTCGGAGGCGAGCAGCTCGAGGACCTTCTCGAGAGCCTCACGCGCTCCCGGCTCGAGCGGGACCGGTGGGCGGGGGCTCACTCCGCCAGCAGGGGAGCGACGACGACGCGGCGGTCGGGCTCGTCACCCTCGCTGTAGGTCTCGACGTCGGGGCGGTCCTTGAGGTGCTCATGGACGACGCGGCGCTCCTGAGCGGTCATCGGATCCATCTCGACGCTGCGATCGTCGTCGAGGGCGCGGGCAGCGGCGCGATCCGCGCGGGAGACCAGCACCTCGCGGCGGCGCTCCCGATAGCCGGCGGCGTCGAGCACCACCCGCTTGCGCTCGCGCAGGCCGCGAAACGCCGCTTGGTAACAGAGCAGCTGCAGAGCGTCGATCGTCTGGCCGCGCTTGCCGATCAGCAGGCCGTAGTCGTCCTCGCCGACCACCGTCGCCTCGATCCGGTCGTCGTCCTCGCGGACCTCAACCTCACCTTCAAGGTCAAGTTCGTCGAGGACGCCCTCGATCAGCTCCTTCACCCGCGCGGCGGGCTCGGCCGGCCAGTCGTCCATCTCAGCCACGGCTCACCGTCGCTTCTTTCGCTTGCGCGGTGGGGGTGGCGGCGGTTTCGCGGCGGCTTTCTCCTCCGGGGTGGAGATCGTTGGGGCCGGCACCACCTTTTTGACCACGTACTGCTGGCCGATCGTCCAGATGTTTGTCGTCACCCAGTAGAGGAGCAGGCCCGCCGGCAGCGTAAACGCGAGCGGAACCAGGGCCGCGGGGAGGACAAAGGCGAGCATCCGCTGGCTTTTGTCGGCGCTGAAAGACATCATCGCCATCGAGATCAGCTGTGTGCTGATGAAGAGGACGAGGAGGATGACCAGGGCGCTGCCAGTCGCCTTCGCGGTCAGGTCGGGGATGAAGAACCAGGAGGCGACTTCGCCGCACGGTTCCGCCGACTGCCCGCAGATGTCTATGCGCAGGTCGCTGCGCAGCACCGAGTAGAGGGCGATGAACACCGGGGCCTGGGCAATCAGCGGGATGCAGGCGGCGGCCGGGTTGACTTTGTTCTCCCGGTAGAAGTTCATCATCTCCTGCTGGAGCCGTTGCCGGTCGTTTTTGTATTTCTCCTGCAGTTCCTTCATCTGCGGCTGCAGAGCCAGCATAGCCCTCATGCCTTTGCGGGATTTGAAGGTGAGAGGGACAAGCAGGGCCCGAGTCAGCACGGTGAGGGCGATGATCGACGTCCCCCAGGAGAGTCCGGCGTCGTGGAAGACGTTGAGGAGCTTGTCCAGCAGTTCGGCGAGCTGCTTGATGACTGGGATGACAGCCGGGATCACGTCTTAGCCTCGCCGTGGTAGTCGCACGGCCTTACCGGCCCGGTGCGAAGGGTGAAGCGGTCGGGCACGGGATCGAAGCCGCCGTGGCTGAACGGGTTGCAGCGCAGCAGGCGCCAGCTTGCGAGAAGGAACCCGCGGGCGGCGCCGTAACGGCGAATCGACTCGGCCGCGTAGGCCGAGCAGGTCGGCTCATAGAGGCAGCGTCGCCGGAGGTTGGGGGAAATCCAGCGCTGGTAGGCGCCGATGACCCCGAGCAGTAGCCGTTTCACGTGGAACGCCTCCCTCCAGAAAGCGACGAAAGCGCCTCCGCGAGCGAGCTTTTCACGCCTTCGGTCCCCTCACGCTCGATCAACCCGGCGATCTCGGGTCGGGCGACAAGGACGAAGTCGCAGCGCTCGGGTAGATCGTCGGAAAGGCTCCAGAACGCCTCGCGGAGCGTGCGCTTGACGCGGTTGCGCTCAACCGCACCGCCGATCTTTCGGCTGGCGGAGACGCCCAGCCTCACGGCGTCGTCCTCTTCTTCCCCACGCCGCGGGAAGCTGTAGAGAACGAGGTGGCGGGTGGCATGTGAGGAGCCGTCTCGATAGACGCGATCGAACTCGCCACTCCGCGAGAGACGGCGACGTCGCTTCGCCGCCATCTAAACCGTCAGGCGCTTCCGCCCCTTGCGCCGGCGGCGCTTGAGGATCGCGCGGCCGCCGCGGCTGCTCATCCGCGCCCGAAAGCCATGGGTTTTCGCCCGCTTGCGCTTCTTTGGCTGGTAGGTGCGCTTCATTCGGCGTCGCAGTATACGTAGGGGGCGGCAAATCTTTGTCCAAGGCCGAGAATTCTTTTGCCGGGATTTGCGAGAGGGCCGGGTTGCGTCGAGGGGTGCGCCGCTATCGTCGGCCGGCGGTGCATCGAATCGAGCCGGGACAAGAACTCGACTCCCTCTGGGAGGAAATCAGCAAGCGGCTGCGGACGGCTGTTCCCGACTCCACCTTCAAGCTCTGGCTGGAGCCGCTGCGGGTTGTCGGCGCGGCCGGGGACACGCTCTACCTATCGGCCCCCGAGAACGTCCAGGCCTGGGTGGAGCGGCGCTATTCGAAGCTGATCGTGGAGGCGCTCGAAACCAGCGAGAGCCCTCTTCGCGCCGTTAGCTTCGCCCCCAGAGACCACTCCCAGGCGGCGGAGAGCGGCGGAGAGCTCGAGCTCAATCCCAATTACACCTTCGATCGCTTCGTGATCGGGGAGGGCAACCGCGCCGCCCATGCCGCAGCGCTTGCCGTGGCGGAGGCCCCTTCGGAGGCCTACAACCCCCTCTTCCTTCATGGGCCGCCGGGGCTGGGCAAGACCCACCTTCTCGTCGCGGTTGGGAATTACCTGCGCCAGAACGCTCCCGGTCTCGAGGTCCGCTACACCACCGCCGAGTCCTTCACCAACGAGTTCGTCGGCGCGTTGCGCAGCAGCGGCGGTGAGGGGTTCAAGCGCCGCTACCGAGACCTCGACGTGCTGATCGTCGACGACGTCCAGTTCTTGGAGGGCAAACAGCGCACAGAAGAGGAGTTCTTCCACACTTTCAACGCTCTCTACGAGGGCGGCAGCCAGCTGATCCTCTCCGCTGACCGCATTCCCAGCGAGCTCTCGACCCTCGCCTCGCGGCTCAGGGATCGCTTCGAGTGGGGCCTGACCATCCGCGTCGAGCCGCCGAATCTGGCCACCCGGGTCACCGTGCTGCGGCGACTCGCCCGCGAGGCCGGCATCGAGGTCGACGATCGCAACGCCCTCTTCGAGCTGGCCGGCAGGATCGACGCCAACGTGAGGCAGTTGCACGGCGCCCTCACCCGAGTCATAGCCCACGCCTCGATGGCGGCCAAGCCGCTCAGCGCCGAGTTGATCGCCGAGTTGATCCCCCCTGGCAGGCGGCGTCACGAGGCCACCCCCGTCGAAGAGATCCAAGAGCAGGTGGCCGGCTCCTTCGGCGTCACGCGAGCCGAGCTGGTCGGGTCCAGCCGCGCTGCCGCCCCCCTGCGGGCGCGCCAGGTCGCCATCCTCCTCACGCGCGAGCTCACAGACCTCTCGCTGCCTCAGATCGGCCGCCTCTTCGGCGGCCGGGACCACTCCACCATCCTCAATTCGCTGCGGCGGGTCGAAGCCAACCTGACCGAGGACGGCGAGCTCGCCAATCGCGTCGAGGAGTTGCGAAGCGCAATCAACAACCCGGCTGTTCGCCTTTCCTAACGGCCGACGGCACTGTAAGAATCAGGTCTTTCCCACAGATAAACCCACAGGCCGCAAATCCGCTCCAGGGGCCGAAAACCTCCGCCCCCAACGCTTTCAACAAGCACTAATCCAACTTGAAAAGGCATTTAAAACTTGAAGCTCACCACTCAACGCGATGAACTTGTCTCCAAGCTCTCCGTCGTTTCCAGAGCGGTATCGACACGCGCCGCGACCCAAGCGCTAACAGGCATCCTGATCACCGCCTCCAGCGAGGGCGTCTCTCTGGCGGCAACCGATCTCGACGTCGGTCTGCAAACGGAGCTCTCCGCCGACGTCGAGTCCCAGGGCTCGGTCCTGCTGCCCGGGCGGCTGCTGTCGGAGCTGGCCCGCTCTCTCGGCAACCCGACAGTGGAGATCGAGGCGCGCGAGGCCGAGCGCGACGTCGAGATTCGCAACGGCGGCTCCAGCTTCCACCTTCGCGTCCTCCCTGCCGAGGACTTCCCGAAGTTCCCAGCCGAGGAGTCTGACCCGCTGACCATCCCCGGTCCCGCCCTCGCGGCATCGATCGAGGTGGTCGCCCGCGCCGCCTCACGCGACGACATGCGGCCCGTCCTCACCGGGGTCCTCGTCACCGCCTCCGGGGAGGAGATGACGATGGTCGCCACGGACTCCTACCGCCTGGCGGTCAAACGAACGAAGCTCGAGTCGAGCATCGGCGGCGAGCTGGAGGCGAACATCCCGGCCCGGGCGCTGCGGGAGCTGAGCCGCGTTATCTCGGCCGAGAACGTCGAGCACGTCTCGGTCAGCCTGCTGCGCAACCAGGCCGTCTTGCGGGCAGGGCCGGTCCTCCTCACGACGAGGCTGATCGAGGGCCAATTCCCCAACTTTCGACAACTCCTGCCGGAGTCCTACGAGCACGATGTGCGGCTGCGGCGGGGAGATTTCGTCGAGGTCGTCCGCCGGGTCAGCCAGCTCGCGCAACGCAACGCGCCGTTGCGCCTCGCCTTCGTGAAAGGCCAGATGACCGTCGCGGCGTCGACCCCCGACGTCGGCGACGCCGAAGAGAAGATGGAGGTCGCCTTCGAGGGGGACCCACTGGAGATCGGCTTCAACCCCGAGTTCCTTCGCGAAGGGGTCGAAAGCGTCGAGGGTGACGAGCTGATGCTGCGCCTGATCTCACCGCTGCGGCCCGGGCTGCTGCAGCCTGTCGACAACGAAGACCTTCGCTATCTGGTGATGCCCATCCGCCTCAACGTGTGAGGCCCCGCGGTGCGCGTCGCAGCCGTTGAAGCGAGGCCGCTGCGCAGCCTCGCCGATGTACGGATCGAGCTCGCCGACGGGATCGTCAGCCTGATCGGCCCCAACGGCGCCGGCAAGACCAACTTCCTCGAGGCGCTGTATTTCGCCCTCACCGGCCGCTCGTTCAGGACCTCCGACCGCCGTGACCTGATCCCGTTTGGCGGCGCCCTCGCCCGCGCGGAGGCGACGATTCGCGACGGCGATGGGATCGAGAGGAGGTTGCTCGCCTCGGTGAGCCGCAGCGAGGGCCGACGCCACCTCCTCGACGGCTCACCCGCAGATTCGGCCGCCATGGCGCGCAGCCGCCCTCCCGTCGCGGTCTTCTCACCCGACAGGCTGGCGCTGATCAAGGGCCCACCGGGGGAGCGCCGCGCCCACCTCGATCTTTTCCTCGCCGCCCGCTGGCCCTCCCGGAGCGAGCTGCGGCAGCGCTACGGCCAGGCTCTCGCGCAGCGCAACGCGCTGCTGGCCCGTCTGGCGGGAACGCAGGGCGCCGCCGCGCTGGACGTCTGGGACGGATCGCTGGCCGAGGCCGCCGCGCCGCTGGTCGACGCCCGCGCCGAGGCCGTGGACGAGCTGGCGCCCACCTTCGAAGCCGCCGCGGAGGAACTGGGCCTTCCACCCGTCACCGCGATCGAGTACGCGCCGCGGGCCAGCGGTACGGCGGAGGAGATTCGCGCCGGCCTCGAGGAGCGCCGCGCCGCCGACCTGCGCCTGGGCCGCAGCTCCTGGGGCCCGCACCTGGACGAGCTGCGGATATCGATCGACGGGCGGCAGGTGCGCCGCTACGGCTCGCAGGGGCAGCAGCGCATCGCGTTGCTCGCCCTGCTCTTCGCCGAGCGGGAGGCTTTGCTGGCGGCCCGGCAGGTGACGCCGCTGCTGCTACTTGACGACGTGATGAGCGAGCTCGATCCAGACCGCCGCGAGCTCCTGGTCGCGCGTCTGGCCGGCAGCGGACAGACCCTGATCACCGCGGCCGCGAAGGAGTCGGTTCCGGCGGCGGCAAGGGAGGCCGTGGTGTGGATGCCGCCGGAGCGCCCGCAGGCGGTTGCGGCGTGACCCGCCGCCGCGCCCCCCGCCCAGCCGCCGCCGGCTTCCGTGAGGCTCTCGCCCGCGCCGCTCCTCGCACGCCCCTGGCGGCGGTTCAAAGCGAGTGGGAAGCGGCGGTCGGCAGCAGCGTCGCAGCCGTCGCCCAGCCGGTCTCAGAACACGATGGAGAGGTGGTTATCGGCTGCTCGGACTCGATTTGGGCCCAGGAGCTCGATTTCATGCAGTCCCAGCTCCTCGCGCGCCTGCGCGAGCGGTTGGGAGAGCAGGCGCCGACCCGCCTGCGATTCCGGGTCGACAAACCTGGCGATTGAGCAAAAATTTATACAATTTGCAGGGATTTTTGACGCTCTGAGCGTGTTTTCAAGGGGGTTGGACTGGTATCCTTATGTCAACTTGCGTTTCTGCCCCGATCCCGTACGGCGAGGATGCCGGCGCGTCGGGGTTTTCTGTGAGAACTGGAAGGAACTAATTGCCTGAGAAGACCAAGGCAGCCGGGAAGAAAAAGCAGGATTCGAGCTCCTACGGCGCCAAAGACATCACCGTGCTGGAGGGCTTGGAGGCCGTCCGCAAACGCCCCGGCATGTACATCGGCTCGACCGGCCCGCGCGGTCTTCACCACCTTGTTTACGAGATCGTCGACAACTCGGTCGACGAGGCTCTCGCCGGCCACTGCGACACCGTTCGCGTCGTTCTTCATCCCGACAACAGCTGCACGGTTGCCGACAACGGCCGCGGCATCCCGGTTGAGACGATGGCGAAGGAGGGGCGCCCCGCGGCGGAAGTCGTACTGACCGTCCTTCACGCCGGCGGCAAGTTCGGTGAGGGTGGGGGGTACAAGGTCTCCGGCGGCCTGCACGGCGTCGGCTCCTCCGTGGTGAACGCGCTCTCTGAGCGCCTCCACCTGCATATCGAGCGCGACGGCTTCGTCTGGACGCAGGACTACGAGCGAGGCAAACCTCAGACCGAGCTGAGCAAGGGTGAGAAGAGCGACGCCCACGGGACGACGATCACCTTCCTCCCCGATCTCGAGATCTTCGAAGAGATCGAGTTCGACTTCGAGACCCTTGCCGAGCGCCTGCGCGAGACCGCCTTTCTGACCCGCGGCCTGAAGATCGAGTTGGTCGACGAGCGCGGCGAGACCAACAGCGTCACCTTCCAGTACGACGGCGGAATCGAGGACTTCGTTCGCCACCTCAACGCCAACAAAGAAACTCTGCACCGCAAGCCGATCTACTTCGAGGGGGAGAAAGAGGACGGCGAAGTCGAGATCGCGATGCAGTGGAACAACTCCTATCAGGAGTCGATCTTCAGCTTCGCCAACAACATCAACACCCACGAGGGCGGCACCCATATGTCGGGCTTTCGGGCCGCTCTGACCCGAACTTTGAACGCTTACGCGCGCAACAAAGCGCTGCTCAAAGAGAAGGACGACAACCTCGCGGGCGAGGACGTGCGCGAGGGGCTGACGGCGGTCATCTCGGTGAAGCTGCACGACCCTCAGTTCGAGGGCCAGACGAAGACGAAACTCGGCAACCCTCCGATCAAAGGCCTGGTCGAGGAGACGGTCAACCGCAAGCTGGCCGAGTTCCTCGAGGAGAACCCGGCGGAGGCGCGGCGGATCATCAGCAAGACGATCGACGCCGCCCGCGCCCGCGCGGCCGCCCGCAAAGCCCGCGACCTCACTCGCAAGTCGGCGCTCGAGAACTCGACGCTGCCCGGGAAGCTCGCCGACTGCACGGTCAAGGACCCGAGCCTGGCCGAGATCTTCGTGGTCGAGGGCGACTCGGCCGGCGGCTCGGCAAAGCAGGCCCGCGACCGCAACACGCAGGCCGTGCTGCCGCTGCGCGGCAAGATCATCAACGTCGAGAAGAGCAGGATCGACAAGGTCCTTGCCAATAACGAGATCCAAGCGCTGATCACCGCCATCGGCACCGGCGTGCACGAGGAGTTCGACCTCGAGGAAGCCCGCTACCACAAGATCGTGATGGCGACGGACGCCGACGTCGACGGCGCCCACATCCGCACCCTCGTGCTCACCTTCCTCTACCGGCAGATGCCGGAGCTGATCAACGCCGGCTACGTCTATATCGCGAAACCCCCGCTCTACCGGGTGAAACAGGGCAACCAGGAGACCTACCTGGAGCGCGAGTCCGAACTCGAAGAGCTGCTGCTGCGCGACAAGCTCGAGGAGTTCGAGCTAACCGACGCAAGCGGTGAGAAACGCAAGCTGACGGCGAGCCGCTGGCAGGCCTACATCCGGCGCTCGAAAGAGTACGAGGGCTGGGGCTCCTCGCTGCAGGCCGACTTCGGCCACGAGGTCGTGCGCTTCCTCGAGGAGTCGAGCCTGCTCGACGAACAGGTTGCGACGCTGGCCGCCGCCCGTGACCTGCTGAAAAAAGGCGGCGGTCCCAACGAGCCTTTCGATACCGAGGTCCTGGAGGCCACAGACGAGCTCGTCGCGGTCAAGGCGATCGAGCGCAAGAGCGGCCTCGCCCGCACACACCGCCTCCCCGCGCAGCTTTTCCAGCACCACGATTACCGTAAGTTCGCCGAGGTCCACGCGGCGCTGTTGAAACAGGTCGGCCGCCCGCCGTTCGAAGTCAAGCGCGGTGAGAAACGCAGCGCCGCACTCTCCTTCGAGGCCCTGCGCGGCGCCGTCATGGAGCTTGCCCGTCAGGGCGTCCAGCTGACGCGCTTCAAGGGCCTGGGCGAGATGAACGCCAAGCAGCTGCGTGAGACGACGATGGACCCGGCCTCCCGCACCCTGGCGCAGGTGACGCTCGAAGACGCCACCGCGGCGGACACGATCTTCTCGATGCTGATGGGCGATCAGGTCGCACCGCGGCGAGAGTTCATCGAGGCGCATGCCAAAGAGGTGAAGTTCCTTGACGTTTGAGGCCCCCGGGATGCTGCTTGCTTTGCGCGTCTGCTCGGTTGACCGGGTGAGTCGCTGATGGCCCTCAACGCCCTGACCGGGAACATCGAGGAGCGCGGCCTCGAGCAGGAGATGCGCTCGTCCTACCTCGATTACGCGATGAGCGTGATCGTCGGCCGGGCGCTGCCGGACGTCCGCGACGGGCTGAAGCCCGTGCACCGCCGTGTGCTCTACGCAATGCACGACATCGGCCTGCAGCCGACCCGCCCGTACCGGAAGTGCGCCTTCATCGTCGGCGAGGTGATGGGCAAGTACCACCCCCATGGCGACTCGGCCATATACGACACCCTGGTGCGGATGGCGCAGGACTTCTCCCTGCGCTACATGCTGGTCGACGGCCAGGGCAACTTCGGCTCTATCGACGACGACCCCGCGGCAGCGATGCGGTACACCGAGGCCCGTCTCGGCCGGCTCGCGACCGAGCTGCTGCGCGATATCGACGCAGACACCGTCGACTTCGGCCCCAACTACGACGAATCGACTCAAGAGCCGCTGGTCCTTCCGTCGCGCTTCCCCAACCTGCTCGTCAACGGCACCTCGGGGATCGCGGTCGGGATGGCGACCAACATTCCGCCCCACAATCTGCGCGAGGTCGCCGGCGCGGTCGCCGCCTACATCGACAATCCCCAGATCGACCTCGCCGGGTTGATGGAGCACGTCAAAGGCCCCGACTTCCCCGGCGGCGGGATCATGAGCCGCGAGGGGATCCGCGACGCCTACGCTTCCGGGCGCGGCAGCATCCGGGTGCGCGCTCGGGCCCACGTGGAGCCGCTCAAGGGCGGCAAGGAGGCGATCGTCGTCACCGAGTTGCCGTTCATGGTGAAGAAGGGCGGCGACGGCGGCCTGATCACGAAGATCGCCGACCTCGCCCGCGACAAGAAACTCGAGGGCATCTCAGACCTGCGGGACGAGAGCGACGAACGCTCCGGCATGAGGCTGGTGATCGAGCTCAAACGAGGCGGCCCCCCGGCCAAGGTCGTCCTCAACAACCTCTACAAGAAAACCGCGATGCAGTCGACTTTCGGCGCCAACATGGTGGCGCTCGTCGACGGCGTTCCACGCACGCTCGGCCTGCTCGAGCTGATCGAGCACTACGTCGAGCACCAGCGCGAGGTCGTCACCCGCCGCACCCAGCACGAACTGCGCCGCGCCGAGGCCCGTGCCCACATCCTCGAGGGGCTGCTCGTCGCGCTCGACAACCTCGACGCAGTGATCAAACTGATCCGAGCTTCGAGCGACCCGGACGCCGCCCGCGACGGGCTGATCGACCAGTTCGAGCTCTCCCGCGAGCAGGCCCAGGCGATTCTCGACATGCGCCTGCAGCGGCTCACCGCCCTGGAGGCCGACAAGGTAAGGGCCGAGCACAAGGACCTGATGGAGAGGATCGCCGAGCTGCGCGCGATCCTCGGCGACGAAGCCAGGGTGAAGGCCCTGGTCAAAGACGAGCTCACCGAAATCGTCGATGCCTACGGCGACGAACGGCGCACCGAACTGGCCCACTTCGAGGGCGACGTCGGGATCGAGGACATGATCGCCGACCAGCAGATGGTGATCTCCCTGACCGCGTCGGGCTACGTCAAGCGACTGCCGCTGGCGACCTATCGCCAGCAGAACCGCGGCGGGGTCGGGGTGATGGGGATGAACCTCAAAGAGGACGACTACATCGCCCACCTTCACATCTGCTCGACGCACGACTACCTGCTCTTCTTCACCAACCGGGGAAAGGTCTACCGGCTGAAGGTCTACGAGTTGCCGGAGGGGCAGCGAACCGCCAAAGGCAGCTCGCTGCGCAACCTGCTGCCGCTGCGGGAAGGCGAGGGAGTGATGGCGGTGATCCCGACCCGTGACTTCAAAGAGGACAAGTACCTGGTCTTCGCCACCGCCAAGGGTCTGATCAAGAAGACCGAGTTCCTCGCCTACAACACGCCGATCC
>DASSTR010000057.1:0-3738 GCA_035707825.1 Solirubrobacterales bacterium
ACCTCCGGGTCGGCCTCCTGGATCAGGGCGCGGATGCGGGCGAGCGTCTCGCCCCGCCAGTCGCCCAGCTCCTCGATCCTCGCGTCGATCAACCGGGACGGAGAGTCAGTCATCCCGCGATGCTCGCAGACATCGTCAGTCCCTGTCAGAGGCCAGCTCGCGCAGGCTCTCGAAGTCCTCTGCGCATGCCGGGCAGCCGTCGAGGTGGGCGCGCATCCCCGGCACCCGCTGGTCGGCCGGCGCTCCGGCAAGGGACAGCTCGACGTAGCGATCCAGCTGCTCGAAGCACTCCTCGCAGCTGAGCTCCGGTGCATCGGGGCCGAGAAGGCGATCCACCAGCTCCGCCCGGCGGCGCGGTTTCCCAGGTTCGCTCATCGCTCCTCCTTTCGATCGGGATCGACCTCGAAGCCGCGTGTGGCCAGCGCCGCGCGCAGCTTGCGGCGAGCGTCGTGAAGGGTCTTGTAGAGGGCGCCGCGATTGCTGCCCAGGCGCTCGGCGAGGACGTCGATGGGAACGTCGTTGAGCGCCACGGCGATCAGGACCTCCCGCTGGCGCGCGCTCAGCGAGGCCTCGATCTCCTCGCGGATGGCGCCGAAGAGCTCGCCGTCCTCGGCGCTGCGTTCGGCCGGCGCTCCGGCGTCGGCGAGCACCGCCCATCCCTCGTCCTCGAGTGGGATCTCGCGGCCCTGCCAGGCGCGCCGGCGCACCTTTACACCGGCCTCGAGCAGGGCGAACTTGTAGGCCCAGGTGGTGAAGCGGCTTTCGCCCCGGAAGTCATCGAGCTTGCCGAGCACGGCGAGCAGCGCGTCGTCGGCGCTCTGCTGCGCCAGGTCCTCGTGGTCGTCGCCGCGAAGGTGGGGCACGGAGCCACGCCGCCGGGCGACCTCGAAGCGCGCCGCTTTCAGCAGCAGGAGATGGAGCTCGGCGATCGCCGCGTCGCGCTCGGGGCCTTCCGCGCGCAGGCGGCGCAGCCAGGGGCTCTCTCCACGGGCCGCTTCAAGTGAGTCGGCGGCGCGGCTTGGCGGGGTCATCGTCGCTTGTGCCACGTGTAGTTGGCGACCATCGGCAACGAATTCTTACGTGTCGGGTAAGACCGGCCGCGATCGGGGCGCTGAATAGGTGCAACCGTCAAACGACGAAACGGAGGTCTCATGTCCAGCACCGCCACGATCGACCCGCGCGAAGCGAGTCTCTCGCCGACGTTCGGCGAACGTCTCAAGGCCGACCCCGCCTACCAGGCCTTTGTGCTCCTGCGGGTCGCCTTCACCGTCGCCCCGATCCTCTTCGGGCTCGACAAGTTCTTCAACGTCATGGTCGACTGGGAGAGCTACCTGGCCCCGTGGATCAACGACATCATCCCCGGCAGCGCCTCCACGGCAATGCACCTGGTTGGCGTGATCGAGATCGTCGCCGGGATCTTCGTCGCGCTGAAGCCGCGCTACGGCGCCTATGTCGTCGCGGCCTGGCTTGCCGGGATCGTCGTCAACCTGCTCACCTACTCCGGCTACTACGACATCGCCCTGCGCGACTTCGGGCTGATGCTGGCCGCCCTCACCCTCGCGCGCCTGGCGAGCAAGTACGACCCGCCGGGCTTCGAGGTGAAGCTGTAGCTCGCGGCTCGGGCCATAACCCCCTGGGCGCAGCCGGCGCTAGCGCCCAGAGGGGTCTCCCGGGTTGGAAAGTCGATAGACAGTCGCGGGGTCGGCCGCGCGAGTGAGCCATCGCAGGACGAGCAGAGTGGCGGCGGGGAAGACGAAGGCGCCGGCGGGGACCAGGAACCAAACCTGCTTGGCATCAGTTCCGGCCCCCAATGTGTGGACGATGGCGGCAATCCAGAACACCGCCGTCAGGCGGTGCAGGCGCTTCCAGCGGGCAGGGCCGATCCGGTCGCGGGCGTAGTAGCTGAGGCCGAGCGCCGCCAGGCCGTAGCCCGCGAGGATCCCGATTCCTGTCCAGAGCGGCCGGTAGGAGCCGGTAAATGGGATGGCGATGCCGGCGATCCCGGGATTCAGGTAGGCGTCGCCGAGCAGAGAGGCTCCGTGCACAGCCACCATGACGAGGGCGGCCAGCGACATCGACTCGTGCAGGGTCCGCAGGTCGCGTCGGTTCGCGCCCCGGCCGCTCGAGCTCATCGTCAGCCCGAGGGCTACCGAGGCGCTCGAGAGCAGGAGCGCCAGGGTCCCGGCGGCGCGGCTGGTGATCCAGAAGAGGTGATGGGCGGCGATCAGGTGGCGGCCCCGACTGCTGCTTGCGGCTGCACCGCTTCGATGCTGCCGTCGGAGAGGACGAGGACGCCCCCGAAGGGGAGGAGGGAAGGTCCGAGCTCGGGACCGGAGAGGAGCGCCCACTTGGCGTGAACGTCGGCAAGGAAGGCGGTTGGGGCGAGCGCGGTCGCCTGCACGATGCCGGTGAAGGCGGGCCTTCCCGTGGCCGGGTCGAGCAGGTGGTGGGCAGGTGCGCCGTCGGCGCCGCGCCAGCTGCGGCGGGTGATGCCGCTGGTCGCGACGCCTCCCCGGACAACGCGCAGCGTGTGGACCGCTTCGCCGCCGAAGGGACTTTCGACCCGGACCGGCCGTGGCCGGCAAGCCGCGCCGCCGATGCGGATATCTCCGCAACAGTCGACCATGAACGCCGGGAATTGCGATAGGAGCGAAGCGACCTGGTCGGCGAGCAGGCCCTTGGCGATTCCGCCGCTGTCGATCGCAACCCCGGGCGGCCGGGAAATCGTTTTCGACGCACGGTCGGTTGAGATCTTCTCCCAGGCCCGTTCCGGGCTGGGGCCGGCGGGCGCCTCGATCTGCTCCTTCGGCGGCCCATGTACGGCCTCGCGAGGGACTGCGGCCTCGCGACCGGCTGCGGCTACGGCGCCCCGTGGGCCGGCCGGCATCGAATCGCGATAGCCGGCGGCCTCTATCTCGCTCACCATCGTCGCGTCGACCATGCCATCGGTCAGCTCGCCGGCTTCCCGCGCGGCCGCGGCCAGGTCGAGCAGCAGCGGCTCGGCGGGAACGGTCGTGCGAGTGTCGCTGTTGAGTCTGCTCAGCTCGCTGCCGGGAAGGAAGCGGGAGAGCCGCCGGTGGGCCGCGAGCAGGAACGCTTCGGCATCCGCAAGCGTCTGGTCGGGTTCTGAGTTGGTGGGATCGAGCACGGCGATGCTGGCCCAACCGCCGAAGCACTCGAACGATCGCCGCGCCTCGCTCACGATTGCCCGGTGGTCACGGCTTCGAGTTCTTCGGCTTCGATTGCGGCGCGTTCGCCGGCTTCGATCGCCGCCAGTTCTTCGGCTTCTGCTTCCGCGGCGGCTTCCAGGCGTTCGATTTCCGCGCGTTCTTCGATGAACGGTTCGGCTCCGGCCTCCTCCTCGTCGCTCTCACCGCGCGGAGCGAGCGTGCGATGGGCTCGCCGCTCGGGGTCCGAGGCAAAGCTTTCCTGGGCGGCGGCGCGCACGCTCCCCGTCGCCGCCCCCAGCACCGGGTCGTGGCCGAGCATCATCTGGGCAAAGATCGCCGACCAGAGCAGTGCGAAGCCGATGATCGCGCCGACGACCACCCGCCGTCGCAGATGCGCTGCCCGTTCTCGCATCGCCGCCAGCTTGGCCTGCGCTCTCCACTTCGCCTCTTCGCGCCCGAGCGGCTCCATCAGCCCCACGCCCCTGCCGCGGAAAGGCTGAGCAGGGCGAGCGCCGTGCCCAGCGCGATCGCGCCCGCGACCGCGGCCAGTCGCGCGCCGGCTCCGGCT
>DASSTR010000058.1:0-44878 GCA_035707825.1 Solirubrobacterales bacterium
CTGGTGCGCGAGGCGCTGCTGGAGCGCCAGCTGATGGTCCAGCTCGCACCCCATCTCGTCTATCCGACCCCCTTCCTGGTCCCATCGCTCGGCGAGGATCGCCGCGACCGCAAAGTGGGGATCGGCCTCAACATGTATGACGTGATGGCGACGACGCGGGTCGGTCGCAGCCGTCGCGAGATGCGCTCCGCCAAGGAGGAGGACGAGGACTTCTACTGGTCTCCGGACCGGCACCGCACGATCGATCGCGAGGAGGTGGTCGACCTGGTGCCGGCGCTGGGCGCCCGCGACCCCTCGAGCGCCTACCTCTTCTACGACTGCCAGACCGACGACGTCCGCCTCACCTTCACCGTGCTCGGCGAGGCGGTGCGCTTCGGCGCAGTGACGCTGAACGGGGCCGAAGTCACCGAGTTGCTCTCCCGCAACGGCCGCGCCACCGGGGTCGCGGTGGTTGAGGCGGAGTCGGGAGAGCGCTTCGAGGTGGGGGCCGACAATGTCGTCAACGCGACCGGCGTCTGGGCCGACCGCATCCGCCCCCAGGAGGTGGTTGAGGAGGAGGACGTGCCGCGCATCGCTCCCAGTCGCGGCACCCATCTGCTGCTCGACCAAGCCGATCTCTCCACGGGCCGCGCCGCCTGCGTGGTCCCCGCCGGGGAAGGGCGGGCGATCTTCGCGCTGCCCTGGTACGGGCGCACCCTGGTCGGGACCACCGACAACGACTTCGACGGTGACATCGACCATCCGCGGCCGGCGGACGAGGACATCGAGTACCTCCTCGACGCGGTCAACGACTTCTTCGCCCGCTCGCTGACCCAGTCCGACATCGTCGGTGCCTATGCCGGGGTGCGCCCGCTGATCTCAACCGGCGACCCGAAGAAGTCGGTCGACATCTCCCGCAAGGCGGAGCTCTATGAGACCTCGTCGGGGATGGTGACGATCACCGGCGGCAAGCTGACTACCTGGCGGCGGATGGCGAAGCAGACCGTCGACCGGCTGGTCGAGCGGGACGGGCGCGAGGCGCCCTGCCATACGGCGGAGATCCCCCTCGGCATGGAGGCCCGCAGCGAGGACCTGGTCGGCCCGGAGGGGGTGGGGGAGGCCTCGACCTCGCAGCTCGCCTTCCGTTACGGCCACGCCTCGCGAGCGGTGCTCGAGCTTGCCTGGAACGACTCGAAGCTGGCGGCGCCGATCGTCGAGGGCCGCCCCGACCTGCTCGCCGAGGCTGTGATCGCGGCCCGCCTCGAGCAGGCGCGCTGCGTCGCCGACGTGCTGCTCCGCCGCACGCGGCTCGGTTTGCTGGCCGCGCCGCAGCTGCGAACGGCGGCCTCGGTGCGCCCTGTGGCCGAGGCGCTTGGCGCCGAGCTGGGCTGGTCGCGGCGTCGGATCAAGCAGGAGACAGAGGCCTGGCCGGCCGCTGCCGCAGAGGCCGGAATAGACGCCGCGGCAGCCGGCAAGTCCTCTTAGCGCCCGGCTGACTAACCTGCCAGATCGATGACCAGGGCGGAACTGGAGTCAAAGCACCTCGCCGAGCTGCATTCGCTCGCCGATCGGGCCAACGTGCCGCGCTACCGGATGCTCTCCCGGAACGAGTTGATCGAGAAGCTCGCCGGCGGCGAGTCGAAGGGGCGGCGTGGTGGGCAGCGCGACGAGGCGGGGCAGCGCCCCTCCCGTGAGCGCCGGCCGCGCGGTGGGCGCCAGCGCTCCGACCGCGGGGCGGGCCCCGAGCGCGGCGGGGGCCCCGAGCGCGGCGCCGGGGGCTCCAGGCCTCCTAAGGCAAAGCCTTCGGAGCAGCCGGCGGAGCAGGCCTCGGGTGAGTCGCGTGCGGTGCCAGAGCCCTCGACCGCACCGGCGACGACACCGCCCCCAGCCCGGCCCAAACGCCGCCGCCGCCGACGCTTCCGCCGTCGCAAGGATGTCCGCGTGCACGACCTGCTGCTGCCGCCCGTTGCCGGGCGCCAGGCAATCGTCTACGCGGAGACGCGGGAGGGCTGCACTGCGCTGCTGCGCGAGCTCGCCGCCGATCTCTCGGGTCAGAAGGGCCCGGATCCGATCGCGTTGCTGGTTGATCCCAGCCCAGAGGAGCTGGCCGACTGGAAGCGCGAGGCGCCCGCCGCCGAGATCGTCTCGGCAGGCCAGGAGCGCCACGCCTCCGACGCCCTCGCTCAGGCCGGTCGCCGCGCCGACGGCGGCGAAGACGTGATCCTGCTGATCGATTCCCTCAGTCGCTTCGCCGAGGCGTTCGGCGACCCCGACTCCGCCCGGGAGCTCTTCGACGCCGGGCTCAGCTCAGGCCGGGCCGGCAACGGCTCACTTACCGTCGTCGCCGCGCTCGAGCGCCCGCAGTAAACGGATCGGGCGTCCGCTGGCCGCGCCTCGCACCTAGCGGAAGGGGAGCGCTAGGCCGAGAGCCGCACCGGCAGGGATTTCAGCTGGTTGAGGAACCCCGATTCGACGAATACGGGCCCGCCGGCCATTTCCATATCCGGGTAGCGAGCAAGGGTCTCCTCGAGGAGGATCTTCAGCTCGAGGCGGGCGAGGGCGGTGCCGAGGCAGAAGTGGCGGCCGCCGGCGCCGAAGGCCTGGTGCTCTGGGTTGCGGAGGACGTCGAAGCGGTCCGGGTCCTCGTAGCGACTCTCATCGCGGTTGGACGACGCGTACCACATCACCACCTTGTCGCCCTCTTTGATCTGCTGGCCGCCGAGCTCGGTGTCCCTGGTTGCGGTGCGGCGGAAGTGAGCGAAGGCGGGGAACATGCGCAGCGCCTCCTCGACCGCGCCGGGGATCCGCTCGGAGTCTTCGAGTAGGAGCCCGCGCTGGTCGGGGTTTTCCATCAGCGCCCGCATCGCGGAGCAGTAGGTCGCCTTGGTGCTGTCGTTGCCGGCGGCGACGAGGAGGAAGAAGCCCATCACGATCTCGTGCTCCTCCAGCCGCTGCCCTTCCACCTCGGCATGGACGAGGACGCTGGTGAGGTCGTCGGTGGGGTTCTCGCGGCGCGCGGCGATCAGCTCGCCGCAGCGGGTGAAGACCTGCTGGATCGCAGCCTGGATCGTCTCTTCGACGGCGTCGACCGAGGGGCTGTAGTCGGAGTCGTTGGCCGCCAGCGCCATGTTCATCAGATCGGCCCAGGCGGCGTCATCCTCCTCCGGGATGCCCATGAAGCTGCCGATCACCCGTGAGACGGCGGGCTGGGCGACATCGGCGACGAGGTCGCAGGTGTCGCGGCCGTCGAGGCGGTCGAGCACACCGACGACGATCTTGCGGATCTCCTCCTCATGAGCGGCGATCCGCTTCGGCGTGAAGCCGGCCTGGAAAAGCGCCTTCAGCCTGTCGTGCTTGGGCGGGTCCATGCCGATGAACATCGCCCGCGCCAGCTCGATCGGGAAGACCTCGTCGATGACGACCACGCCGCCGAGTTCGGAGGAGTAGGTCTCCCAGTCGCGGCTGACGGTGTGGACGTCGTCGGCGCGGGTCACCGACCAGAAGCCCTTCGCCTTCGGCAGCTCGGTCACTTCCGAGGTCCAGTGGACGGGACACTTGCCGCGCATCTGCTTGAAGAGCTCCAGCGGCGGGCCGTTTTCCCAGTGCTCTCGCTCCAGGACCAGGGCATCTACGATGTCTTTGCCGGCGGCGGCCTCGGTCGGGTCTGGCACGAGGCGGCATGATACTGGCTGGTCAGCCAGTTTTGAATTGGCCGGTTAGCCGCGGTAGGCGATGCGGCGCCAGGAGGGCTCTTTGGAGAGCTCGATCAGCTCTGAGCTGCGGTCCGGCTGTACGTAGCCGAAGGTCTGGGTGCGCTCGTCGAAGACGACGTCGAGCTCGCCCTCTTTGACCCGCTGGTCGAGCCAGGCGCCGCGGAAGACGAGGCGTCGCAGCCAATGCACGAGGCTGCGGTTGGCGGGGCCGACCAGGTCCTCCCAGTTCTCGTTGATGTGCTCTCCCAGGCGGGAGCTCGGCTCGGCGATCTCACCGCTGACGGCGAGGTCGAGGAGATCGTCGAGCTCCTCCTGGCTGAGTCCCTGCGAGACGAAACCGAGTTTCACCGCGGCCTGCTCGACCCGCTGCCCGAAGTCCTCCTCGTTGAAGGCGAAGCGCAGCTCGCCGTACTCGAGCACGTAGTCGGAGCCCGACTCGTAGTTCCCTCTGCGGGTCGTTTTCTTATCCATGAGTTGAAGCCAACGACTTTCGCAAGCCCAGCGAAAGTAGGTGCTGGATCATGCCTGTCATCGTAGCCACGCGCCTTCTCGCGGCCGTGCCTGAACGAGGGTTTGCACCCTGGGAGGAGTTTGGCGTCGAGTCGCCGCGGGAGGGGCGAGCGACGCCGGCGGGGAGAGCGCCGCGGGCTGCCGGCTTGACTCAAGATGGAAGAACGGATCGCACGTCGGCTGAGTGGATTGCCGCGGCGAACCGTGCTCGGCCATCGGGTCGCGGTCGCCGCCGGTTTCCGGGCCCGCCTGCTGGGCCTCGCTTATATGGACCGTCGCGAGGCGGGGGCGGGACTGCTGATCCCGCGCTGCTTCGCCGTCCACACCTTTGGGATGCGATTCGCCCTCGATCTGGTCTTCCTCGACCCGAGTGGCGAGCCGCTGGAGCTCCGTCGTGCGGTGAGGCCGGGTCGCTTCGTCTTCCGCCGGGGCGCCTCCGCGGTGCTCGAGTTGCCGTCCTCGGGCGTGGATCGCCTCGGGGAAATGCCCGGGCGAGCGCAAAGAGACGCAAGCAGCGCCCGGGGAGGGGGAGAATCCGGCAACTCCGCTGACTTATCTGGGGCAGATGCTGCCCCAGAGACAAGCGATCGCGAGCCTCGTCGTCTGTGAGGACGACACGCCCACCCTGGAGCTGCTCTGCGACCACCTGGTCGCCGATCGCTTCGACGTCCTGCCGGCGCCCAGCGCCTCCGATGCGCTGCGGGTCTGCCGCTACAACCAGCCCGACATGCTGCTTCTGGACCTCTCGCTTCCCGACGCGGAAGGGCTCGACGTCCTGCGCGAGATCCGCGAGGCGGATGGGATAGACGCCCGCTTCAACTCCGGCCTGCCGGTGATCGTGATCAGCGGCCGTGGGGCTGACGCCGACCGAGTGCGCGGTCTCGAGGCCGGCGCCGACGATTACCTGGTCAAGCCCTTTCATTACCCCGAGCTGCGGGCGCGAATCGCGACGCTGCTGAAACGCACGGAGGGAAAGCAGGACGGGCCGCTCCGAGTCGGCGAGATAGTCATCGACCCGGCCAGGCGCAAGGTCTCCGTAGGCGAGCGGGAGGTCGTCCTCTCCAACAAAGAGTTCTCGCTGCTGAGGGCTCTGGCCTCGGACCCGCTGCGGGTCTTCTCCAAGCAGGAGCTGCTGCAGGACGTCTGGGGCTATTCGACGCTGGCGAGGACGCGCACCCTCGACTCGCATGCCAGCCGGCTGCGGCGCAAACTCGACCCGGAGAGCAGCCGCTTCGTCGTCAACTGCTGGGGCTACGGCTACAGGCTGGTCGACGGATGACCGGGCTGGCGCAGGCCTTCGTCTGGCTGCTCGTGATCTCGATGGTGTTCGCGATGGCGGCGCAGGGCCTGCGGGCTGGGAGGCAGCGCAGCGCGATCAACGAAGCGCTGCACGAGCTGCGGAGGCCGCTGCAGGCGATCAGCATGGCCGGGGGGCCCGGCGCCGACCGGCCCGGCGGGATCGAGAGCTCCATGCACCTCGTCGCGGTGGCGCTGGAGCGGCTGGAGCGCGAGGTCAACGGCGGCCCCGGGACCGTGGCCCGCGAAGCGGTGCTCTGCCAGCCTCTGCTGCGCGCGGCTGTGGGGCGCTGGCGCGCGAGAGCGATGGTGGGCGGCGGTTCGCTGGAGCTGCACTGGCATGCCGGAGAGTCGGTGGTCCACGGCGATCGCGCCGATCTGGCTCAGGCGCTCGACAACCTGATCGTCAACGCGATCGAGCACGGCGGTCCCTCGATCGTCGTCGAAGCGCAGCCCCGGGGCGAGCGGCTGAGGATCTTGGTGGCGGACTCCGGGCGCGCATCGCGGCCGGAGTCGAGGCGCGGCAACCCCGCCGATGTGATCGCCCGCCTGTCAGGCAGGAGGCGGCGCGGGCACGGCCTGGCGGTGGTTCGCCGCGTCGCCGCCGAGCACGACGGGCGCTTTGCGCTGCATCGGTCCGAGTCCGGATCGGTTGCCGTGCTCGAGTTGCCCGTGGCCGTCGATGGGGTCAACCGGGCCGCATGAGCCGGCGCGGTCGCGCCACCGCCTTCCTGCTCTTCGCTCTCCTCGCCGCCGCTGTCGGCGCCGCGATGCTGCGGGGGTACGGGTCGAGCGTCGTCCATGGCTACGGGCCGCTGCGGCAGGTCGTCGTTCTCGACGCCGGCATCGGTGCGGGGAAGGCGATCGGGCCGGGCCTGCTTTCCAGGGCGATCGGCGTCCGCCGCGTGCCGGCGCGATTCATCCCCGCCGGGGCGCTGGCGGCTCCCGAGGAAGCGCTCGGCCTGGTGGCGAGGGCGGCCCTGCCGGCGGGCTCCTACCTGCTCGCCTCGCAGCTGCGGCCGCCCCGTCGTGGCCGCCGGCACTTCCCCGGGCTGGGCAAGGGACGCCACCCGGTCGAGATCTCCGTAAGCGGGGCCGATGCGCTGCTGGCGACGGGCGCCGACCCCTCGGGCGCCACGGTCGATGTGGTCGTCACCACCGAACCGAGTCGCCCGGGCCCCGGCCGCACTTATGTGGCCGCCGCTCGCGTGCCCCTTCTTGCCCTGGGGCCGGGGGAAGACGGCCCGGGCCCCGGCGGCCTCGCCGCGGCGACGCTCGCCCTGACCCGGCGCCAGGCGCTGCGCCTGATCGCCGCCGAAAGCTTTGCGCGCAAGCTGACCCTGCTGCCGGCCGGCTGACCCGTGGCGGCGCACCAGCGGCACCTGGACGAGCTGGCGGGCAGGCTGCACGCCCGCCTGGTTGAGAGCCGTCGCGCCGAGGCGGCGGCGGGGGCCACACCGGGCGACCTGGACGAGGAGGTGCGGGGGCTGGTGGGCGAAGCCGCCGCGCTGCTCGGCGCCCCGGATCGCGAGGCGCTGGCCTCGCGGGTAATCCGCGACACCGTCGGGTTGGGGCCTCTCGAGGACCTGCTCGCCGACCCGGCCGTCGAGGAGGTGATGGTGAACGGACCGGAGCACGTGTATGTGGAGCGCGGCGGCCGTATCGAGCCCACCGGCATCCGCTTCAGCGGCGAGGAGGAGCTGCGCAACGCAATCGAGCGCATCCTTGCCCCACTCGGCCGGCGCATCGACGAGCTCAGCCCGATGGTCGACGCCAGGCTTGCCGACGGCTCGCGGGTAAACGTGGTGATCCCGCCTCTGGCCATCGACGGGCCCGCCATCTCGATCCGCCGCTTCGGCGCCCAGCGGCCGGGCCCGCGTGAGCTGCTTCGGCTCGGCACCCTCACCGAGGCGCAGTGCGAGCTGCTGGAGGCGGCGGTCGCCGGGCGGTGCAGCGTCTTGGTCAGCGGCGGCACGGGCTCGGGCAAGACGACGCTCCTCAACGCGCTGTCGAGCTTCGTCTCCGCGGAGGAGCGGGTGGTGACGATCGAGGACGCCGCGGAGCTGCGGCTGCAACAGCCGCACGTGGTCCGGCTCGAGAGCAGGCCCGCCAGCGTCGAGGGCCGCGGAGAGGTGACGATTCGGGACCTGCTTCGCAACGCCCTGCGCATGCGTCCCGACCGGATCGTGATCGGCGAGGTGCGCGGCGCCGAGGCGCTCGACCTGCTCACCGCGCTCAACACCGGCCACGACGGGGCGCTGTCGACGGTCCACGCGAGCTCCCCCGTGGACGCGATCCGGCGGCTCGAGACCCTGGCCCTGATGGCCGGCCTGGGCCTTCCGCACGAGGCGATTGCCGAGCAGGTTCGCCGCGGCGTCGACCTCGTCGTACATATGGAGCGCCGGCTCGACGGCTCCCGCCGGGTGAGCGAGATCCACGAGGTGAAGTGAGCAATGGGGGAGGGGCTTGGGCTGCTGCCGATCCTGCTCGGCGCCGGCGCGGGGAGCTTGGCCGCCCTGGCGCTGCGCGAGGCGATCCTGGCCAGCCCGGCTGCCGTGGGATGGCTGCGGTTCGCCCTCGAGCCGCTGCTGCGAGCGGGGCGGGAGGGGTATGCGCCCTCGACCCCCGAGCGCCGCCGGCTGGCCGCCCTGGGCACCGCGGCGACGGTGGTCGGCGGCTGGTTCGTGGGTGGGGTCGCGGTGGCGCTGCCACTGGCGGTGGCCGGCCCGGCGCTGGCGGCCTGGGCGATCTCCAGCCGCCGCGCCCGCTACCGGGCCGCGGTCGAGCGAGCCCTGCCGGACGTGGCGATGGCGGTTGCGGATTCGCTCAGCGCCGGGCGCTCGCTGCGAGCCGCGCTGGCGGGCGCCGCAACCTCCCTCGACGGGCCCGCGACCGTCGAGCTCGCCCGCATCGGCGCCGAGCTGGCGCTCGGCTCCTCGACCGAGGCGACGGTGAGCGAGTGGCGGCGGCGGATGCGCTCGGCGCGCGTCGATGCCTTTGCCGCGGCGTTGCTCAGCCAGCGGCTTGCCGGCGGCGACCTCGCCGGCCTGCTGCGCCGCTTCGCCGCCGGCGCGGCCGAGCAGGATCGTGTCGCGGAGGACGCCAGGGCGGCGACGTCGCAAGCGCGCTTCACCGGCCTGCTGGTGGTCGCGATGCCGACCGGCGGCGCTCTCTTCGCGGAGCTGATCCAGCCGGGCTTCCTGACCGCGGTGCTCGGCTCGCCGGCCTCCGCGGTGCTGCTCGCCCTCGCCGCCGCCCTGCAGCTTGCCGGCTTCGTGGCGATCCGCCACTTCTCGAAGGTGCTCGATTGAGGGCCGCGCGGTGAAGGTCATGCGGCGTCTCTCCGCGCGCCTCGGCCTGGTCGAGCGCCTGACCCGCGCCGGCGTCTCGCCGCAGATCACGCCGGAGGCGATCCTGATCGCGAAGCTGCTCTGCGCCGTCGCCGCCGGGTTCGCGGCGGCGCTGGCGGCTCCGGTGGCGCCGGGCCGGCTCTCGGTCCTGGTCGCGCTGGCGCTGCCGGCGGCGGGGTTCGTCGGCCCGGACGCACTGCTCGAGCGGCGGGCTCAGCGGCGCCATCGCCATCTGGTCGCGGCGCTACCGGACGCGCTCGACCTCCTCGCCGTCAGTGCCGCCTCCGGCCGCGGCCCCGCCGCCGGGCTGGCCGAGATCGCGCGGGCCGGGCGCGGTCCGCTCGCGGACGAGATGCGGATCGCCGCCGCCGAGCTCTCCTGCGGCCGTCCGCTCTCCGAGGCGCTGCAATCGCTGCGCGCCCGGGTCCCCGGTGGCGAGGCGGCCGCCCTCGTCGCCGCGATCGAGCGCTCTCGCCAGCTTGGCTCGCCGCTGGCCGAGCAGCTGCGCCGTCAGGCCACGGAGCTGCGCCGCGATCAGCACCGCCTCGTCGAGGAACGCGCCGCCCGCGCCGCGCCGAAGATCCAGCTCGTCGTCGCACTCGTCCTCGTGCCCTCGGTCCTGCTGATGATCGCCGCCGCCCTGATCGCCAACGCCGACACCCTGCTGGGCGGCTTCTAGCGGTCCGAATCGAGAGCAGCGGATTCCCGTCGCCCAAGGCGCGGGGCTTCCTACTCGCCTGCCTCCTCGCGCAGGCGGGCGGCGACGGCGGCGGTGGCGGCGCGGACCAGGTCGAGGTCGGCGGCCGACTCCTTGTGGCCGCTGACGTAGCAGCAGAGGGACCCGTCGACCAGCTCGAAGGCGAACTTCTTTGGCGCCTCGTCCGTGAGCCAGACGATGAAGGTGGGGGAGAAGAGCTGCCGCAGCCAGTTGGCGTCCTGTCCCTCGCGGGAGAAGATCTCGTATCTCTCGTCGAGCGCCTCGCTCTCCAGCTTGACCCGCTCTTTGGAGCCGCGGAAGGCGTCCTCGAACTTCTCCAGCGAGCGAAGGCCGAACTTTCGCTGGCAGTAGAGCTCCGGCGCTCGCGCGGCGCACTCCGGCACCTCGACCAGCCCAACGGTGTAGCGGTAGTAGTTCGTCTGGCGGTTTCCCTCGCTGTCGGTCGTCTCGTCCTCATACGTATAGAGAGCGAGGACGCCCTCGACCCCGTCGGCGAGCGTTCCCGAGAGGGTGCGCTCGGCATAGCGGTCGTCGCCCTTCCGCAGCAGCGGCGTCACCGGAGGCAGTGGGCCGCGGCCCGCCAGCGCCAACGCGTTCTGTGCGGCGTAGGCGGCGAAGAAGGCGTCCGCGGCCCTGGAGTCTGCGATCGCGAAGACGATCACGACGCCGAGCAGGAAGACGGCCACCGCGGCGGCGAGACCGATCAGGGGACCCACCAGGGCGGCGCCGGCGATGCCAGCGGCAAGGACCGCCACGGCGATCGCGATCCAGGTGAACGGCTTGCCCATCAGGCGCCGGAAGTGGAAGCCGCGCAGGTCGTTGGCGTCGTCCGGGGCGTTCATCGCATCGAATCTAGTCCATGCAATGTGGGTTGCGAAAACGGCCTTGTAGGAGATCGTGTTGCAAAGTGGGAGAAAGTGGGGTACTGTGCCGCTCGAGTTGAAGCCCAGGACCGGGGTGGTGAGGTTCCTCCCACCTCATCACTCCGGTCCTTAACTCTTTTCCAGGCGACCGCAGAAAGGAACTCGCGGGGATGGCATTTCGGGGTCTCTACGAGCACAGCCTCGACTCCAAGGATCGCCTCACCGTTCCGTCTCGCTTCCGCGCGGCGCTTGCTGACGGCGTGGTTCTCTCCAAAGGCTTCGACCCCTGCGTCTGGGTGCACACGACCGAGGAGTTCGAGCGCCTCTCCGATCGCTTCCTCGCTCCCCACAGCCCTTTCGGCGGCGACGCCCGCCGCCTGCGCCGCCGCTTCCACGGCGGCTCCTTCGACGACACGCTCGACTCGGCGGGCCGCATCCGCGTCCCCAAGCCGCTGATCGAGCATGCCGCCCTCGCCGGGCCCTGCGTGGTCATCGGCGCCGGCGAGTACCTGGAGATCTGGAACGCCGACGCCTGGGCCAAGCAGGAGGAGGAGCTCGACGCCACGGCCCCCGAAATCGCCGAGGGGCTTGCCGCCGGCGGAGGCTCCGAGTGAGATGCGCGCCTACCTCGACCGAGCTCCCATGCCTGACGCCCAGTGGCCGCCGCCTCGCCGAGCCGTGAACGGCGCAACCCTTCTGGATATGACCAGCGAGCATCAACCCGTCCTCGCCGCCGAGCTGGCCCAGTTGCTGTCGCCGCAGCCGGGACAGACGGCGGTCGACTGCACCTTCGGAGGGGGCGGCCATGCCCGCCTGATCGCCGCCGCGATCGGGCAGTCGGGCACCCTGATCTGCATCGATCGGGACCCCGCCGCGGAGGCCCGTTTCGACGAGTTCGCAGCCGAAGTTCCCTGCCAGACGAGATTTATGGGAGTCGACTACGCGGAAGGGCTTCGCACCCTGCGCGGCGAAGGCATCCACCCAGAGATGGTCTACATGGACCTTGGAATGTCCTCGATGCAGGTAGATGCCTGGGAGCGGGGCTTCTCCTATTCCTACGAGGCGCCCCTCGACATGAGGATGGATACCCGGCAGGAGTTCAACGCGGCGGACCTGCTCAACGAGTGGCCCGAGTCGCGGATCGCCCAGGCCCTGCGCCGCTTCGGCGAGGAGCGCTATGCGGGCGGGATCGCCCGCGAGATCGTCCGGCGCCGGCCACTGAGCACGACCTCCGACCTCGTCGCCGCGGTCAAGGCCGGGATTCCGGCCTCCGCTCGCTTCGGCGGTGGGCATCCGGCCAAGCGCACCTTCCAGGCGATCCGCATCGCCGTCAACGGTGAGCTGGACTCGCTCGACGACGCCCTGCCGACGGCCTGGGGCTTACTGCCCGTCGGCGGCCGCCTGGCGGCGCTCTCCTTTCACTCGCTGGAGGATCGTCGCGTCAAGCGCTTCCTCGCCGCCCGGGCGCGCGGCTGCATCTGCCCGCCCGAGTTTCCCGTCTGCGCCTGTGGCCGCGAGCCCGAGGCCGAGCTCCTCACCCGCCGGGCGATCGCTCCCTCTCCCGATGAGATGGCCGAGAACCCGCGCTCGAAATCCGCCCACCTGCGCGGCGCCGTCAAGGTCGCCATGGACGCCGGGGGAGTGGCCTGATGGCCGCCGCGGCGACTGCAAGGCGAGCAGCCGCCGTGCAGCCGGCGCCGGCCGCGCCGCCGCGCCGCAAGACGTCCCCATCTCGCAAAGCCGCCCCGGCCCGGAAGGCGGCCGGTAGCGCCGCTCCCGCGCGAAAGTCGAGAGCTGCTGCCCCGGCGCGAAAGTCGAGAGCCGCTGCCCCGGCGCGAAAGTCGAGAGCCGCTGCCGCGGCCCCGGCGCGGAAGGTGTCGCCGACCCGCCGACCCGCTCGGCGGACACCGGCCCGGCGGCCCGGTGGGCAGCTGATCCCGATCGCCGTCGGCACCGCCACGGCGGTGCGGCATCTGCCCGATTCCAATCTCATGGTGAGGATGACGCGGGGGCGCACCTGGATCGCCGTGCTGGGCCTGCTGCTGGCCGGGATCGTCGCCCTCAACGTGGTGACCCTCAGCCTCGCCGCCTCGGCCGGCCAGATCGACCGCAACATCCAAGCCCTCGACCAGGAGAACTCGATCCTGCGAAGCCGCGACGCCCAGCGCTCGGCGGTTGCGCGCGTCCGCCACGATGCCGCGGCCCTCGGCCTCACGGTCCCGACCAGCGATCAGGTCACCTTCGTCGAAACGAGCCCCGACGACGTCGCCACCGCAGCGCAGCGCCTCGCCGCGGCGGGCACGGGCTACTAGCCGGCGGGTCAGGCGATGCGAACCGTCGAGCGAAGGATCGGCCTCCTCTTCGCCGGCTTTCTCCTCGGCTTCGTGATGATCGTCGGCCGGGCCATGTGGCTGCAGGGCGTGCAGGGAGCCGAGCTGGCCTCGGAGGCGTCCTACCAGCAGACCGACGTGATCACCGTCCCCGGTCTGCGCGGCAGCGTGCTCGACCGTCATGGCAACGCCCTGGCCTCCTCGGAGGACGCGGCGACGATCTTCGCCACGCCCTACCAGGTCAAAGATCCCGAGCGCACAGCCGGCAAACTGGCCTCGATCCTGGGCAAGGAAAAGGACGAAGTGCTGGAAAGCCTGACCGTGGACTCCGGCTTCTCCTACGTGGCCAAAAAAGTCGACACCCCGACGGCGGCGCGGATCGCGCGCCTCGAACTGCCGGGAATCGGCCAGCAGCCAGACAGCAGGCGCTCCTATCCCCAGGGCCCGCTGGCGGCGCAGGTGATCGGCGCCGTGGGCAGCGAAAACGAGGGCCTGAACGGCTTGGAGGCGGGTGAGGAAGACGTGCTCCGCGGCGCCGACGGAGAACGGCGGGTCGTCAACGACGCGCTGGGCGAACCGATCCGGCTCGAAACCGTCAACGCCGCCAGCGACGGGGAAAGCATCCAGCTGACACTGGACCCGGCGATCGAGGCCGAAACCGAGCGGGCGCTTGCCCGGGTGGGTGAAACCTATGCCCCGAAGGGGGCGACGGCGATCGTCATGGATCCGCAGAACTCCCAGATCCTGGCGATGGCCAACTGGCCTCCCTTCGACCCCAATGACCTCGAAGACGCCAGTCCCGAAGACATGATGAACCGCGCTACAGGGTTCAACTATGAGCCTGGGTCCACCTTCAAGGCGTTCACGGTCGCGGCGGCGTTGGAGGAAAAAGTCGTCAGCCCGACTTCCTCGTTCACCCTGGAACCGACGATTCAGGTTGCCGATCGGGTGATCGAAGAATCGCATGCGCGCGGCACCGAAACACTCTCTGTGGGGGAAATCCTCGCCCACTCCTCGAACGTGGGCGCCGTCACGATCGGCCTGCAGCTGGGAAGCGAACGCTTCAGCCGCTGGATCAACCGCTTCGGATTCGGTAGGCCGACGGGCGTCCAGTTCCCCGGCGAGGAGCAGGGGCTGGTCCCTTCGCTGGACGAATACTCGGGCTCTTCGATGGGGAACCTGCCGATCGGCCAGGGCCTCTCGGTCACCCCGATGCAGATGATGGCCGGCTACGCGGCGATCGCCAACGGCGGGATGCTGCGGCGGCCGCAGCTGATCGAGAAGGTCGGGGACGAACCGGTCGAGGAGCCGCCCGGCCACCGCGTCATCAGCAGCCAGGTGGCCGCCGAGATTCGCGAAATGCTGGAGGGGGTGCTCGCACCGGGCGGTACGGCCTCCGAGGTCAGCGTCCCCGGCTACACGCTGGCGGGGAAGACCGGAACCGCGCAGGTGGCCGAAGACGGCGCCTACTCGGAGACTAAGTTCGTCGCCTCGTTCATGGGCTTCGCGCCGGCGCAGAATCCGCGCCTGCTGGCCGCCGTGATCGTCGATCAGCCGCAGGGGGACATCTACGGCGGCTCGGTCGCCGCGCCAGCCTTCGGCGAAATAGCCGAATTCGCCCTCGGCTACCTGGGCGTCCCGCCCGAATAACCCCCACTCAGCAGCCGCCAAGCCGCCCCAATCGGCACCGATCACGCCCCGGGCCGAGCAGTCCAATCAGCCCCCAAGCCCGCCCCAATCAGCTGTTCGCCGACGACGGTCTGGGTCTTCGGCCCCGGGACAATGCTCTGGGCGGGCGGATACTCAAAGCACCGGACTTATTAGTCCGGTGCTTGTCCGACCAGGGCATTGTCCCGGGGCCGAAGATCGAAACGCCGGAGGCGACTCCTAGAATCGGCCCGTGAAGCTCGAGCAGCTGATCGCCGGCCTGGAGGTTCAGGAAAGTCGCGGGGACCTCGGCGTCGCGGTCTCTTCGCTTGCCTACGACAGCCGCATGGCCAGCGACGGCACCCTCTTCTTCTGCGTGCCGGGCGAGCGCAGCGACGGCCACGATTTCGCCGCCCAGGCGGTGGCGGCGGGCGCCGTCGCGCTCGTGGTCGAGCGGCTGCTCGAGCTCGACGTGGCGCAGGTGCTGGTCGGGGACGCGCGGGCGGCGATGGCGCCTGTCGCCGCGCGCTTCTGGGGCGATCCGACCACCGAGCTGCGGGTTGTGGGCGTGACGGGGACCAACGGCAAGACGACCACCGCCTTCCTGCTGCGCGAGATCCTCGAGGCAGCGGGGATCCGCTGCGGCCTGCTTGGGACGGTGAAGCAGGTCGTCGGAGGGATCGAGGAGGAGGTGGAGCGGACCACTCCAGAGGCGATCGACCTGCAGCACTCCTTCCGGCGCATGCTGGACGGGGGGGACGGCGCCTGTGCGATGGAGGTCTCCTCGCACGCGCTCGCTCTGCACCGCGCCGACGCGGTCCATTTCGAGCTGGCGGTGTTCACCAACCTGACCCAGGACCACCTCGACTTCCACTCGGACATGGAGGACTACTTCCGCTCCAAGCGCCGCCTCTTCGAGATTGGCTCCGCGAGGCGCATCGTCAACGTCGACGACCCCTACGGGCGCCGCCTCGCCGAGGAGTTCGAGTGCCTGACCTTCTCCGCCGAGGGCCGCGAGGCCAACGTAATAGCGAGGGGCATCGAGCTCGATGCCTCCGGCGCCAGGTTCGAAATCGTCGAGGGGATGGGTGGCGAGCGGATCTCCGCGGCCGCTCGATCGCGGCCCCCCGTCGGTGTGGTCCGCACCCACCTGCCGGGGGAGTTCAACATCGCCAATGCGCTCGGCGCCTTCGCTGCGGCGACGGCGCTCGGCGTCCCACCCGACACCGCGGCCGCCGCGCTTTCGGAGGCCGCCGCGCCCCCCGGCCGGATGGAGCCGGTCGAGGAGGGGCAGGCGTTTGCGGTGCTGGTCGACTACGCCCACACGCCGGACTCGGTCGAGAACGTCCTGCGGGCCGCCCGCCAGGTCACCGATGGCAGGGTGATCTCCGTCATCGGCGCCGGCGGCGACCGCGATCGCGAGAAGCGGCCGAAGATGGGCCGCGCGGCTTCGCAGCTTTCGGACCTGGCGATCGTGACCTCCGACAACCCGCGTTCGGAGATGCCCGAGGCGATAGTCGAGGAGGTGCTGGCCGGGGTGGGGGACGGCGACGCGGTGGCCGTGGAGATCGATCGCCGGCGGGCGATCGCCCGCGCCCTCGGCGAGGCGCAGCCCGGGGACACGGTCGTCATCGCCGGCAAGGGGCACGAGCAGGGGCAGGAATTCGAGAACGGCCGCAAGGTGCCCTTCGACGACCGCGAGGTCGCCCGCGAGGAGCTCCGCAAGCTGGCTGCCGCGCGATGAACCTCGACGCCGGCGAGATCGCCGCGGCGATCGGGGCTGAGATCGTCGCCGAGGGGCCCGCCGGGCAGCCGCGCCGGGCGACGATCGACTCCGGCGAGACAGGCGCCGGGGACCTCTTCTTCGGCCTGCCGGGTGAGAACGTGAACGGCGGGAAGTTCGCGCCCGCGGCCATCTCGGCCGGCGCCTGGGGGGTCGTCGTTGAGCCGGGCTGGAGCGGTGAGCTCTCCGGCGCCTGGGTGTTCGCGGCGGCCTCCCCGCTGGCTGCCCTGCAGGCGCTCGCCCGCGCCTGGCGGCGGCAGCTCGGCGCTCGCGTCGTCGGCATCACCGGGTCGGTTGGGAAGACGTCGGTAAAGGACATCGCCCGCGCCCTGCTGCCGGGCCGGGTGCACGCCAACCAGGAGAACCTGAACACGGAGATCGGGCTGCCGCTGACGATTCTCGAGGCGCCGGAGGACACCGAGCTGCTCGTGCTGGAGATGGCGATGCGCGGTCCCGGCCAGATCGCCGAGCTGGCGGCGATCGCCGAGCCCGAGGTGGCCGTGATCACCAACGTCGGGCCCGTCCACGTCGAGCTGCTCGGTTCGATCGAGGCGATAGCGGCCGCGAAGGCCGAGGTGCTGGGCGCGCTGCCGGCCGACGGGACGGCGGTGGTGCCGGTGGCAGCCGGTGAGCTCGAGCCCCACCTCTCGCAGGCGCCGCGGCTTCTCCGCTTCGGCGCCGGGGGAGACGTCGACGCCGTCGAGCAGCGGGTTCATGAGGGGGTGACGGAGGCGGTGCTGAAGACGCCGGCCGGCAGCGAACGCTTCCACTTCCCCTTCGCCGAGGCGCACAACCTCACCAACGCCCTCGCCGCCGTGGCCGCCGGCGTGGCGCTGGGGGCGCCGCCGACGGAGATGGCCGATCGGACTGCGAATATAGGTTTCTCCCGCTTCCGGGGTGAGCGCCTCGAGCTGGCCGACGGGATCGTCCTGGTGAACGACTGCTACAACGCCAATCCGGTGTCGATGCGCGCGGCGCTCGACCACCTCGCCTCACTCGAGGGGGACCGGCGGGTGGCGGTGCTGGGCGAGATGGCCGAGCTGGGCCCGGGCGCACCCGCCTATCACCGCGAAGTGGGCGAGCATGCGCGAGCCGCGGGTATCGACGTCCTGATCGGCGTCGGCGAGCCGGCGCGCGACTACGGCCCCGACGATCTGGTCGGCGCTCCCGAGGAGGCTGCCGACCTGCTTGCGGAGCAGCTCGAGTCGGGCGATCGGATCCTCGTCAAGGGCTCCCGCTCGGCCGGCCTCGAGGCCGTCGCCGAGACCCTGCAAGAGCTCCTGGGCGACGCGGAAGCGGCCCCCGGTCGCGGGAGTGGGGGTCGGTCGCAATCTGATTCTCCCGGCACCCACGGGAGCAGAGGAGGCCGCGCCTAATCATGGGTGAAGTGCTGATCGCCGCGATGGCGGCGATGCTGATCTGCATCTTCCTCGGCCCCAAGTTCATCGAGTACCTCCGGGTCAAGGAGTTCGGGCAGCACATCCGCGAGGACGGCCCCCAGGAGCACCACGCAAAGGCGGGGACGCCGACGATGGGGGGGCTGATCATCTTCGCCTCGATCTGCGTCCCCTACCTCGTCCTCTCCGATCGCGACGCCCAGAGCATGGCGGTGTTCGGGGTGGCGCTCGGCTGCGCGGCCATCGGCTTCGCCGACGACTTCATCAAGATCGTCAAACGTCGCTCGCTCGGCCTCTCGGCGCGCTACAAGCTGCTCTTCCAGGTGGTTCTCGCCTTCGGCCTCTGGTGGGTGGCGCGTCACTCCGTCGGCCTCGAGCCGATCCTCTATTTCCGCATCGGCGACGCCAGCGTCGACCTCGGGCCGGTCCTTTACTTCGTGCTCGTCTTCCTCGTCATCGCCGGCGCCTCCAACGGGGTCAATCTCACCGACGGCCTCGACGGCCTCGCCGCCGGCTCCTGCGCGATCGTGCTGCTCGCCTACACCGCGATCAGCTTCATCTCCAACGAGCAACAGAACCTGGCCCTGCTCTCCGCCTGCCTGGGCGCGGCCTGCATCGGCTTCCTCTGGTTCAACTCCTTCCCGGCCTCGATCTTCATGGGGGACACCGGCTCGCTCGGGCTCGGCGGCGCGATCGGCGCCCTGGCGGTGATGACCCAGACCGAGGTGCTGCTGATCATCATCGGCGGCATCTTCGTGATCGAGGCGCTCTCGGTGGCGGTCCAGGTCTTCGCCTTCAAGGCCTTTCGGCGCCGCGTGCTGCTGATGGCGCCGCTGCACCACCATTTCGAGATGATGGCTTGGTCGGA
The DNA here is from genome assembly GCA_035707825.1 of Solirubrobacterales bacterium. Taxonomy (GTDB): domain Bacteria; phylum Actinomycetota; class Thermoleophilia; order Solirubrobacterales; family 70-9; genus VRUE01. Next base: position 18,455 of record DASSTR010000058.1, read on the forward strand.
GACAAAGATCATGATCCGCTTCCTGATCATCGCCGCCGCCTGCTCCGGCATCGGCTTCACGCTCTACCAGCAGAGCATCGGGCGCTGAGCCCGGATTTAGCCGCTTCGGCAGTCTCTCGTCTACAGGTTCGCGCCGCTTGGGGGCGAAGAAGGTTCGGATGAGTGCGCTGCCGCCGAAGAAGGTTCGTCCCGCGCTGCCGGCAGGTCCGTTTCTGGTCGTCGGGCTGGCCAGGTCCGGCCAGGCCGTCGCCCGGCTGCTGGCCGCGCGCGGGGAGGAGGTGCGGGCGGTCGATTCAGGGCATCCAGAGGGCGCGGCAGGGCTTGAGGGGGTCGGCGTCGAAGTCCTCCTGGATACGGATGGAGTGGCCCAACTGGATGGAGCGCGGACCGTCGTCAAGAGCCCCGGCGTGGCGCGGGAGGCGCCGGTGATCGCGGCCGCTCTGGAGCGGGGGGTCGAGGTGATCGGCGAGCTGGAGCTTGCATGGCGCGCGATCCCCAACCGCTTCGTCGCCGTGACGGGAACCAACGGCAAGACGACGACGGTCGAGCTTCTCGGCCACCTGTACAGGGCCGCCGCCGAGCCGGTCGCCGTGGCGGGCAACGTCGGCACGCCGCTCTCCTCGCTGGCCGGTGAGATCGATCCCGGCGCCACCGTGGTCTGCGAGGCCTCCAGCTTCCAGCTCGAGGACACCACCGCCTTCGCTCCGGAGTGCGCCGTCTTCCTCAACCTCGCCCCCGACCACCTCGATCGCCATCGCGATCTCGGCTCCTACCTGGAGGCGAAGCTGCACGTCTTCGCCAACCAGGGCAACGACGACGTCGCCGTCTACAACGCCGACGAGCCGGCGCTCTCGGGCGTCGACCTGGGCGGCTGCGCGCGGCGGGTCTCCTTCTGCCACGGCGCCGGCCCGGACTGCGAGGTCTCCCTCGCCGGGGGGACGATCTTCTACGACGGCGAGCCCCTGCTGCCGGTGGCCGAGCTCGGCCTCTTCGGCGACCACAACGTCGCCAACGCGATGGCCGCCGCGGCGGCGGCGCTCTCGATGGGCCTCGACCGCGACGCGGTTCGCGAGGGTCTGCGCGGCTTTGCCGGGGTCCCCCACCGCCTAGAGCGCGTCGCCGAGGTCGGCGGCGTCACCTTCGTCAACGACTCGAAGGCCACCAACGTCGCCTCGGCGACGGTCGGCCTGCGCGCTTTCGAGGGTGGAGTCCACGCGATCCTGGGGGGCAGTGAGAAGGACGAGCCCTTTGCCTCTCTCGCCGACCCGATCCGGGAGACATGCAGGGCCTGCTATCTGATCGGCGCCTCCGCGGACAGGCTCGCCACCGAGTTGTCGGGCGTCGTCGAGGCGGGTGTCGAGATGCACCGCTGCACCGGCCTGGAGGACGCCGTCCACCGCGCAGCGGCCGCCGCGCGGCCGGGAGAGGTGGTCCTGCTCTCGCCTGCCTGCGCCAGCTTCGACGCCTTCGAGAACTTTGAACGGCGCGGCGAGCGCTTCCGCGAGATCGTCGAGGCCTTGCGGTGAGCGCCAGGCCGGGCCGGGGGCGGAGATGAGCGCGCGCGCGGCCACCATCGGCCGCTCCCGCCGGCCCAGCGCCGCGGCGAAGAAGAAAAAGCGCTCGGCGGCGCTGCCGCTCGAATACAACCTGATGCTGACGGCGACGCTCTGCCTGCTTGCGCTCGGCGCCGTGATGGTCTTCTCGGCCAGCTCGACGACGCGCGTGCTGAGCAACGGCGGCCTCTCCGACAGCGCCTTCTACTTGAAGCGCACGCTGATGTTCGGCGCTGTCGGCCTGCTGGTCATGCACCTGACCTCTCGCCAGGGCCTCGGCTTCGTGCGCCGCATGACTCCGGCGTTCCTCGCCGTCTCCTTCTTCCTCCTCGCCGCCGTGCTGGTGATGGGCACGACCGTCAACGGATCGACGCGGTGGATCGGCTCGGGCTTCCTGCAGATCCAGCCTTCCGAGCTGGCCAAGGTCGCGCTCGTCCTCTACGGGGCCGACCTGCTCGCCGGCAAGCCGAAACGCGCCCGCTCGCTGGAGGGGTTGATGCCCTTCCTCCTCGTCGTCGGGATGGCGGCGATGCTGGTCGTGCTCGAGCCCGACCTCGGCACGGCGCTGGTCATCGCCTTCGCGTCCAGCGCGACGCTGGTCGCCGCCGGCGCCCGTATGCGAGACCTGGCTCTGATCGCCCTCGTGCTCGGCTTCCTCGCCCTGCTGCTGACGCTGGTCGAGCCGTACCGGATGGCGCGCCTGACCGGATTCCTCAACCCGGGATCCGATGCCGCCGGCGCCGGCTTCCAGGCCGCGCAGGCGAAGATCGCCCTCGGCTCCGGCGGGATCTTCGGGGTCGGCATCGGCGACGGGGTCCAGAAGGCCTTCTACCTGCCCGAGGCCCATACCGACATGATCTCGGCGGTGATCGGAGAGGAGCTGGGACTGGTCGGGATCGTCAGCGTCGTCGGGCTCTTCGCGGTCTTCGGATACGCCGGCCTGCAGGCGGCGAAAAAAGCGCGCGACAACTACGGCAAGCTGCTCGCGGCGGGCCTCACCTCACTGATCCTGGTGCAGGCGACGATCAACCTCTTCGCGGTGATGGGCATGGCGCCCCTCACCGGTGTGCCGCTGCCTTTCGTCTCCTACGGGAACAGCAGCCTGCTCGCCACCCTGTTCGCCGTCGGTCTGATCCTCAACGTCGCCAGCGGTGGGACCGCCTCCGTTGGCAGACTGCGGGTGGTCCAAGGCGGCAAGGCACGCCAGGGTGGAAGCGCAAAGGCACGCGCGAGCGCGCGGTCGGGAAGGAGTCGAGCGAGCGGTGCCAGGAGTCGTAAGAGTGGTGGTGGCGGCGGGAGGAACAGCCGGCCACGTCGTGCCGGCCATGGCCGTGGCCGCCGAGCTTCGGGCTAGCGGCGCCGAGGTCTCGTTCCTCGGGACGCGGGAGCGGATCGAGGCCGAGCTGGTTCCGGCCGCCGGCTACGAGATCGATTTCCTCAGGGTGCGCGGCATCGATCGCCGCAATCCCCTGCGTGCCGCCGCGGCCGCCGTGGAGGCGGTCGCTGCCGTCGGCGCGGCCCGGCGCGCGATCCGCCGCCGTGGCGCCGGCGTAGTGATGGGCGGCGGCGGGTTCGTCGCCGGCCCGGCCGGTCTGGGGGCGAGCCTCAGCCGCACTCCGCTGGTCCTCACCGAGGCCGACAGCCACCTTGGCCTCGCCAACCGGCTGCTCGCCGGCCGCGCACGGCGGGTCTGCCTGGCGTTCCCGATCGCCGGCCGCGAGGGCGAGCGCTATCTCGTCACCGGGCGGCCGGTTCCCGAGGCGGTGCTGCGCGCCGATCGGGGTGCGGCTCGCGAGCGCTTCGGCGTCGAGCCGCAGGCTCGCTGCCTGCTGGTGATGGGCGGCAGCCAGGGGGCCCGCTCGATCAACGAGTGCGCAATCGAGGCGTTCGCCGAGCGCGATGGCCGGGATTACCACGTGGTCCACCTCGCTGGCCGCCGCGACTTCGCCGAGCTGCGCGAGCGGCTCGAGGGCGCGCCTCACGGCGAGCGCTACACCCTGCTCGACTATGAGCCCGATCTCGGCGACTGCCTCGCCGCCTGCGATCTCGTCCTGGGACGCTCCGGCGGCTCGATCTTCGAGGTCACCGCGGTGGGGAGGCCGGCGATCCTGGTTCCCTATCCACACGCCACCGCCGATCATCAGAGCTCCAACGCGGCCTGGATGGCGGATGCCGGAGCGGCCGAGGTGATCGCCGACGCCGAGCTCTCCGGCCGGCGGCTTGCCGCCGAGGTGGCGGGGCTGCTCGGCGACGAATCGCGCCTGGCCGCGATGAGCGACGCCTCGGCGAGGCTGGCGAGGCCCGACGCGGCGCGGCGCATCGCCGACGAGGTGCTGGCGGCGGCGGGACGATGAGCGATCCGGCCGCGAAGCGCGACTGGGCCTCCCTGCGCCTGCACTTCATCGGCATCGGCGGCGCCGGGATGAGCGGGCTGGCCCTGGTCTGCAAGCAGCTCGGGGCCTCGGTGGGCGGAAGCGATCGGGCCGACTCCTCTTATATGCGCCGCCTCCGGGAGGCGGGGCTCGAGCCGGCCACCGGTCACGATGCCGCCAATCTCCCCGAGGACGCCGTGGTCGTCGTCTCGACCGCGATCGACGACGAGAACCCCGAGCTTGCGCTGGCGCGCGAGCGCGGCCAGGAGGTGGTTCGCCGCGGCGAGCTGCTGGCGCAGCTATGCGCGGAGAAGCGGCTGATCGCTGTGGCCGGCACCCACGGGAAGACGACGACCACCGCGATGCTCGTCTGGGCCCTGCGGAAAATTGGAGCCGACCCGGCCTTCTTCGTCGGCGGCGAGGTGCCGGGCCTTGGCGACGGCGGTGAGCCGACCAACGCGGCTTGGGGCGAGGGGGAGTGGGCGATCGCCGAGGCGGACGAGAGCGACGCCAGCTTCCTGGCCCTGCGCCCGGAGGTGGCGGCGATCACCAACATCGAGATGGACCACCATTCGCGCTGGGGATCGGTGGGTGAGCTGAGAGAGGCCTTTCGCGACTTCGCCGCGCCGGCGAGAGGCCTGGCCCTGCCGGCGCCGGGGGCCCTGCCCGGCGCCCCTCGGGAGCCCGGGCACGGAGCGCCGGGGTCCACGGGCGGCGAGCGCCCCACCGACTCCCTCCACTGCGAGGCAGAGGGAGAAAAGGAGGTCGTCGGCTTCGATGCCGAGCGGCCGGGCCCGCCGCGTTTGAGCCTGCGGGTCTGGGGGCGCCACAACCTCTTCAATGCGCGGGCGGCGCTGGCGGCGGTCGAGCTTGCCGGGATGGACGTCGCCGCGGCGGCCGAGGCACTGGAGGACTTCCCCGGCGTCGGGCGGCGGCTCGAGTACAAGGGCCGCTGCGCGGGAGCGGACATATATGACGACTACGCTCATCACCCCACCGAGGTCCGAGCGGCCCTGGAAGCGCTTCGCGGGCGCGACTTCGCGCGCTTGGTGGTGGTCTTCCAGCCGCATCTCTACTCGCGCACGAAAGCGCTGGCGGAGGAATTCGGAGCGGCGCTGGCCCTGGCCGACGAAGCCGTCGTCCTCGACGTCTACGCGGCTCGCGAGGACCCGGTTGGTGAGCTGGCCGGCGTGAGCGGCAAGCTGGTGGCCGATGCGGCAAGCGAGCACATGGGGGGCCGCCCCGTCTGCTGGACGCCGCGCTTCGAGGAAGCGCTGGGCGCCGTGCGGCGCAGGCTCTCGCCCGGCGAGGCCCTGGTCACGATCGGCGCCGGCGACGTCTTCAGGCTCGCCGAGGCGCTGGTGGAGGAGACCGCGAGCTCGGACGAGGACAAGCCGCCGGAGGACGACGCGCGATGAGCGCTCCGCCAGAGGGCGTGCAGGGCGACTTCCCGCTCGCCCGCCTGACCACGGTCCGCACCGGCGGCCCCGCCGACTGGTTCGCCCGTCCGGGCACCGATGAGGAGCTCGAAGGCCTACTGGGCTGGGCGGGGGAGGAGGGACTGGCCGTCGGGATGGTCGGCTCTGGATCGAACCTCCTCGTCGCCGACGAGGGGTTTCGCGGCCTGGCGATCAAGCTGGAGGGCGAGCTCTCGGCGATCGAGCACGACGGCGAGCGGTTGATCTGCGGCGGCGGCGCCCGCCTGCCGTCCGCGGCGGCGAAGGCTGCCGGCTGGGGGCTCTCCGGCTTGGAGTTCGGGATCAACATCCCCGGTACCGCGGGCGGCGCGGTGAGGATGAACGCCAATGCCTATGGAGGCCAGCTGGCCGAGGTGCTGGAGTGGGTCGACGTCTGCCGGGCCGGCGGCAGGGAGCGGCGTGAGCCCGGTCAGCTCGGCTTTGCCTACCGAAGCTCCAATCTCGGCGACGGCGAAGTGGTGGCGCGGGTCAGCTTCCGGCTGGCGCCGGGCGATCCGGAGGAGATCAAGGCGACACTGGCGGAGATGCGCGGCAAGCGGCGTGAGGCGCAGCCCTCAGGGATCAAGACCTTCGGCTCGACGTTCAAGAATCCCGCCGAGGAGGCTGCCGGGGGGCGCACGGCGGGCCAGCTGCTGGAGGCGGCCGGCTGCCGCGGCCTGCGCCATGGCGGGGCCCGCTTCTCGGAGAAGCACGCCAACTTCGTCGAGAACATGGGTGAGGCAACCACGAGCGACGTGCTGGGGCTGATGGCCGAGGGCCGGCGCCTCGTCCACGAGAAGTTCGGCCTCGTCCTCGAGCCGGAGGTGCAGCTGCTGGGCGAGGTGCGCTGGCCGAGCGGCTGGGAGCTGTGAGGGCCGGCGGATGAGCCTGGGGCCACGGGCTAAGCAGGCGGGCAAGGCGCTGACCGCCTTCGCGCTCCTCGTGCTGGCGGTCGTGCTCGTCGACCGGCTCCTCCTCGAGGACACCGAGGTTGCGCCGGCGGCGGGCTCCCTGCACGCCTCGCTGCAGCCGGCCTCTCTGATCGGGGAAGGGGAAGACGCCGTGGGCGTCTCGCCGAGCGGCGCGATCCTCAGCTGGATGCCCGCCCCCGAAGATGCCGAACTGCCTCGCCTGCCGCTCTCCGAGCCTCCGGCCAGCGGCCGGCTCTCCGGGCCGATGCTGCAGCAGGCGCGGGTCCTGGGGGCGGCCCCGCCGGCGCTTCGCCCCTACATCGCGAGCAGCTACTACGGAGAAAGCGGGGTGGATGTGAACCTCCGCTCCGGCATCGAACTGTATTTCGGCGACGCCTCGCAGGTGAGCGAAAAGTGGAGTGCCGCCGCCTCCGTCCTCGCCAACCCGCAGATCAGCGCTCTTGATTATGTAGACCTGCATGCGCCCCGTCATCCGGCCATCGGGGGCAGCAGCCACACTCTGCCCCTGCCTCCGTGAGCATGGGGCGGCTTGGCGCCCTTGTCGGGATATGGCAATACAGAGCCGTAAAGGCAGCCTGGACGCAGCGCCGGAAAGCCTGGGGCCCGACCCTCGACCTTAGAGTGAGACTGGCAAAACCCTCAAGTCATGGTTAAGACTCTGGCCTTGCACGATAGCTCTCGGAGGTTTGACAGAGGGCGTGTAATGCCCTACGTTGAGCGCAATTTCCGTGGTAGCTGTAGTAGCTTGAACCCTTAAGCATTGCTACAGCCTCGGACGGAATAAAGGCTCAACTCAAAATCCAGTTCTCGCGAACTGGGCAGATACCAGCCCCCAACGGGACTGGGCTTGGAGAAATCGGGAGATGGAATCCACATACCTGGCCGTGATCAAGGTCGTCGGGGCAGGTGGCGGCGGCACCAACGCCGTCAGCCGCATGGTCGACGCCGGAATCCGGGGCGTCGAGTTCGTCGCCGTCAACACCGACGCCCAAGCGCTGCAGGCCTGCGACGCCGACATCAAGCTTTCGATCGGCCAGGAGCTCACCCGTGGGCTCGGCGCCGGCGGCAACCCAGAGGTTGGAGCGGGCGCCGCGGCCGAGAGCCGCGACGAGATCAAGGAGGCGCTGAAGGGCGCCGACATGGTCTTCGTCACCGCCGGAGAGGGCGGCGGCACCGGGACCGGCTCGGCTCCTGTGATCGCCGAGATCGCCAAGGAAGAGATCGGCGCCCTCACCGTCGGCGCCGTCACCAAGCCTTTCGAGTTCGAGGGCAAACGGCGGATGCAGCAGGCGCTCGAGGGGATCGAGAAACTGCGCAACAACGTCGACACCCTGATCATCGTCCCAAACGAGAAGCTGCTCCAGGCCGTCGAGCGCCGCACCAGCGTGCTGGAGGCGTTCCGCCAGGCCGACGACATCCTCCGCCAGGGCGTCCAGGGCATCACCGACCTGATCACGATTCCCGGCCTGATCAACCTCGACTTCGCCGACGTGCGCACGATCATGCGCGACGCCGGCTCGGCGCTGATGGGAGTCGGCTCGGCATCCGGTGAGACGCGCGCCGTGGACGCCGCCAAGGCGGCGATCACCTCGCCGCTGATCGAGGAGTCGATCAAGGGCGCGACCGGGATGCTGCTCAACATCACCGGGCCCGAGGACCTGGGGCTGTTCGAGGTCAACGAGGCCGCGCAGCTCGTCCAGGCCGAGGCCGACGACAACGCCAACATCATCTTCGGCTCCGTCGTCGACCAGTCGATGCGCGACGAGGTCCGCGTCACCGTGATCGCCACCGGCTTCGAGGGCTTCGAGCTGCTGGCCCGTTCGCCGCAGCGGGTGCGCCGTCGCTACGAGAGCCGCCCGCGGATCTCTGCGGAGGACACCGACATCCGCAAACTGCGCGTCTCCGACGACGACATCGACGTACCGGGTTTCCTCAAGGAGTAGACCCAGGCACTAGCCTTGCGCGTCCTGTGAGCTCGAGGGCGACGCCGTTGCGCGAGAAGCATGTTGAGTTGGGAGCCAGGCTGGTGGACTTCGCCGGCTGGGAGATGCCCGTGCAGTACGAGGGGATCCGCGAGGAGCACACCGCCGTGCGCACCCACGCGGGGATGTTCGACGTCTCCCACATGGGGGAGGTCGAGGTCGAGGGGCCGGGGGCGCTCGCCTTCCTGCAGCTCGTCCTCTCCAACGACGTCGCCGGGATCGCCCTGCACGGCGCCCAGTACTCCTGCCTCTGCGACGAGGAGGGCGGCGTGCTCGACGACCTCTTCGCCTACCGGCTCGGCGGCGACCGCTATCTGATCGTCACCAACTCGGCAAACCACAGCGGCGACCTGGCCTGGCTGGGACGGTGGAGCCGAGGGTTCGACGTCACCGTCCGCGACGTCGCCGATCGCTACGCCATGCTGGCCGTGCAGGGGCCGCACGCGCGGGCAATCGTCACTTCCACCCTGGGCATCCAGCTACCCGCCCGGATGACCGTTTCCCCGGTGCGGATCGGCAACCGCCCGGCGCTGGCCTGCGGCACCGGCTACACCGGTGAGGACGGGGTCGAGCTGCTGATCGATCCCGACGTCGCGCCGCCGATCTGGAGCGAGCTGCTGGATGCGGGAGTGGTGCCCTGCGGCCTCGGCGCCCGCGACACGCTGCGGCTCGAGGTCTGCTTCCACCTGCACGGCAACGACCTCACTCCCGAGCGCAACCCGATCGAAGCGGGCCTCGGCTGGTGCTGCGCCGAGGGGACGGGCTTCGTCGGCGCCGAGGCGGTGGCGCGGGCGCGGCGCGAGGGCCCGGCCGAGAAGCTCGCCCCCTTCACGATCGAGGGCGCCGGGATCCCCCGGGCCGGCAACGGGGCCCTCCGCGAGGGCGAGCCCTGCGGGACCGTCACCTCGGGCACCTTCTCGCCCTCGCTCGAAGTGGGGATCGGGATGGCCTACCTCCGTCCCGACCTGGCCGAGCCCGGCAGCGAGATCGAGATCGACGTGCGCGGCAAGCTGCGGCGGGCCCGGGTAGGTTCCAAGCCCCTGTACCGAGGCGCGGCGCGAAAATAGCCGCCCGGGCCAGATCGACAAAGGAGAGACGAGGTGCCTGACGCGACCTATCCCGACGAGTTGCTGTACCACGCCGAGCACGACTGGGCGCGGATCGAGGGCGAGCAGGCCACCTTTGGGATCACCTGGTACGCGCAGGACTCGCTCGGCGAGGTCGTCTTCTACGACCCACCGGAGGTGGGCTCCACGATCGCCAAGGACGCGCCCTATGCCGAGGTCGAGTCGGTAAAGGCCGTCTCCGACGTGGTCGCGCCCCTCTCCGGGGAGATCGTCGAGGTCAACGAGGCGCTCGCCGACGCCCCCGAGCAGGTCAACGAGGATCCCTACGGGGCGGGCTGGCTGGTCAGGGTGCGGCTCAGCGACCCGGCCGAGGCGGAGAGCCTGCTTTCCGCCGCCGACTACCGCAAAGTGCTGGAAAGCTCTTAGCGAAGCCCCGCCACCGGCTCACGTAGCCTTCCTCTGGTGACGCGCTACACCTCTGCAACAGCCGACGATCGCGCCCAGATGCTGGCCGCGATCGGGGTCGGCTCCACGGCCGAGCTCTTCGAGCAGATCCCGGAGCCGCTGCGGCTCGAGCAGCCTCTTGGTCTGCCCGCGGGGATGAGCGAGGCCGAGGTGTTCGAGCGCCTCGCCGCGCTCGCCGCCCGCAACGTCGACGCCGAAGAGGAGGTCTGCTTCGTCGGCGCGGGGATGTATGACCACTACGTGCCGGCGATCGTCGACGCGATCACCCAGCGCTCGGAGTTCCTGACCCCCTACACGCCCTACCAGCCGGAGATCTCCCAGGGCGGGCTGCAGGTGATGTTCGAGTTCCAGACCGCGATGTCGGAGCTGACCGGGCTGCCGGTCTCCAACGCCGGCCTCTACGAGGGGCCCTCCTCTGTCGCTTCGGCGGGCTACCTGGCGATGGGGGCCACGAAGCGCGCCAAGTTCGTGGTCGCGCGCGGTGTCCATCCCCACAGCCGCGAGACGCTGCGGACCTACTCGGTCGGGTACGGCGCCGAGGTGGTCGAAGTCGGGCTCGAGGGTGGCCTGACCGACCCGGCTGCGCTCGCCGCGGCGGTGGACGGGGAGACGGCCGCGGTCTTCCTGCAGACCCCGAACTTCCTCGGCGCCGTCGAGGACGTCGAAGCGCTCGGCGCCGCCGCCAGGGAGCACGGGGCGCTGCTGATCGTCGCCTGCGACCCGATGACCCTGGGCATCCTGCGGCCGCCCGGAGAGTGCGGCGCGGACATCGCCCTCGGCGAGGGGCAGCCGCTCGGCAACCGCCTCGACTTCGGTGGGCCCTCGTTTGGCTTCTTCTGCGCGACCGAGGAACAGATCCGCCGCATGCCGGGGCGAATCGCGGGCGAAACGGACGACGTCGACGGCCGCCGTGGCTTCGTCCTCGCCCTGCAGACCCGGGAGCAGCACATCCGGCGCGAGAAAGCTACGAACAACATCTGCACGGCGCAGGCGCTGAACGCGCTCGGGGCGATGATCCACCTCGCCTGGCTCGGCCGCGAGGGCTTCCGCGAGCTGGGCGAGCTGCTGGCACGGCGGACCGCCTACGCACGCCAGCGGCTGCTGGAGCTCGAGGGGGTCGAGCCGTTGCACGACGCCCCGGTGGTTCGCGAGTTCGCGATCCGCCTCGATGCCCCCGTTGAGCGGGTCCTCGAGCGTTGCGCCGAGCGCGGCATCTCCGCCGGCTACCCGCTGGGGCGCGATTACCCCGAGCTCGGGGATGGCCTTCTGGTCGCGATCACCGAGCGCAGGACGCGTGCCCAGATCGACGAGCTGGCCGACGTCCTCGGCGCCGCGATCGCGGCCGAGCGAGCGGGGGTGCCCGCGTGAGCGAGCGAGGCCACGGCATGCAGTCAGAAGAGGTCCTGACGATCTATGAGCGCTCGAAGCCGGGCCGGCGGGCGGCCGCGCTTCCCGCGGCGGAAGTCCCGGAGCGGCCGCTCGAGGAGCTGATCCCCGCCAAGCTGCTGCGTGAGGAGGCGCCGCGCCTGCCCGAGGTCTCCGAGCCGGAGATCGTCCGCCACTACAACCGCCTCTCGCGGCGCAACTTCGACCTCGACACGGGCTTCTACCCGCTCGGCTCCTGCACGATGAAGCACAACCCGCGCCTCAACGAGCGCGTCGCCGCCCTGCCCGGCCACGCCCGCCTGCATCCGGCCCAGGACCCGCGCCGCGCCCAGGGGGCGCTGGAGGTGATGTGGCTGCTGCAGGAGTCGCTGAGCGAGATCTGCGGCCTGCCCCATGTCAGCCTGCAGCCCTCTGCGGGATCGCATGGGGAGCTCGCCGGCCTGCTGCTCACCCGCGCCTACCACGCCGACCGCGGCGAAACGCGCACCAAGGTCCTCGCCCCAGACACGTCCCACGGGACCAATCCGGCCTCGGTGACGATGGCCGGCTACGAGGTGGTCAAGGTGGTGACCAACGAGCGCGGCGGGGTGGAGATGGACGACCTGCGGGCAAAGATCACCGGCGACGTCGCCTGTCTGATGCTGACCAACCCCAACACGCTGGGGCTCTTCGACGAGAACATCGCCGAGATCGCCGCGCTGATTCACGAGGCGGGGGGGACGCTCTACTACGACGGGGCCAACCTCAACGCGGTGATGGGGCACTCCCGCCCGGGCGATATGGGCTTCGACATCGTCCACGTCAACCTGCACAAGTCCTTCAGCCAGCCGCACGGGGGCGGCGGCCCGGGTGCCGGCCCGATTGCGGTGTCGGAGCGGATCGAGCCCTTCCTGCCGCGGCCTCAGGTGGTGAGGCATGAGAGCGGCAACGGCAGCGGCCCCCGCTACGACCTCGACTTCGAGCGGCCCAAGTCGATTGGCCGCCTGCGCGGCTTCCAGGGGAACTTCGGCGTCTTCGTGCGCTCCTACGCCTACATCCTCAGCCTCGGCGCCGACGGGCTCGCCGAGGCTTCCGAGATGGCGGTGCTGAACGCCAACTACCTCAAGGCGCGGCTCGCCCAGGGCCGCGCCGCCAAGCACCTGCCGATCGCCTTCGACCGCCACTGCATGCACGAGTTCGTCCTCTCCGGCAAGCCGATGAAGCGCGAGCTCGGCGTCGCCACTCTCGACCTCGCCAAGCGGCTGCTCGACTTCGGCTTCCATCCGCCGACCGTCTACTTCCCGCTGCTGGTCGAGGAGGCGCTGATGATCGAGCCGACCGAGACCGAGGCCAAGGAGAGCCTCGACGCCTTCGCCGACGCCGTCGAGGAGATCCTCGCCGAGGCCGAGAGCGACCCCGAGATCGCCAGGCAGGCCCCCTACACGACCCCCGTGCGCCGCCTCGACGAGGTCAAGGCGACGCGCAAACCGGTCGTCCGCCAGGCGCTCTAGCCCGGCGGGGGGCGAGTCGGCGCGACCTTTTCCTTAGAGAGCCACACCGCTCCGCGGAGAGAAAGCGGACGGAGGAAGCAAGACGACGAGAGTCGAGATTTGACCTGTGGTTGGGGTGAGCGCAAATGGCAAAGAACGATCGGCACCGCTGGTGGAACTGGCGGATCAATTTGGATTCCGGTGAGTCGATTCGCGCTGACGACAAACGCGTCGCCACCCTGGACGACCGGCGGCGCGCCGGCGGGGGCTGGTGGTGGACCCTCGCCTGGCGGAAGATGAGCTGCCAGGGATGCCTGAAATGGATCTCCCTCGATGCCAAAATCGCCTACAACCATCAGAGCAGGCAGGTCTACTGCCCCACCTGCGCCGAGGCCGAGGGCGTCGCCGAGCGTTGCGAGCTGTCGCGGAAAGTGCGCCGGGTGGGCAGCTGAGCCCGGCTCAGAGGTCGGGCAGCTTCTGCTTCAGCTCCAGGACCGGAGCGAAGAGGTCGCCATGCTCCTCGACCCGCCCCAGCACGTCGGAGGCTTCGAAGACGAGGCGGTCGGGATCTTCGCGCGCGAGGGTGGATTCGACCTCCTCCCAGCTCACCGGAGTCGAGACGGTCGGCTTCTCACGCGCCCGCAGCGAGTAGACGGCGATCGTCGTCTTGCGCTGATGATTCTGGGACCAGTCGACGAAGACCTTGCCCTTGCGTTCGACCTTCTTCATCTTCGAGACGACCTGGTCGGGCGTCTGTTTTTCGAGTAGCTGCGCGATCGCTTTGGCGAAGGGTTTGGTCGTCTCGTAGTGCACTTTTTCGTTTAGCGGGACATAGACCTGCAGCCCCTTCGAGCCGGAGGTCTTGGGGAAGCTCTGCACCCCGAAGTGGTCGAACATCTCGCGCAGGCGCACCGCCACCCGGCAGCAGTCGACGATGTTCGCCGGGGCGCCCGGATCGAGGTCGAAGGCGAGCACCGTGGGCCGGGTCGGAGCCCGGGACAGCGAGAGCGAAGGGTGCAGCTCGATCGCCGCCAGCTGGGCCATCCAGATCAGCGTCGGCAGGCTGTCGCAGACGCAGAAGTCGATCTTGCCCGCCTCGGGGCCGGCCTGCACCCGCGTCGTCTTCACCCATTTCGGCCTGTGCTTGGGGCAGCGCTTCTCGAAGAAGGCGGCGTCGAGATCGTCGACCCCTTCCGGGAAGCGACGCAGCGTCAGCGCCCGGCCGGAGAGGTGGGGAACGATCGCCGGCGCGATCTTGGCGTAGTAGTCGACGACCTCGCCCTTGGTGAAGCCGGCCTTGGGGTAGAGGACCTTGTCGAGGTTGGTGAGCTTCAGTCGACGGCCGTCAACGTCGACCTGTCGGTCCGGCGACACCGGCTACTTGGAGGCTTTTGCCTTGGCGCGCGAGGGTGCCCGTTTCGCCGCTTTGGCTTTTTTCTTCGCCGGGCGGGCCTTCCCGTCCCCGTCCCCCTTGACGGCGGCGATGCTTTCCTCCAGCGCCGCCATCAGGTCGGGCGCCTTGGTCGGCTCCGCAGCGCCGGTGCTGGGCGCGGTGAGGACGTCCTTGCCTTCCGCTTTGCGCTCGATCAGGGCGAGCAGCTTCTCGCGGTACTCGTCGCGGTAGGCGGCGGGGTCGAACTCGCGGGTGAGGGAATCGATCAGCTGCTCGGCCATCTCGACCTCGCGCTTGCCGATCTCGGGCTGCTTGGCGGGCAGGACGTCCTCCAGCTCGTTGGGGGAGACGACCTCGTCGGCGAAGCGCATCGTCGTCAGGGTCAGCGCCCCGTCGGTCGGGCGAACCGCCGCCAGGTGCTCCTTGTTGCGGAAGACGAAGCGGGCGATCGCGACCTTGCCCGACTCTTCCATCGCCTGCGCGAGCAGGGCATAGGCTTTCTCGGCGCCCTCCGCCGGCCCGAGGTAATAGGGGCTGTCGAAGTAGATCGGGTCGATCTCGTCGAGGTCGACGAAGTCGAGGACCTCGATCGAGCGGCTTTTCTCGGGGTCGAGGCCGCTGAGCTCGCCTTTGGTCAGCGGCACGTAGCGGTCGGGAGAGATCTCGAAGGCCTTGACGATCTCCTCGTAGGGGACCTCCTCGTCGGTGCCTTCGGCGACGCGCCGGTGGCGGATGCGCACCCCGTCGGAGCCGCGGACCTCGCGCAGGGCGATGCCGCGCCGCGCCACGGCGCTGTAGAGCTTCACGGGCACGTTGAGCAGCCCGAAGTTGACCGACCCTGTCCAAATCGCTCTAGCCATCGCAATTCACCTACCCGGATTCTCGCAGTCCGGCGCAAATTCTCACCCCCGGCCGGTGTGGGCGGGAGCCTTCTTGCGGCGCCGTGGAGGATCATGCCCGCGTGCTGTTCGAGCTTCGCGACGTCAGTCTCTCCGCAGCCGGCCGCCTGGTGCTCGACTCGGTCGACCTCGACATCCCCATCGGGGCGACGGCGATCGTTGGGCCCTCCGGAAGCGGCAAGTCGACCCTGCTCCGGCTGTTCAACCGGCTGGCCGACCCCGACCGAGGATCGGTCCATTACAGGGGGCGCCCGCTTGTCGAGTACGACCCGCTGGGGCTGCGCCGCGAGGTCTCCCTCGTTCCCCAACTGCCGGCGCTGCTGGAGGGGACGGTGGAGTCGAACCTCCGCTACGCGGCGGGCCTGGCCGGGCGCGAGCCCGACTGCGCCCGCTGTCTGGGCCTTGCCGGCCTCGACGGGGCCTTCGCCGATCGCGACGTCCGCAAGCTCTCGGTTGGAGAGCAGCAGCGAGCGATGCTGGCACGGGCGCTCGCGCAGGAGCCGAAGGTGATGTTGCTCGACGAGCCGACTTCGGCGCTCGACCACGACGCCCGCGACGCGATCGAGGCGACGCTGGGGCAGCTGCGCAGCGAGCTCGAGATCTCGCTGGTGGTGGTCAGCCACGACCCCGAGCAGGCGAGCCGGCTTGGCGACTGGCTGGTGCGCCTGCACGAGGGCCGGGTCGCCGGCTGCGGCCCCATCGAGGAGGTGCTCCGTTGAGCGCCGCGATCCACGTCTCCCTCGGCCAGGTGGCCGGCAGCCTGGCCCTGGTCGTTCTGGCGGCGGCGATCTCGCTCTGGCAGCGCGCCGACCTCGAGCGCGACATCGCCGTCGCCACGGCGCGTTCCTTCGTCCAGCTGACGGCGATCGGCTACGCGATCAAGGTGATCTTCGAGGTCGACTCGATCTGGCTCGTCCTCGCCCTGCTCTCGGTGATGGTCCTCTTTGGCGCCCTCACCGCGAGGAGCCGCGCGAAGCGGGTCCCGGACGCCTTCTGGCCGCTGCTGATCGCGCTTTCGGTCGCCGGTGCGACGACCCTCGGGCTGGTGGTCGCCCTGGGGGTGTTCGACCCCACGCCGCGCTATCTGGTCCCGGTGGGAGGCATGGTGATCGGCAACGCGATGACCGCCTCGGCCGTGGCGCTGAACCGCCTCGGCGACGAGGTCTCCGACTCCCGCGCCCGGATCGAGGCCACGCTGGCCCTCGGCGCGACCGCGCGGGAAGCGGCGGCGCCGATCGTCCGCCGGGCGCTGCGCTCGGGGATGATCGCGCTGGTCGACTCGACCAAGACCACCGGGCTGATCTTCTTCCCCGGCACGATGGTCGGCATGCTGCTCGCCGGCGCCGCGCCCAGCGACGCGGTCCGTCTGCAGCTGATCCTGCTCTACGCCCTGCTGGGCAGCGTCGCGATCGCCGCTCTGGTCGCCACCTCACTCGGCTACCGCGGCTTCTTCACACCGGCCCAGCAGCTGCGCGAGCCGCTGGACTGAGGATTCGCCTAGCCGGCCGCCTCGGGCTCCGACTCCGCCTCGCTGTCCCGGGAGCTTGCCTCCAGGATGCCCTCGTACTGCAACTGCTCGCCCGAGCGAAGCGGGGCGCTCTTGCCGGTAAGCGCCATGCCGGCTCGCTCGTACAGGCCGCGCGCCGCCGCGTTCTCCCGGGCCGTCCAGACGTCGACCCGCCGATAGCCCAGCGAGCGTGCGACCTCGAGCACGTGAAGGAGGAGGGGTAGCCCCACCCCCGTGCGCTGGGCGGCGGGACGCACGAAGACCATCGAGATGTGAAGGAGAGAGGGATCGAGCTCACCCGCGCCGCCGTCGAACCGCCCGGGCTCGGCGAGCGCCATGCCGACGACGTCTCTGCGCAGGGCCACGAAGGGCAGGGCGTCGGGAGCCGAGAGTTTTTCGCGGATCCGGGCGGTGCGCTCCGGGCCGTGTGGAGCGCCGCGGGCGATGTTGGCCTCACGCCACACGCCGAGCGCCGCGGAGAGCTCTTGGGGATGCATGCTCCGTACGTCCACCGGCGGATCGTATGAGCGACCCTGCCGCAACGGCGCGCCGGACGAGCGACCCTCCTCCTACGGCGCGCCGGGACTGCCGATCTGCACGCCGCAGCACCAGCCGGCGACGTGCGGGAAGCCGGCGGCCCCGGCTGCGCCCGGTGCGAACTCGCGTGAGATCGGGGCGATCGCCCGCGGCCGCTCGCGTCCCCTGGTGGGGATGAAGAGCCACTCGTCGGCTTCGGGCCAGCCGATCAGCAGACGGCCGCCGTCCGGCGACCAGGTGAGCTCGGCGAGGCGGCCCGGGACCGCGAACAGCGTGCGGGACGTTCCCCGCGAGGGGTCGATCAGGGCCAGGGTGCTGCGCGGCGGCCGGGATCCGCGGCCGGGACGTTCGAGCAGGGCGGCGATCGTTTCGCCACGGGGCGAGAAGGCGGCCTGCCGGACGATCTCTCCGCTGGGAAGCGGCAGGCTGCGGGTTGGGCCGAGCGCAAGGCGGTTGGCGAGCTTGTCCGTGGTCACGGATCGCACCTGCAGGGAGCGCGGGCGGGCGACCAGCAGGAGCGCGCCGCCCGGCGCCCAGCCGAGCTCTTCGACCCCGGCCGGAACCGCCGCCGCGGCGAGCCGTTCGCGGGTGTCGGTGTTGACGATTCGCAGGCGCCGCCCGGCGTCGATGTAGGCGAGAAGGTGAAGCCCCAGCGGCGACCAGACCGGAGGAATCGGCGCCACCGCGCGGGCGAGCAGGCTGTCCTTGGTCCCGTCGCCGACGACCACCCGCAGCGAGCGCCCGGCCCGGTAGGCGATCCGGACGCCGGAGGGGGACCAGCGGGGGTCGCTGACCGCCCCCTTGGTGGAGAGGACCCAGTGGGCGGCCCCGCCGGGCTCGATCGCGCTCAGCGTGCGGCCCTCCGCCGCGGCGACGTAGAGGCCGTGCGGGGACCAGGCCGCTTCCCGGTACCGGCCCAGCAGGCGGCGGGAGCCGTCCGGCTGGACGACCCACGCCCCCTGTGGATTGACGACCAAGAGATGCCCGCCGCCGGGAACCTCGGTGAGCGCCGGCTCCGGGTTGCGTACCCCGGCGGTGAGGACGTCGCCGATCCAGTCGCGCATCGCGGCCCAGGCGGGAGTCAGGAGGATGGCGGCGAGCAGGGTGACGATGGCGAAGGCGAGGGCGAGGCGCGGCAGCCGTGGCGGCTGCCGGCTCTCGCGTTCCGCATAGGCGGCGCCCACCACCATCAGGCCGCGGCGCTCGGCCTCGGCCGCCTCGGGCACCGGCGCCTCGCGCAGCAGGGCTCTCAGGCGCTGCTCGTTCATCGCTCCTCCTCGAGCAGCCCGCCGAGTCTGTCCAGGGCCCGCCGAAGCCTCGAGTTGACCGTGCCGCGGGGAAGGCCGAGCATGCGGCCGATCTCGCCGGGCGTGTAGTCGAGGAGGTAGCGGAGCACGACGACGCCGCGCTGATCGACCGGCAGTTGCGCCAGCGCCTCCATCATCGTCTCCCCGAGTTGCGCGGGGGCGGGTGGGGCGGCCTTGTCGTCTCGGCGCTCGCCCGCGCCTCGGCGCAGCGCCTCGCGCCGGCCCCAGTCGATTGCCCGGTTGACGACGATCCTGTGCAGCCAGGGAGCGAACGGGCGCCGCCGGTCGAAGCGGTCGAGCCCGTCGACCGCGGCAAGGAACGCCTCCTGGGCGATGTCCTCCGCCGCCGCCCCATCGTGGACGACCAGATAGGCGGCCCGATGGGCGGCTCCCCAGTGCTCGGAGTAGAGGTCGGCGAGCGCCTGCTGCGATCCCCGCTGGGCTTCGCGAACGAGCTTCCTCTCCCTGTCAGCTCCCAACCCTCACCTCTTTCGCGGGACATCTCAATCTTCGCCTACCTGTCGCCCCAGGCGCACGATCGCTCGCTCGAGCCTTGCCTTCCGCCCCTCGCCGATCGGGCCTCGCGGCAGCTCGACCACGAACGAGGTCGCGGCGGGGAAGCGATGGTTTTGCCAGTTTGGCGCCGTGCCGGCGAGCCAGGGCAGGCGCCGGAAGGGCAGCTCTGCAAGTTGCGCGAAGCGCGCCGCCGCGGCAACGCTGCCGTCCCAGGCTCGCACCAGGGGCTTCGCGGCGCGCTGCTGGTGGAACCAGATCGTCACCGCCGGCCTCAGCCGCTGCACGATGCGGGCCGCCAGCCGAGTCTCCGGCTCCGAAAAGGAGCTCGGGCCCGAGTACTGAGGCGATCCTCGCTTGCCGATCGGCCTCCACCCGGCGGCGAAGTTGCGGTTGAGGTCGACCCCGCGGCCGTTCAGCCTCGTGCCGAGGGCAGTCCCATCCGGGTTGAGGTTGGGCACGACGTAAACGTCGGAGGCCCAGTCCGGGCAGAAGGAGGTGATCGCGGTCAGCGGCCTCAGCTCGCGGCCGGCGCACTCGTCGCCGTGGATGCAGCCGAAGACGAGCACCCTGCCGTGGATCGCCGGGTCGCCGTACTGGAGCAGGCGGATCTGCCGCCCCCGTGCGGAGCGCCCGGCGACGCCGCTGCGGCTGAGCAGGTTTCCGGGACGCCGGGGCGTGATCGCGAAGTCGAGGAATTTGGCCCGCCCATTCACTCCCATCGCGGTTTCGGCGGCGAGCCTTTGCGTCCCCGGCGCTGCCGGAATCGCCGCCGGCTCCGACAGGGCGTCGGCAATCGCAATCAAGAGAGCTCCGGCGAGCATGCCGGCCAGAGCGCTGGCGAAGATGCGGCGCCGGCTCATTCGCGTGTGGTGCGCCCGTCGTCAAGCGCCTCGTGGCGCTGGCGCTTGGCGATCCAGGCCAGCAGTACCGCGGCCAGCGCGCTGAGAGCCACGATCGGCGGCCAGGGGCCGAGTCCGCTCGATGCGGTTGCCACGGGCGGCGGCCGGTGAACCGTGAAATCGCCGGTGTCGACCGAGAGCAGCGCGCGCGAGCCCTTCTGCGGCGGTCGGTGGTTGAGCACTTCGAGTTGGCCGTTCTCGCTGTCGACCCGCAGGGCCAGCTGGAAGGAGGTGGGATATCCCTCGAGCTGCGGCAGCTCGACGCAGACCGCCTTACCGGCCACCGTGTCGAGCGCGTGGATGAACGGCTTGTGCGCCCGGTCGTAGCGTCCTTTCTGGTGAGCGCTGTAGAGGGTGTATGCCCAGCGCCCATCCGCGCCGGTGACGCGGCTTATCGGCGTCCCCTGCATCTGCTCCCAGGGCTCGCTTGGGTCGACGATCGGCTTGGGCAGCAGCTTGCCGCTCTTCGTCTCGAGCGCGCGGACCCGGTAGGGCCCGCCGTAGTAGGGGCTGAGATGCTCGATCAGGTAGATCCTCGATCCGTCGGGAGAGATCGCGTCGTAGCTGAAGCTGCCGTCCAGATGCACCTTGCGGATCGCGTGTCGAGGCCGCTTCCCCCGGTGTGGATGACGCAGATAGAGGCGGGTGTCGACGATCGCCAGGTTCGTGGCGCGCGGCGGATAGATCCAAGAGAAGCGGCTGAGGACCAGCGTGCCCCCGTCCGAGGAGAGGCCGCCGGCCCTATCGTCGTAAGCGGCGGCTGGAATCGAGTAGGGGCCGGGAACGGTCCACCAGCGGCCGACTCGGCCGCCTCGCCTATCGATCTGTGCGACGACGGTGAGCCGGGCTGTCTTGCCACCCGAAGTAAATCCCTGCGGGCCGTCGGGGGCTATCGCGACGTAGCGATAGGGAAGACCAGGCACCGTCGCCCCCTGGACCGATGCCTCGGTGCCCTTGGCGGGCAGGTCTGGCGGCATCAGAGTGATACCGGTGGTGCCAAGCAGTAGGGCCAACAGGAGCCTCTTAGCCATCTCTCCTCCTTGCGGTTTCGCATCTAGTACGCGCGAGTCGCTCCCAGAGGTCCCTGCGGCATGCCCCGGCACCCTGTTGCCTAGACTCGCCATGTGTCACGGCAGCAACTCCTGACGCTGATCGCGACGATCCTCGGCTCGACCGTCGTCTTCCTCGACGGGACCGTCGTCAACGTGGCGCTGCCGGCGATCAGCGACGGGCTGGACGTCGGCCTCTCCGGGCAGCAGTGGGTCGTCGAGGCCTACACCCTGGCCCTGGTCGCGCTGCTGCTGGTCGGCGGCAGCCTCGGCGACCAGTTCGGGCGCCGCCGCGTGTTCGTCAT
Organism: Solirubrobacterales bacterium; assembly: GCA_035707825.1. Lineage (GTDB taxonomy): Bacteria > Actinomycetota > Thermoleophilia > Solirubrobacterales > 70-9 > VRUE01. The sequence goes on from DASSTR010000058.1 coordinate 39,550, forward strand.
CGGCCTCTTCGGCTTCGGCGTCACCTCGATCCTCTGCGCCGTGGCGCCGAGCGCCGAGTTCCTGATCGGCGCTCGCACCCTGCAGGGAGTCGCCGGGGCGCTCCTCGTGCCCGGCTCGCTGGCGATCGTCGCGGCCACCTTCGAGGGCGAGGCGCGCGGCCGCGCCGTCGGGACCTGGACCGCCTGGACCGGGATCGCCACCGTGATCGGTCCGGCGGGCGGCGGCGCCCTCATCGGACTGCTCTCCTGGCGGGCGATCTTCTGGATCAACATCCCGTTGATCGCGATCACGATCGCGCTCAGCATTCACTCGGTGCGAGAGAGCCGTGACGAAGACGCCTTCCTTGGCATCGACTGGACCGGGATCGTGCTCTCTGCGGTCGGCCTTGGCGGCCCGACCTTCGCTCTGATCGAGCAGCCCTCCCGTGGCTGGGGAGACCCGATGGTTTGGATGCCGATGGTCGTTGGGATCCTCTGCTTCGCGCTCTTCGTCATCCGCGAGGCCCGGGCCCGTCACCCGATGCTTCCGCTTTCCCTCTTTCGCATCCGCAACTTCTGGGTCGCCAACCTGACCACGCTTTCGACCTATGCAGGACTGATCGGCGGCCTCTTCTTCGTCACCCTCTTCCTCCAGCAGGTTGCCGGTTACTCGGCGCTCGAAGCCGGTTTGGCGACGACGCCGATCTCGGTGTTGATGTTCTTCCTCTCGCCACGCTTCGGGCGCATTGCATCGGGCACAGGCCCGCGTCTGCCGATGTGCGCCGGGCCGATCGCCGGCGGCGCCGGCCTGCTGCTGTTGCTTCGGGTCGGCTCTGACCCCAGCTATCTCAGCGACGTGCTGCCGGGCCTGCTCGTTTTCGGGATCGGGCTGTCGGCGACTGTCGCGCCGCTCACCGCGACCGTGCTCGACTCCGTCGACGAGCATCGCGTGGGGATTGCATCCGGAGTCAACAACGGCGTCTCCCGGGTCGCCGGCCTGCTGGCGATCGCCGTCCTCGGCGCCGTCATCTCGGCGCATTTCGGCGCCCGCCTCGACGAGGAGCTCGGCCCCGCGCCGCTTTCGGGCCCGGCGGCAACCACGGTCACCGAAGCAAAGGAAAAGCCGCTTGCGGTGCCGGGGACCGAAGACCTCTCGGCTGCTGAAGCCGAACGGGTGGAGGTGGCGGCGGATGACGCTTCGACCTCGTCGTTTCACCTCGGGATCGGGATCGCCGGCCTGCTGATGATCGCCGGCGGCATCGTCGCCGGGTTCGGAATCGAGAACCCTCGCCGGCGAGACCAGGCACGGAAAGCGGTGCCGACGCGCGGGGCCGCGGCCGCCGGCGAGTGCGGCCACTCGACCGACTGCGACTGCGCACAACCTGAAGCGGCCGCTGCCACGGCGGAATCCGCTTGAGCCCCAGAGACGGAGTGCCCCTCGTCCCGACAAACGGCGGTCTAATGAGACCGCCGTTTTGAGTATCCGCCGGTTCGAGGGGCACTCCGCCCTTGGGGCTGAAATAGGCTCCAGCCCGTGTCAGCTCCAATCATCTTCAGCGGCATTCAGCCCACGGGCCGGAAGCATTTGGGCAACTACATCGGTGCGATTCGCCAGTACGTCGAGGCGCAGGAGCGGGGTGAGCCGGCGATCTTCTGCATCGTCGACCTGCACGCGCTCTCGGTCGCCTACGACCCCGTCGAGCTGCGCGAGCGCCTGTACGACACGGCGGCGATCCTGCTCGCCGCCGGCCTCGACCCGGAGCGCTGCATCCTCTTCCGCCAGTCCGACGTGCCCGAGCACTCCGAGCTGACCTGGCTGCTCTCCGCGGTCACCTCGCATGGCGACCTGAACCGCATGACCCAGTTCAAGGAAAAGTCCGGCAAGCAGCGCGAGCTGGCCTCGGCGGCGCTCTTCTACTACCCGGTGCTGATGGCGGCCGACGTGCTCGCCTACCGGGCGACGGAGGTGCCGGTGGGCGACGACCAGCGCCAGCACGTCGAGCTGATGCGGGAGATCGCCCGCCGCTTCAACGAGCGCTTCGGGGACACACTCGTGGTGCCGGAGATGCTGATCCCCGAGGTGGGGGCGCGGATCATGGACCTGCAGCAGCCGGAGAACAAGATGTCGACGACGGGCGGGGGAGAGGCCGGGACCATCTACGTGCTCGAGGAGCCCGACGCGATCCGCAAGAAGCTGGGCAGCGCAGTCACCGACTCGGGTCGCGAGATCGTGCGGGGCCCGGACAAGGCGGGGATCGCCAACCTGATCGACATCCTCGCCGTCGCCCGTGGCACCGCCCCGGAGGAGATCGAGCGTGAGTTCGAGGGCGCCGGTTACGGGGACTTCAAGAAGGCGGTCGCCGAGGGAGTGGTCGAGCTGCTGGCCCCGGTTCGCGAGCGCTACGCCGAACTGCGCCCCGACGAGGATGCCCTGGAGGCGACGCTGGCGGCGGGGGCCGAGAAGGCACGCGCGATCGCGGCGCCGGTCCTCTCCGAGGTGCGCGATCGCATGGGCATCGGGCCGCGGCGCTAACTTGACCCGGTGACCGTCGCCGAGCTCGACCTCGACCTCGACGTCTTCGCGGGGCCCTTCGACCTGCTGATGGCCGTCGTGCTGCGCGAGGAGGTCAGCCTTCTCGAGGTCGAATTGGGCGAGATCGTCGTCGCCTACATCGAGCATCTGGAGCGCGAGGACGAGCTCGAGCTCGAGGTCGCGACCGAGTTCCTGGTCCTGATCGCCTCGCTCCTGGAGTTGAAGTCGCGGCTGTTGCTGTCGGGGGCCGACGAGGAGCTCGAGGAGCTCGGCCCGGAGGAGGCCGTCGACGAGCTGCTCGCCCGCCTGCTCGAGTACCGCCGCTACCGCGACGCGGCGGAGATGCTGGGGCGGCGCTTCGAGGCCGAGCGGGGCTACCTGTATCGGGCTGCGCCCCTGCCGCCGTCGCTGCGGCGCGTCGCCCTCGATGCCGCGGTTTCGGCCTACGACCCGGAACGCCTCGGCGTCGCCATCGGCGACCTGCTGACGACCCCGCCCGCACTGGATTTCAGCCACATCCGGCCCACCGTCTCACTGGAGAAGAGGCTGCAGGCGCTGCGCGGCGCGCTGGCCGGCCGCAACAGCATCGACTTCGACGAACAGTTCGGCGGCGAGGATCGCCTCACGCAGGCGGTGACGCTGTTCGCGCTGCTGGAGCTGTATAGAAAGGGCGAGGTGACGTGGGAGCAGGGACAGCCGCTGGGGCCGATCGAGATCAAGAGGGTGCAGTCATGAGATCAGTTGAGATCAAGAGGGTGCAGCCGTGAAAAGGGTGCGGCCGTGAGCGACCTCTCGCGCACGATCGAAGCGCTGCTCTTCCTCTCCCCGCAGCCGGTCAGCGCCGTCGACCTGGCACAGGCGACGGAGGCCAAGGAGGGTCAGGTGGCCGAGGCGCTCGACCTCCTGCGTGAGGACCTCGCCGAGGGAAAGCGGGGTGTGATGCTGCGCGAGGTGGCGGGGGGGTTCACCCTCGCCAGCGACCCGGCCAGCGAGGATGCCGCCCGCCGCCTGCTCGCCAAGCCGCGCACGCCGCCGCTGACTCAGGCGCAGGCCGAGACGCTCGCGATAGTCGCCTACCTGCAGCCGGTCTCGCGGCCGGAGGTCGCGCGCATCCGCGGCGTTTCCTCGGAGTCGGCCGTGCAGACGCTCGCCGAGCGCGGGCTGATCGAAGAGTCGGGGCGCTCGCGCTTCGGCGCCGCGATCTTCAAGACGACCGAGCTCTTCGAACGCCTCTTCGGCCTCACCGGCCTCGACCAGCTTCCGGACCCCTCGCGGTTCGATCCCACCCCCGAGGACGAGCGCGAGCTGCGCGAGCGGCTGCTCAAAGCGGGGGAGCAGCGCGCCGAGCCGTGAGGCTGGCGAAGTTCCTCGCGCACGGCGGGGTGGCGTCGCGCCGCCGGGCTGAGCAGATCGTCGCGGCGGGCAGGGTGACGGTGCGCGGCGAGGTGGTCAAGGACCCGGCGTGCGATGTCGAGGCGGCTGACGACGTGCGGGTCGACGGCTCGCCGGTGGGCGCCGAGCCGCGCGAGGTGTGGCTCGTGCACAAGCCGGTCGGGGTCGTCTCGACCGCGCGCGAGCCCGGCAGCCGGCCGGCGGTCGTCGAGCTCGTCGACAGCGCGGCGCGCCTCTATCCCGTGGGCAGGCTCGACACCGACTCCACCGGCCTGCTGCTGCTCACCAACGACGGCGAGCTCGCCAACCAGCTCACCCATCCGCGCTACGAAGTTCCGAAGGCGTACCGGGTGACGTTCAGCCGCCCGCTCGAGGACGTGGACCTGAAACGACTCGAAGCCGGCGTGGAGCTCGACGACGGTCCGACGGCGCCGGCCAAGGTGCGCCGGCTCGGCAGGCGCGAGGCCGAGATCGTTCTGCGCGAAGGGCGCAACCGCCAGGTGCGCCGCATGGCGGAGGCGGTCGGCAACCGCGTGCTCGCCCTCTGCCGCGTCCGCTTCGGCCCGATCGAGCTCGGTGACCTGCCGGCCGGGGGGACGCGGCGCCTCTCCGAGGAGGAGATCACCGGCCTGCGCGGCAGCGTGCTCGGCCGCCGTGGCAAGATGCGCGCGAGATGAGCGACGAACGACTTTTCGCGGTCCGCGGGGCCGTCCAGGCGGATGGGAACGAGGTGGAGGCGATCCTCGCCGCCGCCACCGAGCTGATGCGCGAGTTGATCGAGCGAAACGGGCTGGCGCCGGAGGCGATGGTCAGCTGCCTGTTCACGACCACCGACGATCTCGACGCCGAGTTTCCCGCCGTCGCCGCGCGCAACCTGGGGCTGGACTCGGTGCCCCTGCTCTGCTGCCGCGAGATCCCGGTGCCGGGCTCGATGTCGCGGGTGATCCGCGTGATGGTCCACTTCTACGCTCCACAGTCCCACAGCCCCGTGCACGCCTACCTCGGCGAGACCCAGGGCCTGCGCTCAGACCTGCACGCGGCGCAGTAAGAACCGTTCAACCCCGGCGCACAGCACAATAGGACCGCCCGCCGTCCCTGCGGGCGGCACAATGGGTAGCCCATGACCGTCACCTTTGCCGAAAAGCTCGCCCGCATCCCGGGGTATCAGGCCGGAGTCCCGACCGGCCAGGCTCCCGAGGCAATCGTCGGGAGCAAGATCGCGCAGCTCGCCTCCAACGAGTCGCCGTTTCCGCCCCACCCCGACGTCGTCGAGGCGATCAGGGCCGCCGCCGGGGCGATGAACCGCTACCCCGACCCGGACGCGACCAGGCTGCGCCGCCGCCTCGCCGAGCGCTACGAGACCGAGCCGGGCCGGATCGCGGTCGGCAACGGCTCCTGCGAGATCCTCCTCGCCGCGGCCGAGGC
>DASSTR010000059.1:0-22531 GCA_035707825.1 Solirubrobacterales bacterium
GTCGATCCCGAACTGAAGCAGGCGCTGGAGCAGGGCGCCTCGAAGCTCGACGAAGTGGTCGCCACCTGCGTCCCGCCCGAAGAAGAAACGCTCGAAACCGAGCCCGAAGTGCTCGAAAACACGCCCGCCAAGCCCTCCAAGGACGAAGAAAAGGCGCCGGAGAAAGAAGAAAAGGAAGTCGAAAAGGAACAGAAGGAGCAGGAAAAGGAAGAGGCAAAGGCCGAACCGACGGAAGAACCCACGCTTCCTCCCCAGGCCAACGGCGAAGCCAAAGGGCATGAAAAAGGGCCCGCCGGCGAAGGCGAGCCCTCCGGCGGCATCGGCCCCGCCGGCAGCGTCGAAGGGGAAGGCGGCTGATGGCGACCGGAACGCTCTCGGACCGCTATCAGCTCGGCGACCGGCTCGGCTCGGGTGGGATGTCCAACGTCTACCGGGCTATCGACCGCACCCTCGAGCGCACGGTCGCGGTCAAGGTGCTTGCCGAGCACCTCTCCGACGACGAGCGCTTTGTCGCCCGCTTCCGCCGCGAGGCCCTCGCGGTGGCCAAATTGATCCATCCCAACATCGTCCAGGTCTATGACACCGGGGTCGACGAAGGCCGCCACTACATCGTCATGGAGTACGTCGAGGGCCGCTCGGGAGCCCAGGTGCTGACCCGCCAGGGCCCCCTTGACCCGGCCACGGCGGCCGAGGCGGGGATCCAGGCCTGCGCGGGGCTCGACTACGCCCACCGCCGCGGGATCATCCACCGCGACGTCAAGCCGGGCAACCTGATGATCGTCGGCGGCCCGGTGGGCGGCGGCGAGATGACAGTGAAGCTGACCGACTTCGGGATCGCCCGGGCGGTCGAACAGACGCGGATCACGCAGGTCGGCTCGGTGGTCGGGACCGCCGCCTACCTCGCGCCCGAGCAGGTGCGCGGCGAGGAGGCGACCCCCGCCACGGACGTCTACGCGCTCGGCGTCGTCCTCTACCAGTTCCTCACCGGCCGCCTTCCCTATGAGGGCTCGAGCCTTGCCGAGCTCGCCGTGCGCCAGCAAAACGAGCGGCCGCTGCCGCCGAGCACCTACAACGACGAAGTGCCGGCGACGCTCGGCGGGGCCGTGCTGCGGGCGCTGGAGGGCGACCCCTCGCGCCGCTACGCAAGCGCCGACGAACTGGCCATCTCCCTCAACCTAGGCCTGCAGGGCGAGGACGTGACGCTGCCCCTCGAGGAGGGTGAGTCGGCGACGCGGGTACTGGGCGGCGAGACGGCGACGCGGCGCCTCGACCGGACCGAGCAGACCGAGTTCCGCCCGCCGCCCTCGCAGACGCGCCGCCCGGCGCCGCGGGCGCCGCAGCCGGCCGCCCCCCCACCCCGGCGCCCGGCCCCTCCGGCGGCGGCGCGGTCGGGGCGCAGCGCCTTCTCGCGCTTCGTGCGCTTCGTGCTCGTGCTCGTCGCCCTCGTCCTGATCGCCGCCGCCGTGGCCACCGCGGTGGTCGTGACCACCGACAAGGCGTCGGGAGTGAAGGCGACGGAAGTGGCCGGCGATACGGTCGAAAAGGTCGTCGACGAGTTCAAGACTCTCGTTCAGCAGAACACCGAATAGCCCGACCCCTCACACAGCGTCCCACGGGGGCGTTCCGCTGAGGACGGCGGCCTTGTAGCCGGCGTAGGCTCCGGCCTCGATTGCGGTGCGGGCGTGGGTGGTGAGGGCGTGCATGTAGGTGAGGTTGTGGAGGCAGAGCAGGCGGACGGCGGTCAGCTCTTCGGCGCGGGAGAGGTAGCTGATGTAGTCGCGGTCGTGGCGGCTGCAGGCCGGGCACGGGCAGCCCTCGACCAGTGGATTGCGGTCGCCGACCCAAGCCCCCTTTCTCATGTCGAGGCGGAAGCGGGTCTCGGGCTCGGGCGCGAGCGCGCTGCCGTGGCGGGCGAGGCGGGTGGGCACGGCGCAATCGAAGACGTCGAGGCCGAGCGCGATACCGGCGAGGAGGTCATCCACCTCACCGATCCCGAGCAGGTGCTTGGGCGCCTCCTCGGGCAGCAGCGGAGCGGTCATCGCCAGGACCTCTCGCATCTCGGCCTTGTCGCGGCCGAGCGTGCCGCCGATCGCCAGCCCGTCGACGGCGGCCTCGGAGACCGCCTGCGCGGATTCCCGCCGCAGCTCCTCGTAGACGCCGCCCTGGACGATCCCGAAGACCGCCTGGCGCGTCGGGCCCTCGGCGTCGTGCCAGCGCAGACAGCGGTCCAGCCAGCGGTGGGTCCGCTCCATCGAGCGGGCCGTGTAGTCGCGGTCGGCGTGGTAGGGCGTGCACTCGTCGAAGACGAGCGCGATGTCGGAGCCGAGCGCGGCCTGCACCTGCATCGAGACCTCAGGCGAGATGAAGAGCTCGGCGCCGTCGCGATAGGAGCGGAAGCGCACGCCCTTCTCGCCGATCTCGAGCACGGCGCTGCTCTCGCGACTGGGCCGGCCGCTTCCCTTCACCTCGTTGGCCACGCCTCCATGGGCGAGCGAGAAGACCTGGAAGCCGCCGGAGTCGGTGATCAGCGCCCGCTCCCAGCCCATGAAGCCGCGCAGGCCGCGAGCCTCGGCGATCCGCTTCGGCCCCGGCGAGACGAAGAGGTGGTAGGTGTTGCCGAGGATCAGCTCGTAGCCGAGCTCGGCGACCTCGCGCGATTCTAAGCCCCGCACCGTGCCCTTGGTCGCCAGCGGGATGAAGGCCGGTGTGCGGATCGGCCCGTGAGCGGTGTGCAGGACGCCCGCGCGGGCCATCCCGTCGCGGGCGTCGATCTCGAACTTGAGCCGCTCGGGCGCGCTACGCATGCCCGCAGCGTATGAGTGGACTAATCCCCCGCGTCACCAGCGTCCGCGGCAGAGCGCGCGACCAGGGAGCTGCCGGTCATCGCCTCCGGCTTGGGAATGCCGAGCAGCTCGAGGACCGTCGGGGCCACGTCGGCGAGGATGCCGCCCGGCCGCAGCTCGATCCCCTCCGCGGTGACGATCACCGGAACCGGGTTGAGGGAGTGGGCGGTGTTCGGCGAGCCGTCGGGCTCGAGCATGTGGTCGCAGTTGCCGTGATCGGCGGTGATCAGGCAGACGCCGCCCGATTTCTCCACCGCCGCGACGACGTCCCCGAGGCAGGCGTCGACCGTCTCCAACGCCTTCACGGCCGCCGGGATGACACCGGTGTGCCCGACCATGTCGGGGTTGGCGAAGTTGATGATCCCGAACCTGTAGCCGCCCTCGGACCAGCGCGAGACGAAGGCGTCGGCGGCGGCGCGGGCGCTCATCTCCGGCTTCTCGTCGTAGGTCGGAACGTCGCGCGGGGACTCGACCAGGCAGCGTTCCTCCCCCTCCCACTCCTGCTCGCGGCCGCCGTTGAAGAAGTAGGTGACGTGCGCGTACTTCTCCGTCTCGGCGACGTGGAGCTGTTGGCCCCCGGCCTCGCTGATCACTTCGGCGAGGGTGGTCTTCGGGCGCGCCTCCGGGAAGGCGACCGGATAGGGCCAGCCCTTGCGGTACTCGGTCATCGTCGTGAGGTCGAGGATCGGGCCGCCGGAGCGGGAGAACTCGTCGAAATCGGGCTCGCCCAGCGCCATCGTCATCTGGCGCGCCCGGTCGGGCCGGAAGTTGATGAAGATCGCGACATCGCCGTCAGCGACCCCGTCGTAATCGCCGATCACGGTCGGCTTCACGAACTCGTCGGTCTCTTCGCGCTCGTATGAGGCGTCGATCGCCTCCTCGGCGCTCGCCGCGTGCAGGCCGCGCCCGTGCACGATCGCGTCGTAGGCGAGCTTCGTCCGCTCCCAGCGGGTGTCGCGGTCCATCGCGTAGTAGCGGCCGCTGACGGTGGCGACGCGACCGGCGTGGCGGAGCCAGCGCTCGAGCTCGCCCAGATAGCCGCGGCCGCCGTGCGGCAGCGTGTCGCGGCCGTCGGTGAAGGCGTGGAAGACCACGTCGGGAACGCCCTCCTGCGAGGCGAGCTCGATCGTCGCCTCGATGTGCTCCCAGCCGGAGTGGACGCCGCCGTCGGAGACCAAGCCGAGCAGGTGCAGGCGGCCGCGGGGGCTCTGGCGAGCGCGCTCGCAGGCTGCCCTCAGGGCCTCGTTCTCGAAGAAGCTGCCGTCTGCGATCGCCTCGTCGATGCGAGCCAGGTCCTGCTTGACGATCGCCCCGGCGCCCAGGTTCAGGTGCCCGACCTCGGAGTTGCCCATCTGCCCGTCCGGCAGGCCCACGTCGCGGCCCTGCGCCGAGAGCTGGGTGTGGGGGTACCGCTCCCAGAGGCGATCGAAGACCGGCGTCTCAGCCAGGGAGACCGCGTTGCCGGGACCGGGATCCGCAAGCCCCCAGCCGTCGAGGATCACCAGCGCCAGGGACGGCACGGTCATGACGAGACCCAGGCGTCACCAGGCGGGGTCATGCGGCTTCGACGATCGCCGCGAAGTCGCCGGGGTCAAGGCTCGCGCCGCCGACCAGGGCGCCGTCGATGTCGGCCTGGGCCAGCAGCTCGGCGGCGTTTCCTGGCTTCACCGAGCCGCCGTAGAGGATCCTCACCGCGTCAGCCGCGGCACCGTGCTCGCGCAGGACGTCGCGGATGAAAGCGATCGTCTCCTGCGCCTGCTCGGGCGTCGCCGTGCGGCCGGTGCCGATCGCCCAGATCGGCTCGTAGGCGATCACCACCTCGGCGATACGGGCGGAGTCGACGGCGGCGAGGTCGGCCTGCAGCTGGGCGGTCAGAACGGACTCCGTCTGGCCGGCGTCGCGAGCCTCCTCGCTCTCGCCGACGCAGAGGATCGGCTCCAGCCCGGCGGCGAGCGCGGCCGGGACCTTGCGGGCGAGCGCCTCGTCGGTCTCTCCGAAGTACTGGCGGCGCTCGGAGTGGCCGAGGACGACCGCCTCGACGTCGAGCTCGGCCAGCATCGGAGCCGAGATCTCACCCGTGAAGGCCCCGGAGTCCTCCTCGTGCATGTTCTGGGCGGCCACCTTGACCGCGGTCCCGTAGCGGCGCTCGACCACCGCCGTCAGCGCCGTGAACGGCGGGCAAATCACCACGTCGTGCTGGGTCGCGGCGATCTTCGGCAGCAGCGCGTCGACGAACGCGGCGGCTTCGGCCACGGTCTTGTGCATCTTCCAGTTGGCCGCGATGTAGGGGGTGCGCTCAGGCATCTTGAAGGGCCTCCACGCCGGGCAGTCTCTTTCCCTCCAGCAGCTCCAACGATGCTCCTCCTCCGGTTGAGAGCCAATCTACTTTCTCGCCGAGGCCGAACTGCTGCAGGGCGGCCACCGAGTCGCCGCCGCCGACCACCGTGGTCCCCGGCGCCCCGGCTACGGCCTCGGCCACGGTTCGCGTGCCGGAGGCGAAGGGCTCCAGCTCAAAAGCGCCCATCGGGCCGTTCCATAGCACCGTGCCCGCCGCCGCGATCGCCTCGGCGTAGGCGGCGGCGCTGCGCGGGCCGATGTCGAGGCCCATCCAGCCGTCCGGCACCTCGACGCCGTCGCTCTCGCGGCACTCGGTGCCGGCGTCGAACTCCTCGCCCAGCACCAGGTCGACCGGCAGGCTCAGCTCGCAGCTCGATTCGCCCGCCCGCTCGAGCGCCTCGGCCGCCAGCTTCACGCCCTCCTCCTCGACCAGCGAGTTCCCGGTCGAGATGCCCTGGGCGCGGAAGAAGCTGAAGCACATCGCACCGCCGATCAGGATCCGGTCCGCCAGCTCGAGAAAGCGATCGATGACGCCGATCTTGTCGGAGACCTTGGCGCCGCCGAGCACGACCACCAGCGGCCGCCGCGGCGACTCAACCACGCGGCCGAGCTCGGTCAGCTCTCGCTCGAGCAGCAGCCCCGCGTAGCCGGGCAGGTGGTGGGCCACCCCCTCTGTGCTGGCGTGGGCCCGGTGGGCGGCTCCGAAGGCGTCGTTGACGTAGAGGTCGGCGAGCTCGGACAGCGCCACCGCGAGCCTGGGGTCGTTCTCGGTCTCGCCGGGGTCGAAGCGCACGTTCTCGAGCATCAGCACCTCGCCGGGCTCGAGCCTGGCCGCCGCCTCCTCGACCTCCTCGCCGGTCACGGCCGGTGCCTGCTTGACCTCGATGCCGAGCAGCTCGCCGAGCCGCTCGGCCACCGGCCGCAGCGAAAGCGCCGGATCGACCTTCCCCTTGGGGCGGCCCAGATGGGCGACGAGGATCGTCGCCGCACCGCGCTCGCGCAGCAGCTCGATCGTCGGCAGCGCGGCGCGGATGCGCGTGTCATCCGCAACCGTCAACCGCGACTCCCCATCCCCCGGCGAAGGCGCCGGGGCCAAGGGCACGTTGAAGTCGACCCGCACCAGCACTCGCTTGCCCGTGACGTCGGCGTCGCGGACGCTTGCCTTGGAAAACCCGGAGCCTCGCGCGTCAACCGTCACGTGATCTCCGGGTGCTCAAGTCCGTGGCGAGCGGCGTGCGAGGTTCTTGTCCTCAGAGGACCTTGCCGGCAAGCTCGACGCAGCGGTTGGAGTAACCCCACTCGTTGTCGTACCAGGCGATCGTCTTGACCATGCGGCCATCGCCGATCACCATCGTCGACTTGCCGTCGACGATCGAGGAGTGCGGGTCGCCGACGATGTCGGTGGAGACGATCGGGTCCTCGGTGTAGGAGAGGATCCCCTTCATCGGCCCCTCGGCGGCGGCCCTCAGGGCCTCGTTCACCTGCGCGGGCTCGAGCGGATTCGGGGTTGTGAAAACGAGGTCGACGGCGGAGCCCGTCGGGACCGGGGCGCGCATCGAGAAGCCGTTCAGCTTCCCGTTCAGCTCCGGCAGGACCAGGCCGACCGCCTTGGCGGCGCCGGTCGTGGTCGGGATCAGGTTGAGCGCCGCGGCCCGCGAACGGCGCGGGTCCTTGTGTGGCATGTCCTGCAGGCGCTGGTCGGCGGTGTAGGCGTGGATCGTGGTCATCAGGCCCTGCTCGATCCCGAACGCCTCGTGCAGGACCTTGGCGAGGGGGGCCAGGCAATTGGTCGTACAGGACGCATTGGAGATGACGTGGTGGCTCTCGCGGTCGTAGGTGTCGAAGTTGACTCCGAGCGCCACGGTCACGTCGGGCTCCTTGGCGGGAGCCGAGATGATCACCTTCTTGGCGCCGGCGTCGAGGTGTTTGGCGGCGTCGGCACGGGCGGTGAAGAAGCCGGTCGACTCGATCACGACGTCGACTCCGAGGTCGCCCCAGGGCAGGGCGGCGGGATCGCGCTCGGAGAGCACCTTCAGCTCCTTGCCGTCGACTGAGATCGTGTCTCCGTCGAGGCTCACCTCGCCGGGGAAGCGGCCGAGGATCGAGTCGTACTTGAGCAGGTGGGCGAGCGTCTCTGGGTCGGTGAGGTCGTTGACCGCGACGAAATCGAGGTCGGCCCCCGCCGCCTGCGCCGCGCGGAAGACGTTGCGTCCGATGCGTCCGAAGCCGTTGATTCCGACCTTCACAGCCATGAAGTCAAACCCTCCTAGGAGTCGTTGTCTAAATCGATGTTATGTACCGACGCCCACCGGCGGCTCAGTCCGAGCCGACGGTCACCTCGATCTCGTACCCGTCGGGATCCTGCAGGAACGCCGAGTAGGAACCGGAGCCGTGCGATCGCCGTTCGCCGGGCTCGGCGACGCTCTTGCCCCCGGCGCGGACACCCGCCTCCCAGGCGGCCTTGACGGCGACGATGCCGAGGCCCGAGAAGCTCAGCAGCCCGAACCCCGGGCTGGCGCCGTGCTGGTTGGAGATGAAGAAAACCGGTTTGGCGATGCCCCAGCCGATCGTCCCGTCCTGCTCGAAATGGCGCCGCCAGCCAAGGGGCGCGAGCAGCGCGTCGTAGAAGGAGGCGCTCGGCTCGAGGTTCGAGACCTCCAGAAGGACGTGGTGGAGCATGGGACTCGGGAGGCTATCGGGAGGCCTCGACGCGAGGTCGGCCGCTCAGTCGCCTTTCGGGGTCCAGCTGAAGAAGCGGATTGCGAGCAGCAGGCCGGCGATGCCCCAGGCGGCGACGACCACGAGGTGGCCCCAGGCGAGCGCCGGGCCGCCATCGGGAGCGTTCACGTAGGCGTCGAAGAAGGCCTCGAAGAAGTGTCGCACCGGGAAGAGGTCGGCGAAGTGAATCACCCCGGAGGGCAGCTGGTCGTCGGGGATGAAGACCCCGGAGAGGAAGTAGAGAGGCAGCAGCAGGGCGTTGACGATCGGCGCGGCGGCGTCCTGGGAGGGGATTGCCGCCGTCAGCGCGATTCCCAGGCAGCAGAAGGAGGAGGCGGCGATGATGAGCACGACGGCGAGGTCGGGGGCGCGGTCCCAGGGGATCGTCACCCCGTAGAGCAAGCCGCCGATCGCGGCGACCAGGATCAGCATCAAAAAGGCGACGACGATCGAGTTGCCGACCCGCCCGGCGATGAACACCCAGGGCGGCATCGGCGTGCCCCGGCCCCGCTTCAGGCGGCCGTCCTCGCGGGCGATGACCAGCGACATCGTCAGCGTCTGCATCGTCGCCGAGATCACCGAGAGGGTGATGATCGCGGGCACGTAGTAGGTGGTGGTCTCGATGCCGCCGCCCACTTCGACCATTTCGTCGCCGAAGATCGTCGCGAAGATCAGCAGCAGGACGACCGGGAACATGACGGTGAAGAAGACCGCCGCCGGGTTGCGCCAGAAGACCTTCTGGTCGTAGCGAAGCTGGTGCAGCAGCAGGCTCATCAGGCCGCCTCGGTCCCGGTTGGGGTGTCCTCGCCGGCCGCCTCGCCTTCCCCGGTCAGCTCCAGGTAGATGTCTTCGAGGGTCGGGCGGCGGACCTCGAGCCGCTCCAGGTCGACGCCCTCGGCAAGTGCCCAGCCGGTCAGCTCGTTGAGCGTCGCCACGGGGGTGGTGGTCCGCAGCGCGATGCTCGAATCGGCGGAGGAGGAGGCTTCGAGGCCGGCCGGAAGGACCGCCGGGGAGCCGGCTGGGAGCCGGAACGAGATCGTCGCCGGCTGGCGCTCGCGGTCGCCGAGGTCCTCCGGGGTCCCCGCCGCCACCACCTCGCCGCTGGCGATCACGGCGACGCGATCGGCGAGGCGCTGCGCCTCGTCCATGTAATGGGTGGTGAGGAAGACCGTCTTGCCGAGGTCGCGCAGCCCGGCGATCACCTCCCAGGCCTGGCGGCGGGCCGAAGGGTCGAAGCCGGTCGTCGGCTCGTCGAGGAAGAGCAGCTCGGGGTCTCCGATCAGCGCCATGCCGACGTCGAGGCGGCGCTGCTGCCCGCCGGAGAGGCGGCCCGCCCGCTCGTCCGCCTTGCCCTCGAGGCCGACCAGCTCGATCGTCTCCTCGACCGAGCGCGGGGCGCTGTAGTAGCCGGCGTACAGGGAGAGCGACTCGCGCACGGTCAGGTAGGGATCCAGCTTGCCGCTCTGTAAGACGACGCCGATGCGCTCGCGCCAGTCCCGGCCGGCGTGCTCGGGGTCCTCCCCAAGCACCGCCACCTCACCGGCGCTGCGCTTGCGGTAGCCCTCGAGGATCTCCACCGTCGTCGTCTTGCCGGCGCCGTTGGGTCCCAGGAAGGCGAGCACCTCGCCGGGCCGGACCTCGAGATCGATCCCCCTGACCGCCTCGAAGTCGCCGTAGCTCTTGCGCAGGCCTTTGATCGATATGACGGGCTGGGAATCCAAGGGCCGAGCGATTCTAGGTCGCTGCGCGGGCACAGGCGCGGCCATCCCCCGGCCCGCCCGCGACAGGGGCCTCAGTCGTCGAGCTCGGCGTCGCGGTGCTTGACCTGCACGATCACGTCGTCGCGCTCCTCGAGGTCGCGTCGGATGCGGTCGGCGACGGTGATCGAACGGTGGCGGCCCCCGGTGCAGCCGATCGCGATCGTCAGGTGGCTCTTGCCCTCGGCGACATACGCGGGGACGAGGAATTCGAGCAGCGGCAGCAGGCGCCCGTAGAACTCACCGGCCTGCGTCCCCGACTCGACGTAGTCGCGGACGGCGGCGTCGAGGCCGGTCATCGGGCGCAGCTCGTCCACGTAGTGGGGGTTGGGCAGGAAGCGCACGTCGAGGGTGAGGTCGGCGTCGCGGGGCGGTCCGTTCTTGAAGCCGAAGGTGAGCAGGGTGAGCGCCATCCTCGCGTCCTCCTCCCGGCCGAGCATCTCTTCGGAGATGCGGCGGCGCAGCATCGCGCCGGTGAGCTCGCTGGTGTCCATCACCACGTCGGCGCGCTCGCGCAGCGGCGCCAGCAGGTCGCGCTCGGCGCGGATCCCGTCGACGATCCGCCCTTCGGGGGCCAGGGGGTGCCGGCGGCGGGTCTCCTTGTAGCGGTCGAGCAGGGTCTCCTCGTCGGCCTCGAGGAAGAGCAGCCTCGGCTTCAGGCCGTTGGCCTCGAGATCGCCCAGCACCTGCAGCAGGTCCTCGAAGTAGTCGCCCCCGCGCACGTCGGAGACGACCGCGGCGTGCTCGACGCCGCTGCCCTCGTGGCGGAAGAGCTCGCCGAGGCTGTCGATCATCCGCGGCGGCAGGTTGTCGACGCAGAAGTAGCCGCCGTCCTCGAAGGCGGCGATCGCCTCCGACTTGCCGGCCCCGGAGTGGCCCGTGATCACGACCAGCGTCACCGCTTCGCCGGGGGCGCCTCCGTCGTGCGCTGCCGCGTCCCGTGGAGCTGTCGCGTCGCCGTCGGTCATCCCCTCGCCCCCATGCTCAGCCGGTCCTGTTGAGCTGCTCGTGGATTTCACGGGCCACTTTGCCTGGAACACCGGGCACCGCCTCGAGTTCCTCGCGCGAGGCGGCGATCAGGCGCTCCGGCGAGCCGAAGTGCTGCAGCAGCGCCCGCTTGCGCACCGGCCCGACGCCCTTCAGCTCATCGAGCACCGAACCGGTCATCGCCCGGTCGCGACGGCCCCGATGGTGCTCGATGGCGAATCGGTGCGCCTCGTCGCGCACGCGCTGCAGCAGCTGCGAGGCCTCCGAGTCGGCGCGCAGGGGCAGCGGCGCGGAGCGCCCCGGCACGAAGACCTCCTCCAGCTTCTTGGCCAGGCTGATCACGGTCACCCCCTGCTCGGCGAATGGGGCGAGCGCCCTCATGCCGGCGGCGAGCTGCCCCTTGCCGCCGTCGATCATGATCAGCGACGGCAGCGAGGAGAAGCTCTCGTCGCGCTTGCTGTCGTGCGGCGAGAGGTCGACCTGTTCGAGATAGCGATTTATGCGCCGCTCGAGGACCTCTTCCATCGAGGCGAAGTCGTCGGAGCCGTTGCTGCGCTCGCCGCGGACTTTGAAGCGGCGATAGTCGGCCTTCTTCGTCGCCCCGCCCTCGAAGACGACCATCGAGGCCACCGTGTGCTCGCCGCCGAGATTGGAGATGTCATAGCCCTCGATCCGCACCGGCAACTCCTCCATGCCGAGGGCCTCGCGCAGGTCGGCGAGGGCGTCGACGCGCCGCTGGCGCCGGTGCTCGCGTCGCAGGCGGTCCTGGTCGAGGGCCAGGCGCGCGTTGCGCTCCGCCAGCTCCCGCAGCCGCCGCTTGTCGCCCCGTTCGGCGACCCGCACCTCGACCGGAGCGCCGCGCTGGTCGCTCAGCGCCGCGGCGAGCAGCTCGGCCCGATCGGCGAGGTAGGGGCCGACGATGATCGTCTTTGGCACCGCCGGGGAGGCGGAGTAGTACTGGCCGATGAACTCCTCGGCGACCTCGGCCATCTCCCGTTCGGCCTGGTTGTCGAGGTAGAAGCTCTGCCGCTCGGCGAGGATGCCGTCGCGGACCTGGAATACCTGCGCGTTGGCGTCAGGGCCCTCGGCGGCGACCCCGATCAGGTCGGCGGTGCCGACCGAGCCCCCGGCGATCCGCTGGCGCTCGAAGAGCGATTCGATCGCCTTGAGGCGATCGCGGTGCACGGCTGCGCGCTCGAATTCGCGCCCTTCCGCGGCTCCCTCCATCTTCGCTCGCTCGTCCCGCTCCACCTGGCGGTAGCGACCGGAGAGGAAGTCAACGATCGCGTCGATGTTGCGACGGTACTCCTCCTGGCTGACGTAGCCGACGCAGGGCGCCCCGCAGCGCTTGATGTAGTAGTCGAGGCACGGGCTGCCCGAGCGGCGGCCCGGCTCGGCGCCCTCGCAGGTGCGGAACTGGAACAGCTTGCCGAGTAGGTCGAGGGTCTCGCGAACCCGCTTGGCGCTGGAGAAGGGGCCGAAGTAGGCGCGGCCGGAACGGTGCTTCTCGCGGGTGAAATAGACCCGCGGGTAGTCCTCGTCGAGGCTGACGCACACGTAGGGATAGGACTTGTCGTCGCGCAGGCGGATGTTGAAGCGCGGCCTGTGCCGCTTGATGAAGCTCTGCTCCGCCAGCAGGGCCTCGGCCTCGTTGGCGGTGACCAGGACGTCGATCCGCTCGACCCGCGAGGTGAGGCGGGACTCGCCGCCCGAGAAGTGCGAGGCGACGCGCTTGCGGATCGAGCGCGCCTTGCCGACGTAGAGCAACTCCTCCCCACCGTCGTAGAAGAGGTAGACCCCGGCGGCATCGGGCAGCTCGCGGCGGCGCTGGGCGATGCGCTCCTCACGGCTGTTGCTTTCGGTCTCTTTCGGCATCAAGGCAAAGGGTAGGCTCCTGGCCACCTGGCCAAAAGGAACGCGCACATGGAGACGAGATGACCACCCAGACTCTGAGCCCGCCCGAGCTGAGCACGCTACAAATCGAGATCGACGGGGAGATCGGCACCCTGACGCTCAACCGGCCCGACGCCTTCAACGCGATGAGCCCGGAGATGATCTTGGAGCTGGGTACGGCCTTCGCATGGCTTGCCGACCAGGCGCCGCTGCGAGGCCTGATCGTCACCGGCGCCGGCCCGGCCTTCTGCTCGGGCGGCGACATCAACGGGTTCAAACAGGGGGTCGAAGACGACTCCATCGACCTCCCCTCGCAGGTTCGACGGGGAGCGGAGGCGCTGCATGTGGCGATCGGCGATCTGCGGCGCATCCCCTACCCGGTGATCGCGGCGGTCAACGGGCCCGCGGCCGGAGCCGGCTTCTCGCTCGCGCTCGCCTGCGACATCCGCATCGCCTCGGAGAGCTCGTTCCTCGCCTGCGCCTACGGGCGAATCGGCGCCTCGCCGGACGGCGGCATGACCTATTTCCTGCCCCGTATCGTCGGCCCTTCCCGCGCCCTCGAAATCCTGCTCGACGATCCGAACCTTGCTCCTGCCGACGCGCTCGAGGAAGGGCTCGTTTCGCAGGTGGTCGCCGCGGACGAGCTGATGCCGGCGGCCCGGGCGAAGGCGGATGAGCTGGCCGCCAAGGCGCCTTTCTACGTGAAGATGGCGAAACGACTCTGCAACGTGAGCATCGAGAACAGCCTCACCGAGCACCTGCAGCTAGAGCGCCACGGGATCGCGGACAGCATGGGAACCGAGGACCTGCGCAAGGGCGCGATCGCCTTCTTCAGCGGTGAGACGCCCGAATTCAGCGGCCGCTGAGCCCCGAAGCCAGCGGCGGTTGAACCAAGGCGCTGCCGAGCGCCGTATCGGACTACAGTCCCCCCGAGAGTTCCGCTTCCGAGGAAAGGATCTTCATGAAGAAGCTTGCGTCCCTGCTCGTTCTCGCCCTCGCCTCCATGGCTCTGGTGGCCTGCGGCGGCGACAACGAATCGAGCGACACGTCGACGACGACGAACGCCACCACCAACTCCGCCGAAAGCGAAGCCGCCGGCGACAACGGCGCCAAGAACGGCGCGTCGGGCGCCGGCACAGCCGCAGGAGGCAAGACCAACCCAGCCTCCGGCGGCGGCGGACTGCTCAAGTTCGAAGCGGAGCCGGGCGCCGCGCTCGCCTACACCTCGACTGACGAGACGACCTCGGCCGGTGAAGTGACGGTCGAATTCAACAACCCCCAGGCGCTGAGCCATGACGTCGCGATCGAAGACTCCAGCGGTGAAGAGATCGGCAAGACCGACCTGGTCACCGAAGGGACTGCGGCGACGACGGTCAACCTGAAACCGGGGACCTACACCTTCTACTGCACCGTGCCGGGGCACCGCGAAGCCGGCATGGAAGGGACCCTGACCGTCAAGTAGGGCCGTCAGGCCCGGTGAGGGCCGGCCTCTTGCCTGGCGTCGATGCCGATGCATCGGCGCCAGGCTCCAAGTGCCCTGAGCCGTAAACCGTCAGTCGATCGAGATCGCGCGCATCGTGTGCTCGTCGGGGAGCTTGGCGATGATGCGTCGCAGGACCTCGCGTTCGTCGGCGTGCTCGTGACGAAGGTCGTCGTGAAGCAGGTTCAGCGCGGTGTGGACGATCTTCATCTGCCGCGGCGAGAGGGGAGCCGCGACGATTCCGTGCTCGTTCGCGGGCGTCTCGAGACCGGCAAGGGCCTCGCGGGCAAGCGTCCGGATCGGCGGCTCGTGGGCCTCGTCGGAGACGAGCAGGTTGAGCGCCGTGCGCGCGACCGGCACCTCTGCCTCCTCGAGCAGAAGGTGAAAGGGCGGTTCTTGGGTGCCGCCCGCGCCCTCCACGATCAGGCAGAGGCGGGCGCCATCACCCGGGTCACGGAATCGCCGACGAAACAGGGCTTCTCACTGCCCTCGACCTCGAGAGTGAAGCGGGTGACGACCTGCCACCAGCCGCCGCCGACCTCGTCGACGGAGACGACCTCCGCCTTGGCGCGAACCCTGGAATCGACCGGTACCGGCGCCGGGAAGCGGATCTTGTTCCAGCCATAGTTGACCCCGAGCGCGAAGCCGGTCGAGGAGATCAGCTCTTTGCGGAAGCCGTCGACCAGGGAGAGGGTCAGGTTGCCGTGGGCGATCGTCGTCCCGAAGGGGCTCTCGGCCTTCGCCCGCTCGACGTCGACGTGGATCCACTGGTCGTCGCCGGAGAGCTCAGCGAAGGTGTCGATGTCGGCCTGGCTGACGGTGCGCCACTCGCTCGGGCCGATCTCCTGCCCCAGCACGCCCTGCATCCCCTCGACTCCCTGGATCTCAACCGCTGCCATCGCGCGGCAGTCTACGCCACCAGGCGAACTTCGAAAGCAGGGACGGCAAGGGCGCCGGCGCCGCCGAGGAGGGCGAGGATGCGGCTGACGTAGGCGCTGGTCTCGGGTATAGAGGGAACGCAGTGGCAAGCTTCGACCGGGGCCGGGCCGGCGTTGTAGGCGGCCAGCGCCAGCGCGGCCGAGCCAAGCTGGCGGACCAGGTCGGACATCAGGTGCGCCTGCGCGTCGATCGCCGCCGCGGGGTCGAAGGGGTCGTCGAGCCCATAGGCGGCGGCGGTCGAGGGAATGAACTGGGCGATCCCCTGGGCGCCGGCCGCCGAGACGGCGAACGGGTTGAAGTTGGACTCCGCCAGCAACTGCGCCGCCAGCAGGGCCGCTGAGACGTTCCAGTGCGACGCCGCCCGGGCCAGCACGGTGCGGAATCGAGCCGGGACGAAGGCCGGCAGGCCCGCGGCGCCGGCGAAGGCGCCGTCCCCGGCCAGACCGGCTCCACCTGCCGCCCCGAGCGAGTCCCCGGCCGCGGAGCATGGCGGCGGCCCGGCGGTAAAGCCGAAGTGCCAGGGCTCCCATTCGTAGCGCTTCTCAAAGCCGAAGCGCGCCGCGTTGGCGGCCAGCCAGCCGTAGGCGGAATCGGGGCCCAGATCGAGCTCGGTGGCGCAGCGATGCAGCGACTGGCCGGGCGGGGCCACCCAGCGGGGGTCGGGATGCGCCGCGAACAGGGCCGCCTGCTCCGCGTCGGAGCGAAAGGCCGAAGCGATGACCAGGTCGAAGCCGGCGCGAGCCGCCGAGGACGCCATGCGGCCGAAGGCGCGCGCCACGTCGGGCCTCATGCCCTCGCCCTGCCGGTAGGCGAGCGAACCGCCGTAGCCGCCGCCCCTGGCGATCGTCGGCATCGCCCCGAGTGCGCCGGCGGGCGCCGCCGCTTCCGCGACTGCCGAGGCCTCAACCCGCCGCCCGCGCAGATTTCCCATCCGCCCCCTGTTGCCCAGGCGTCCTCTTCCCAGGCCCCCGCTTGCCGGGCCGCGACCGGTCTTCAGATCGGCCATGACGGTCGCCCTGACGCGAACCGGCGCGAAGGAGAGGAGGTCCGGGAAGCCGATGCGCAATCGAGTGGCGCCGACCCCGTTCGCCCGCGCCGCCAGGAACGCCGCAGCCCCGGCGCGGGCGAGATATGCGGCTTTCCCCATATGCGTCGGGTTAGGCAGGCCGTTCGGCAGAGTCGGCGGCGAGAGCAGGCGCGGCAGGTCATCGCGCATCGAACGGGCCGCGGAGATCGCCGCCAGGTCGGCTGCCCGCTGCACCCTGCCCTTGCCGGTGACGGCGCCGGAGATCGCGACCAGCGCCAGCGCCCCGACGACGATGACGAAGCACGCGCCCAGGGCCAGCGGCAGGGCCTGGCCGCCCTCGCGGGGGGCGCGGCCGGCGTAGGCAGATCGCCTCGCGCTCGCCAATCTACCCCGGCGACGCACCCCCTCAACCGGCGGCATCGAGCGCCTCCCGCAGGCCATCGCCCGGCGTCCCTTCCAGCAGGCGGCCGAGCAGGCGCGGGGGCAACCCGCCCGGCGACCCCTCGGGGAGCACGCCGAAGAGCGCCCGGCGCGAGGGCAGCCAGGCAAGCGGGCGCTTGAGGACCATCACCCGCAGCCCCCGGTCGATCAGGTCGCGGGTCGCCAGGGCGGTCAGGGCCCGATCGCTCTCGAGGTCGGCGCGCAGGAGGGCCCCGGAAGCCTCGAAGCCCCGCTCCCCGAGCAGCGGCTGCAGGAGATCGGGCGGCAGGTGGATGGCGCAGACCGACTCGCGCGCCAGGGCCAGCGAACCGGCAACCTGCTCGACGCCATCGCGATCGGCGGGCAACGCCAGGTGGCAGATCTGGCCCCGCGACGCCAGGCCCGCCCGGGGACGGTGGATGGCGAGCCTCTCCTCGAGCCGGCGCGCCGCCGCGGTGGCGACAAGGGCCGGACGCGGCGCGCGGACCGGCGCCAGGTCGATGAGCAGGGCGGCCCGATCGGGCTCCGCCCCTGCGCAGGCGAGCGCGGCCGCGGCGGCCCGCGAGCCCACCGCCTCCCCAACCCAGGTGACGAGGATCGCTGCGCCAGTCATCTGGGAGCTCCGGGGCCGGCGGTTCTGGCGAAGGCCTCGCTGTGCACTGCGAGGCGCGCTCCCAGGCCGGGGACGATCGAGGGGGGACGCAGGCTGACGCGAACCCGGCCGCCCATCACCTGGACGTCAGCCGCATCCTCCGCCCAACCGGGCAGCGCATTCCTTGCGGCGGCGGCCGCGGGACGTCCCGAGGCGAGTGCCAGCGCCCCGGCCTCGGCGGCGCCGTCGACGAGGGTCACGGTGTACCCGGCCGCCAGCAGTTGCAGCGCGACCAGGGCTGCCAGTAGAAGGGCCGGCAACGCCGCCACTATCTCGACAGAGGCCTGGCCTACCTGAGAGGCCCCGCCTCCCTGCGGGGCCCCGCCTCCCTGCGGGGCCCGTCCTGCCTGACGCGCGCGGATGGGACCCGCCCTCCCCATCGGCCGCCTATCCCCCACCCTGCCTGAGCGCCGACTCCGCGCTCACGTTCAGCGCCGGGAGCAGCGGCAGCAGGCGCGGCACCCTCACCCGCACGGTCACCTTCCCATCGGCATCGACCTCTGCCCCATCGCGGAGCGAGCCCGGCAGAGCCCGGCGCGCCGCAGCCCCCGCGCTACGGCCGACGAGCGCGGCTCTGGCGCCGGCCCGGCTGGCAACAGCCGCCGACCACAGGGCCTGCCCGGCGACCGCGATCTGCGCCGCCACCAGGATTGCCAGCAACAGGCATGGGACCGTCGCGACGAACTCCACCGAGGCGGTCCCCTCCTCCCGATTGTCGCCTAGGTCCTGGGGCGGCATGGGGACGACGGTCCCAGCCCCCACCGCGCAGGTGGTGCGCCAAGGCAAACAATTCAGCTACGAATCAGAGACGGCTCAGTAGGTGTTGGCCTCGAGCCAGATGCGCCAGATCGCCGCCAGCGAAGCGCCCAGCAGGACGATCCAGAGCAGGGTCCCACCGCCGCTTGCGAAGAGCTTGTCGACGCCGGCGATCAGCAGCGCGATCATGCCGAAGGCGCCGTAGAAGATCGCCCGGCGCCCATCGCTCAGCGTCGCCAGGGTGAGCTGGTTCTCGCGGCTGAGGACGAAGAGCATCCATGAGATGCCGGCTAGGAAGCCCATTGTGAGCGCTGTGTAGACGACGTCGGCCGCATTGCCCCCGCCGGGGATGAATGCGACCATGGCCGCCAGCAACATGACGATCGCGAGGTTCCTCAACGCCCGCATAGCCAGATTGTAGGGCGGCCCCGGTCCCGTCGCCCGGGTGACGGCCGGCGCCTTACTTGCTGGTCATGATCACGATGCCGAGCACGACACTGCCGAGGGTGGCGATCAGGGCCACTCCGGCCAGCCCGGCCGCCAGCCCGGCCGCGAACGGGCGCTCGCTGCGGCTGAGGTCGATGAAGCGGGCCACCCCCCAGATCGCCACCGAGAAGATCACCGTCACCCCGACCCCGGCGACGATCGAGGCGATCACCGTTTCCAGCAGCTCCCGGGTCTGGACCACGACCGCCACCTCAGCTCGCCGGGAGCGGCGCTCGCTTCTGAGAGCGGCGCACGAACAGCACCGCGATCAGCGACAGCCCCACCAGAGTCACGACCACAGGGCCCAGGGCGCCGCCCCCGAAGAGGGCGCAGAGGCCATAGGCGAGGCCGCCGATCGCCGCCGCGGCGGGCAGGGTGAGCAGCCATGCGACGACGATGTTGCCGGCGACCCCCCAGCGCACCGCCGAGAGCCGCTTGGCGGCGCCCGAGCCCATCACGCCGCCGTTGATCACGTGAGTGGTCGAGAGGGGAAAGCCGAAGTGGGTCGAGGTGAGGATCACCGCCGCCCCGGCGCCCTGCGCCGAGAACCCCTGCGCGGCGTCCATCTTGATGATCCGGGTCCCGGTCGTCTTGATGATCCGCCAGCCGCCGCTGTAGGTGCCGAGGGCGATAGCAGTCGCCGCCGAGGCGATCACCCAGAGCGGCGGGTCGGCGTTGGCGGCGAGCGTGCCGTTGGCGACCAGCGCCAGGGTGATCACGCCCATCGTCTTCTGAGCGTCGTTGGTTCCGTGGGCCAGGGCCAGCAGTCCGCCGGAGATGATCTGGCCGTATTTGAAGCCGCGGGTCACCGTTCCCGGCCGCTGCTTCCCCACCACCCGGTAGACGAGGCCAATCGCGACTCCGGCGACGGCGAAGGCCAGCACCGGAGCGACGATCGCCGGGATCAGCACCTTGCCGACCAGGCCGTCGGTGAGGACGGCGTCGAAGCCCACCGCCGCCACGGCCGAGCCGACAACACCCCCGATCAGCGCGTGGGAGGAGCTCGACGGCAATCCGAACGACCAGGTGATCAGGTTCCAGGCGATCGCGCCGATCAAGCCGGCGAAGACGATCGTGGGAGTGATCACTTCCGCGTCGACGACGTCCTTGGCCACAGTCGCGGCCACCGAGATCGAGATGAAGGCGCCGACGAAGTTGAGCAGGGCGGCGAATCCGATCGCCACCTGCGGACGCGCCGCCCCGGTGGAGATCGACGTGGCGACGACGTTGGCTGTGTCGTGGAAGCCGTTGGTGAAGTCGAAGGCGAGCGCCGTGGCGACGACGATGACAAGGATGACGTCGGCGCTCACGAGTTCTTGATCACGATGCCCTCGATGATCTGCGCCGCCGTCTCCGTGGCGTCGATCGCCTCCTCGAGGACGGCAAACATGTCCTTCCAGCGGATCACGACCATCGGGTCGATCCCGTTCGAGAACAGCGAGGCGACGGCATCGCGCGAGATCCGGTCCCCCTCGTTCTCGAGACGGTGGACCTCGATCCAGTACTTGTCGAGGTCCTTGAAGTCGGGTAGGTGTTCGAGCCCCGCGGCAAGCTGTTCGCAGGACTGGACGAGGACCTGCGTCAGGTCCTGCGCCTGCCCCATCGGCGCCTCGATCTTGTATAGGCCGAGGAAGTCGGCGGCCTCCTCCGTGTAGTCGACGATGTCGTCCATCTGGGTCGCCAGGCCGTAGATGTCCTCCCGGTCGATCGGCGTCACGAAGGTCGAGTTGAGCCGCTGGATGATGTTGTGGGTGATTTTGTCCCCCTCCTGCTCGGCTTTGAGGATCTCGCGGCCGAGGCCCTCGTCGTCGGGCCAGCGGTGCATCATCTGGTCGAGCAGGCGGGCGGCGTGAAGCGAGTTCTGGCCGGCCTGGATGAAGAGGTCGAAGAAGGTTCGGTCGCGCGGGAGTAGGGAGAGACGCGGCACCCGGCAATCCTAATGATCGGTACGGCGAGTACGCGGCGCCGACCGCGAGGCGGCGGTCGCCCCAGCTCAGCTCGCCGCCGTCGCCAGCGACTCCGCCGCCCGGGCGGCGGCGCGCTCCCGGAGCTCATCCTGGACGCTGCGGCGCTCGCCCTCGCCGGGGTGCGTCCGCGTCCAGGCGCCGTCGCTGTCGAGCGCCCAGGAATTGGAGGTGTCGGCGAAACAGCGCTCCATCACGTCGAGCAGCTCAGCCCGCAGCTCGGTGTCCTCGACCGGCGCCACCAGCTCGACACGGCTGTCGAGATTGCGCGGCATCAGGTCCGCCGAGCCCATCAGGACGCGAACCTCCTCGCCGCGCTGGAAGGCGTAGACGCGCGAGTGCTCGAGGAAGCGGCCGACGATCGAGACGACGTGGATGTTCTCCGAGACCCCCGTCACTCCGGGCCGCAGGCAGCAGATGCCGCGCACGTTGAGGTCCACCCGCACACCCGCCTGCGATGCCTCGTAGAGGGCGCGGATGCAGCGCGCATCCACCAGCGAGTTCATCTTCAAGGCGATGCGGGACGGACGGCCGGCCCTGTGCGCGGCCGTCGTGGCCTTGATTTCCTCGATGATGCGATCGCGCATCGTCGTCGGCGAGACCAGGACCTTGCGGTACCGCGCCGGGCGCCCGTAGCCGGTCAGGAAGTTGAACATCTCCGCCACGTCGGCCCCGATCTCCTCGTCCGCGGTGAAGAGGCCGAAATCGGTGTAGAGGCGCGCCGTGGTCGGGTTGTAGTTGCCGGTGCCGATGTGGACGTACTCGCGCACCCGGTTCCCCTCGCGGCGGGCGACGAGGATCGCCTTCACGTGCGTCTTCAGCCCCGGGATGCCGTAGACGACGTGCACGCCCGCCTCCTCCAGCGACTTCGCCCAGTGGATGTTGGCCTCCTCGTCGAAGCGGGCTTTCAGCTCCACCATGCAAACCGCCTGCTTGCCACGCTCCGAAGCGCGGATCAGCGAGGGGACGAGTGGCGAGTCGTCGCTGGTCCGGTACACCGTCTGCTTGATCGCCAGCACGTCCGGGTCCGCGACCGCCTGTTCGACGAAGCGCTCCACCGAGGTCGAGAAGGAGTCGTAGGGGTGGTGGACGAGGATGTCGCCCTGGCGAATCGCCGCGAACATGTCGACCGGCTCGTCGTCCTCGCCCTGCAGCCGGGGCTGGGTCACCGGGGTCCAGGGTGGGTAGCGGAGCTCGGCATTCCCATGGGTCCCAGCGACGTCCCCCAGGTCCCCGAGGTCGATCAGACCCTCGACGTCGTAGACCTCCCGGTCCTCCAACCGCAGGGCATCGATCAGCTGCGAGCGCAGCTTCGGGTTCATCCCCGCCGCAACCTCCAGCCGCACCACCTCGCCGAAGCGGCGGCGGCGGATCTCGTCCTGCACGGCCTGCAGCAGGTCGTCCGCCTCGTCGGAGACGTTGAAGTCGGTGTCGCGGGTGACCCGGAAGTAACCGTGGTCGACGACCTCGGTGCCGGGAAAGAGCGAGTCGAGGTTGGCGGCGATCGCCTCCTCCAGCGGCACGAAGTCCCGCCCATCCTCCCCCACCGCGAGGAAGCGCCCGAGCAGCTCCTTCGGCACCTTGACGCGGGCAATGATCTCGGCGTCGCTCTCCGGGTCGCGGAGGAGGACGCCGAGGCTGAGGGAGAGATTGGAGATGTAGGGGAAGGGACGGCCGAGGCCGATCACGAGCGGCGTCAGCGCCGGGAAGATCTGGTCGTGGAAGCGGGCGTCGATCTCGCGGCGCTCCGCCTCGCTGGCGGTGGCGAGGTTGAGGATGCGAATGCCGTGCTCCTCGAGCTGCGGGCGCAGAGCGCCGTCGAAGCAGCGCTGCAGGCGCCGGTCGAGCGCCAGGACGCGGGTCTGGATCGCGTCGATCTGACCGCCTGGGCTGAGGCCGTCGGGGCCGCGCGCGTCTATCCCGGCGTCGAGCTGGTCGAAGAGGCCCGCCACCCTGACCATGAAGAACTCGTCGAGGTTGGAGGCGTAGATCCCGCAGAAGCGGAGCCGCTCGAGCAGCGGCACCTCGGGGTCCTCGGCGAGTTCGAGAACCCGCTGGTTGAAGTCGAGCCAGGAGAGCTCGCGGTTGAAGTAGAGGGCGGGATCGTCGATGGCCCCATCGTACTGCGGGGCCTGCGCCGCCCCGCCGGGCTCAGGCGGCACGGGCAGCGCTCTGCGGGCGGGCCACCGCGGCCGCGTCGAGCGCCCGCCGGTAGCCAGTCGCGAGCTGGACCATCGAGCGCTCCCAGGAGCGCTCGCGGGCGGCGCGGACG